>JAEUJS010000298.1 GCA_016792935.1 Archangium sp. | reverse complement strand
GTCGTCACGAGTCGGTTTCTCCGTCGTTGCACTCGCTCCCGTCTGGCGGCCGCTCAACGTCACGCGGCCGCGCATCAGGTCGCTCGCCACGCCCAGCAGCCGGTCCACTGTCTCCACTCGTTCCGAGAGACGGGCGTTCTCCCGCTGCAGCCGGCGCAACTCCTCCTCCAGCTCCGCTTCCCTTTGCGGCTTCGCCTTGCGACCCTGAGGGCGCGGCGCGAGGCCCTCGAGCAAGCCACTCAGGCCACGGTGCATCAGCGTCTGGAAGCGGTTGCGCGAGAGGCCGACTTTCTGCGCTGCCTCGCTCACCGACACTTCCTTCGCCAACACCGCCCGCACCGCCTCGTAGAGCGCCGCCATCTCCTCCGGCACCTCGGGTGCCTTCTGGTAGTCGCTCTTCTTCTTCTTCTCGCTCTCGCTCTCGTCCGTGTCGCTCATCGAGGGCCCCCGGCGCATCGGCGCCAGCGAGTTTGCGCGTCCACGTCACTCGCTCGCGCCATCCTTGTTCGACGTCGAAGGTACTTCCGCTGGCGCTGGCGTCGAATTCGGACTCGTCGAGCTCGAGGGCTGCGAATTTCTCGCCCCACTTTTCATCGAGCCCCACGGCGTCAGCGTCGGCAGCTTCCTCGGCCTCCCGCGCTTCGCGGAAACCACCGGCCCCTTCGCCACCAGCTTGCGCGTCAGGAAGAGAAGCCGCTCCGTCCTTCGCTTCTCCTTCAAGAGGCGCTTCACCTCGAGCTCGAGCTCCGAAATTCGGCGCACCATCCCCTCCGCTCCCGGTGCGCCCGTCAGCTCTGCTCCCGGTGCGAGCGCCCGCAACATCGCCTGCAGCGCCTTGTTCTCGAGCTGGTAGTACGTGCCCCGCGACACCTTCGCTTCCACGATGGCCTGCGTCACCGGCACTTCGCCCGACAGCACTTGCAACACCATCAGCGTCCGTCGGCGGGCCACCTCGTCCAGGTCCTTCTGCTGCGAAAGCCACGTCGGCGTCGGCCTCGAGCGCAGCGCCCGACGGCTGTCTTGTCTGTCTTTGGAATCGGCTCGGCTCGTCGCCTTCGTGCGCATCGTCGCTCTCCTTCGGCAGTCGAATGGTTTGTGGTGTCTCGTCTCCCAGTTGCACCTGCAGTCCTGCGCCCGCCGCTGAAATGGAAACGTCGCGGTCTCCCAGTCGGCCCACCAGGTAGAAGGGTTTTCGCGGCGGCTGCTCGAGCGCGAGTCGCAGTGCGTTCGCCTCGACGTTCCTCTCGATGGCTTCCCTCACGTGCGGTGCCGCGAGGAAGAATCTGTCCGCCGGCACCAGCCCGCCCAGCGCCTGGTGTGGCCGTCGGAAGTTGTACGCCTGGATGAAGAGGCCCAGCCGTCTCTCGCAATCAGCGAAGTCGGCGAAGACGGTGCGAGAGAGAAACTCTTCCCACAGCGTCTTCCAGAAGCGCTCGACCTTCCCCAGCGTCATCGGGTGCTGCGGGCTGCTGCGAATGTGGCGGATGCCGTACTGCCTGAGTGTCTGCTCGAAGGCCGTCTCGCCGCGCCACGCCGTGTACTGCCGCCCGTTGTCGGTCAGCACTTCCTGCGGCGCCCCATACGCCGCGACGCCGCGTTCGAGCGCCTCGAGCACCAGCGTGGCTTTGTGGTGATGCGCCAGCACGTGCGACACCACAAAGCGCGAGTGGTCGTCGAGGAACGCCGTCACGTAGAGCTTCTGGTGGCGTCGCAACCAGAATTCGAAAATGTCCGACTGCCACATCTGGTTCGGCGTCGCGCGCTCGAAGCGTCTCTCCGGCGGCGGCCCCTTCGGCAACGTCGGCGTCTGCGTGGGCAGCAGCCCTTCCTCGTGCAGAATTCGCCGCACCTGCGTCTCGGAAATTCCGAGCGCCTCGAAGCGTCGCAGGCTGTCCGCAATTTTGCGGCTCCCGAAGTGTGCGAAGGCCTGCTTCATCGCCACCACCGCTTCGCGCCGCGCGTCGGGTGCCTTCGGTTTCGGCTTCGGGCCTGTCTTCTGTTTTCCGAGGCCGGCCTCGCCCTGCTCCTTGTACCGCTTCACCCACTCGTACACCGAGTGTTCATGCACCCCGAATATCCGCGCCAGCTCGCGAACCGATGTCTGTCGCTCGAGCACCTCCTGCACCACGCGCAGTTTGAACTCGGCTGGATGGTAATGACGCGCCGCGCGAGCGGTCTTGCTCCGCTTCGTTTCTGTCTTCCGTCCCATCTTGCTCTTCCCTTCCGCTCTGCCGGTGGGCTCTTGAGGGAGGGAAGGTGCTATGGATTTTCAACTCAGCTCACGTGCTCATGATCTGGCGCGCAGGACAAAGGAGGCGGTCCCAATCCGTCTCAGCGATGATCGGAACTACGCCGAGTTCAGAACGAAATTCCAGATGTCCGTGCATCTCGTCGAGCAGGCTCTGCTGCGGACCAAGGGGCTGTGCCGCGCTGAAGCCCTTGCCACGTTGGTCACACGAACAAGAAAGAACCCCCAACAGCACAGCGATTCGAACTCCCATCACGCCCTCCCTAAAATAAGGTGTCTCTTCTTAGTGCCGAGCTCATCGAGTCCACAATCGCCGTTGACCCTTCGACGCATGGATTTCTCCGGTCGCATGCGGGTGAGCTGTTCATCTCGCGCACCAACACCAGCGGCGTCGATTCGCGCGTTTACGAAAGGGCACCGTCTCGCGAGCGAGACTTCAGTCCGCCGTCTGAGACCTCGACACGATGGCGAATCTCCGGTCTGACTCAGATGTAGCCGAAGCGACGGCGCACGGCCCACTCGGCGCCGACGATCAAGACGAGCGCGAGCAGCCAGTACCAGCGATCCCACAGCGGCTGATCTTTCGAGCGACCCACTTCGATCAACGGCGGCTCTCGCAACGGCACGTCGCTCAACTTGAAATTCGGAGAGTCGAAGAACTTCCCCTTCGTCGCCTTCGCGATCTCCTCGAGCAATTCGCGATTCACGCGCGCATCAGCGAGCTCAGGTCCGACGGCACGCACGGCGACCGCGTCTGAGGCTTCACCGATCGGCTTCTCCTCGAACGTCGCGCGACCCGTCACCTTGTACGCACCGGGCTCAGGCGGAGGGAACTCGATGCGCACCGTTCCATCGGGCCCCGCGTTCGCCTGCTGCGTTCCCAACACTGAGCCGTCATCCGCGTCGATCAGATCGACACTGACCTTCGCTCCGGGAGCGGGCTGGTAGTCGGGCTTGCGCGCGACGACGACGACTCCGACGGGTTTGCCGGGCTCGACGGTCGATGGATCCGCAGTCACGGACAGGTTCGTGAGATCCGGATCGCGCACGAGCCAGCGAATCGCGTTGCTCCAGAAGCGCTCGTAGCTGCGCGTCGGAGCGCCCTTCGCGTGCGAAGGAAACGCCCAGTACCAGGTCGCATCCGTCGCGAGCGCGAGCGTGCGGCCACGTTCCAATTCGGAGATCGTCAACAGCGGCGCCGGCTGTCCATCGACCTGCGCGGTCGGGTGCGTGAGCAACACCGTCGCCTCAGGCCGCGGACGCGTGATGTTCATGCCCGGCAACTGCGGCAGCGCTTCCCACGCCGCTTCCGAGCTCACCGAGCCCTGCCCCAGCGCAGTGATGGGATGCGTGAGGCCCTGCCGCGAGAGCTTCGCAGTGAACGGCGCCACATCGGCCATTCCCGCGGGCGTGACGGGCAACACGTCGATGAACGGATTGAGCGACGACTGCGCCTCGGAGAACGAACGATCTCCACCGAGATAGGCGAAGGCTCCGCCATTCTTCACGTACGCCTCGACGTCGCGCCGGTAGTTGATGAGCGACACGCCCTGATCTTCGTGCCCGAAGTTCAAGACGATGATCACGTCGAAGGTGTCGATCTTCTTCTGGAAGATCTCATCGCGCGGAAACGGGATCAGCGAGAGCTCTTGCGGCTCGAGTCCGGGAGGCACGCGCGTGTCATCGGTCCCGTTGCGCAGAATGTAGAAGCTGATCAGCTCGACGTTGGCGTCGGCGCGCAGCACCCCGCGCAGGAAGCGCTCGTCCCACGTCGGACGGCCGGCGACGAGCAACACGCGCACGCGATCGCGAATCACCTTGAGTGCGAACGAGCGCGCGTTGTTCTCCGCGACGACCTCGTCCGGGTACACCGGCACGCTCACCGTGTAGACGAAGCGGCCCGTTTGATCGGGCGTGAACGTGAACTTCACCGTCTGCGTTTCATCGTCGGTGTCGAACTGCGCCACCTTGCTCGCGACGACCTGCCCTTCCCGCTTCAACACCACCTGCACCGCTTGATCCGCGAAGCCGCGCCCGTGGATCTCGACGTCGGCGGAGATCGAGTTGCGCACGAACGCGAAGTCATCGACCTTCACCGCGTCGATCGCGAGATCAGTGAGCCCTTCTTTGCCGACCGAGACGGTGGAGATGGGAACACCGAACGTCTCCAACGTCTGCTTCGGGCGGCCGATCAATCCATTCGCGAGATCCGCGTTGTCCGCTCCGTCACTCATCACGATGACGCCCGCGAGTTGGCGTGCGCCGCTGCTCTCGCCGGCCTTGATGGCGCGCAGTGCGGCAAAGAGATCGGTGCGATTCGAACGTGGAGGAGAAGCGCGCAAGCCCTCGGCGTTCGTCGCTCCCAATTCGGGATCGAACGACCACATCTCGACCGCGTAGCGATCTTTCACGCGCTCGAATTCGGGAACGAGCGACTCCAATGCGCGCGCTGCCGCTTCGTTGCGAGAGATGCCGCGCGGCTCGACCGGGAACGACATTGACGCCGAGCGGTCGACCAACACCGCGACCCGATTCTTCACGCGCGCGACCTGCAGGCGACGCAAGGCCGGCTCGGTGATGAAGAAGAGCGCGGCGACTCCGGCGAGCGCGCGCAGCGTGTACAAGATGATGCGGCGGCGACGCGACGCCTCGTTGCGCACGCCCCAACACGCGAGCACCACGCCGACGCCGAGCGCGATCACCAACGCCACCAGCACCGTCATCGGGTGCGAGGAGAGGCTGACGATCTTCCAGGTGTCGACGGACTCCATGTTCATTCGCTCACTCGCCACACGAGGGCACGCCCTCGTGACTTCGGCTTCGCCTCAGCTGAGCTCGTTCGCTGATCATGCTTACCGCCGCCGATTCATGATGACCGGCAGGTGAACGGCGTCGTCCTTGTAGTCGAGGCACAACGCGTACATCGCCAGGTTCACCGCGAGCCGCGTCGCCAATTCACGTTGTCGCGATCCACCGGGAGAAGGCTCGAACTCCCACGTGCCGGACTCGTCGCGGTTGAGCGCTCCCATCACGTCGTTCTGCGAATAGACGACGCCCGCGCGCTTGTTCACCAGGCACGCCTCGAGCCCCGACTTGTTCAAGAAGCGGCCGGGCGCGCTCTCCAACATGAAGAACGACTTGTAGATGACGTGCGTCTGCGGGACCGGCGTGAGCGGCGACTGCGGCAACACGCGCGCGAGCTCGCGGCGAATCGACGAATCGAAGCCCGCTCCATCGGATCCGTCGTTCGCGTCGGCAAACACGAAGCCACCGAACGTGAGGTAGCGGCGCAGGTTCTCCACTTCCGCCGCGGTGAAGGGCGGGAGCTCTCCGTCGCTCGAGAGGTAGAGGAATGGATGCTCGAACAAGCGTGGCGAATCGAGCGTCATCGGGCGCGCTTCGAGGACGACTTCCACCGAGGTGCGGCTCTGCAGTTCCCACGCGAGGCGGCGCAGCCC
>JAEUJS010000279.1 GCA_016792935.1 Archangium sp. | reverse complement strand
TGGTGTCGGCATGTTCGAACCACCGCACGCACGACTTGCCCGCGATGGGCCCGGCTGAGCTCCACGTGAAGCGGAACGGCGCGGCTTCGGGAATGCACAAGAAGTTGTCGGCCCACATCGCGGGCTGCGACTCGGCGGACTCGTGCACGTTGGTGCAGATCATCCCCTCGATGGGTCCGGCGAAGGACCACCTCATGCCGAGGTCATTCCTGCTGCAGAAGAAGTTGTCGCTCCACGTGTCGGGATCAGACGGCTCATCGACGTTCACGCACGTGCCCTCTCGCGGGCCGGCCATGCTGAACGTGAAGCCGTCGTTGCTGAAGGACTGCACCGCTTCCGCGCAGAGGAAGTTGTCCTGCCACGAGTGCGGATCGGCGGTCTCGTTCCACTGTACGCACGTGCGGCCGGCGATCGGCCCGGCGCTCGACCAACTGAACTTCCACGGTGATTGCCTGGGCGCGCAGAAGAAGTTGTCGCTCCAGATCGCCGGGTTCTCTTCGGCGGACTCGGCGGTGTTGGTGCAATCCATTCCGTCGATCGGTCCGGCGAACGACCACTTCAACTCGTAGTCGCGCGTGCTGCAGAAGAAGTTGTCGTTCCACGTGTGGGGATCGGAAGGCTCGTTGACGTTCACGCACGCCAGGCCGCTCTGTTCGCCGTCGCAGCTGAAGGTGAACGGGCCGGCGGATCGATCACACGGAGGAGGTGGCGGCGGCGCAGTGCATGGTCCTCCACCGGGGCCGCCGCCGCCGTATTCCCAGTGCCACGCCTCGCTGGGAACCGTGCGCCGAAAGCCATACGCCGCGCCGTGCGCGTTGAGCCAGTTGAAGACCGCGGCGTTCGCGGTGTTGAGATCGAGCGCCGTGCCGCTCTGGTGATTGCTGTAGCCGGGAGCCGCGGCGAGGTTGCAGCTGTTGCAATTGCAGTTCACGTAGCAGTTGTAGAAATACGTCTGCTCTTCCGGCGTGCGGAAGCCGGAGTTGATGCGAATGCCCACTCCGTTCGCTGCAGCGGCGGCCTGCATCACGGCGTATGCGTTGCCGGTCGTCTTCTCGACGCGCTTCCCGTCGATGTTGATCAGCGTGACGGGGAACGGATTGCCGCTGCGGTAGCCGGTGCTCGACGACTCGGTGCAGTCCACCAGGCCCTGCTCAATCGAGTCGTATTCATCGCCGGAATTCTCAGGCTCGTATTCCTCATCGAGCTGAGCGGGACCGCAGGCTGCGAAGGCGAGAACGAGTGCCAGGACCGAGAAGCGCATTCACGCGTTGTCGTCCGCGAGCGCGCGATGCAATTCGGTGCGTGATGAAAATCGAAATTACGAAACGGGCGAAAATCCCGCTCCGTCGCGCGAGAGCACGAGCTGTCCGCACGCCGCGGCGATCTCTCGACCACGCGGAGAGCGCACCAGAGTGATCACTCCGCTTCTCACCAATCGAGAATGAAACGTAGCGACACGCTCGTCGGTCGGCGTCTGCAGACCGGTTCCAGGAAATGGGTTGTACGGAATCAGGTTCACGCGCGAGGGAATTCCCTCGAGCAGCGCGACGAGACGATCGGCGTCGGCGTCGGTGTCGTTCAAGCCACCGAACAACACGTACTCGATGAAGTAGTCGCGCTTGTTGCCGCGGCGCTGCGCGTCTTCACGCAACGCATCGAGGAGCGACTTGATCGGCCACGTCTTCGTCTGCGGCATCACCTGCGCGCGCACTTCATCGGTGGTCGCGTTGAGCGAGAGCGCGAGCGAGGCCTTCGACTCGGCGAGGAAGCGCTTCAAGCCGGGCAACACGCCGCTCGTGGAAACGGTGACGCTCATGTTGCGCAGCTGCGGAGCGGGCCCCTGCGTCAGCACCTCGACCGCGCGCATCACCTCGTCGAGGTTGTCCATCGGCTCGCCCATACCCATGAACACCACGTTGGTCGCGGGCTGATCAGGCGTGTCTTCACTGCGCGCGAGCAGGTACTGCGCGACCATCTCTTCGGCGGAGAGCTGGCGGATGAAGCCGAGTTCCTTGGTCGCGCAGAAGGTGCACTTGCGCGTGCAGCCGGCCTGACTCGAGATGCAGATCGTCGAACGCCCCTTCGCGGGAATGCGCACCGTCTCGACGCTCGTGCCGTTGAACTCGAGGGCGTACTTCGTGGTGCCGTCTTCGCTGAGCTGACGCTCGAGGATCTTCGGCAACACCAGCTTCGCGCCGCGCTCGACGAACGGAGTCCACACGCGGTGGCTCACGCCCGGCAGCTCACTCGGGAGAATCGAAGGAAGCGGGCGCTGCGCGTAGAGCCACTTCAGCGTCTCCATCGCACGCGCGCGCGAGCCGAGCGCGTCGGTGAGCTCCGAGACGGTCAGTGCAGGCAGGTGACGCACGGCGCTGGCTCTATCACTTCAGCTCAGAACGTAAACCCGGCCCCGAGATACAGCCCGACGTTGTGCAGCACCGCGGAGCCGTTGTTCTTCAGCAGCGATCGAGCGATCAGTCGTGTTGCGCGCGAAGTGAACCGGCTGCCCTGACATGCGCGTCGTTGCGCAGTTCGCTGCGCAGGTTTTCACCTGTGATCAGTGAGGTTGGGCGGCACGCCGGGTGAACAACCGGGCTGCATGCTCACTCTCAATCGACCTGGCTTCGCAGTGACGGCGGTGTCGGCTTTGGTGTTCAGCGCGTGTGGCCCCGCGGGCATGTCGGATGACGAGCGCACGAAGCCTCCGACGAACAACACGACGCAGCAGGTGATCAGCGATCCACAGCGCGTGAAGGAGTCGTTGCGTGTGGCGGCGGAAGTACGTGACGCGATCGAGCTGCTCGGGCTGTTGCCAGATTACACGTGTGGTGACTCACGCTCGACTTTCCTCGGCCGCGCGGTCGGCAACGTCAGCATTGAGGTCGCGTGCGTGACGGTGACGACCGAGAGCGAGGCGACGGCGGATGTCGTTCGTCTGCGCTTCTCTGATCAGTGCCGCGCGAAGGGGCATGTGGTGAGCGGCGATGCGGTGGTGCGTGTCTCGGGTGGAGAAGATCGCCTGGAGATCGAAGCCGAGCTGCAGGGCCTCAACGTCGATGGCCGCGTGCTGACCGGCAAGGCGGGCTACGGCACGTGTGGTGATGAGAAGCGGTACTGGGGCGCGGCGTCAGGCACGCTCGAAGACGGCACGCAGTACCGGGTCGACATGCGCGTTGGTGTTCGCCAGGGCTTGCCGGTGATCGGTGGCACCACGCTGATCCTCGATGGCTCGGCTGAGCTGCGTCGCGGTGACCTGGTCGATGGTGTCCAGTTCACGGGGCTCGAGTACGAGGTGGGCGAGCACACTCCGAAGAGCGGCACGATTGAGGTGTTCACGCACGACATGCACACCGTGAAGTTCACGTTCAGCCCGCTGCTCTGGAAGTTGAATCAGGTGACCGTGCAGCACGACGGCGGTGCTGAGGCGACGAGCCCTGTGCCGTAAGAACAGCATTGGGGTCGAAGTGGTGGCTGAGTGCGCTTGCAGTGCCGAAAGTCACGCATGCCCCTCGGCTTCGAATTGAACTCAGTTGGTCGACCACTGCGTGAAATTGGTCGTTAGGACAGCCAAATTCAGACAGTGGTCTGACTTACCAAACTGAGGACATTTCACCCGGCGTGAGGAGCTGTCGCGACTTGTGGCACAGCCCAATCCAAACCCAGTTCGACCCTCAGGCAGCTGATGGTCCGACATGTTCCAGAGCAACGCAACGACCAAATTCAGACAGTCGTCCCCTTTTCGCACCTCGACATACCGCCAGGCGATGAAACGATCGCTCTTCGCTCTCCTCGCGCTCACCGCCTGCGGTCGCCTCACCTCGAACGGCTTCGAGGACGCGCTCGACCCGGTGATCCGCACCACGCAGCCTCGGGACGCAGGCACTGACGCCGGCACCGTCGCGCAAGACGCAGGCGTCATCACGCCGACCACCTGCGCTCCGAGCGCCGCGGAGATCTTCGATCCCGCCTTCCCGCCCGCTCCGATGCCGGCGCGCTTCGCTCAGGACTACCGCAGCGCAAACTTGAGCGCCCAACGCCTCGCACGCGCGCAGAACAAGGCGACCGTGTGCCCCGACGAACTCTGGGCGTGGGTCACGAACTCAGGCCTTCCCGACCAGGAGCTCGTGGTCCTCAGCCTGATCAGCAACGGCCAACGCACGGCGACGTACACGCTCCCGGCGCAGGGTGTCGTGCGGCACCTCGCCGTGATCGAGAACGTCGGCGTCGGCTGGTCCGTCGCGTGGGTGACCGAAATGAACGGGCTCCTCACCGCCAACCTCACTTCGACCGGTGCGTCGTCGCCACAAGTCGCGCCCACGGCCGTCATGGATCCCGCCGACCCACACCCGTTCGCGCTGGTGTTCGCGTGGGGACACCCGTGGGTCATCGTCCAGCGCCGATCCTCGAGCGATCCGACGCACGCTGAGCTGGTGATCAACACCGTGCTCTACGCGCGTGGCGATCCGTACGTCGAAGCGCATCACGACCTCGGACCGCTCAGCTCGGAATGGGGACCGCTTCCCGCTCCAGCCGCGGCGATCATCGGAGGCTCGACGTTCAGCAACACGCTCTTCGTGCGCACCGCGTTCGGCGTGATCGAGTTCGAGAGCCCACTCGTGCAGCTGAGATCGCAGGGGCTCTCCGCGGCGTGGCACGCGTCGACCATCGTCGAGCTCCCGCTGTCGACGCCGAACGAAGGAGCCGCGATCGTCGTCGCCGCCGGTCAGGGCATCGGCACACGTCGCTATCAATATGAAGCGAGCTGCTTCGCTCCCAACGGCGGGCGTTGCCCCTTCTGGGCGCAGATTCCTGGCTCGACGTGGGGCGGCTTCGGCGTGTGGAACCACGCCGGGATCGCGGCGACTGCGTGTGGCCGCAAGCTCGCCGTCGCGCTGCGCAGCTTCGATTCGATCGGCCAGTGCGAGAGCTACGGCTATTGCCCAGGCGGCGATCTCCACCTCACGTTGATCGAAGACAACGTCTTCCCTTCGTTCGATCGCAACCTCACGCCGCGTGAGGCTCCGGCCGATGCGGGTTGGTTCGTCGGCTACGAGGATCAAGACGTGTCGTCGCCGATCGTCTTCGCGCGCAGCGAGCCGAACCGCGCCTGGCCCTACGCAGACGTGGCGTGGATTCAGGCCACCCCCAACGGCGGCATCGAGTTCCGGCTCGAGCGCAACGCCGCTGACTGCTCACCCTGACAGGTGACACGAAGCCGACGTCGTTGGAGGGGAGAAACGGCGCGCAGGAACATCGCTTCCACGCAGAGTGTCCACGGGTACGATGCCGACCTTCCGCGACTCGAAACGAGTTCGCGTGAAGAGGGGGAACTGCCCACATGCGACGCGCGTTGATCATCGTCTTCGTCCTCGGCCTCATCGGGCTCGCCATCGCGAGCTCGCAGACGTGCCTGAGCGTTGGTTTCTCGACCGGTCTGTGGCTCGACCAATGCCCCGATGGAGAGCTGCGGCAGACCATCAGCGTCACCGCACCGGGTCTCAAGCGCGCCGCGCCCGGTGAAGTCAGCATCAACGTCTTCGCCAACTACCTCGTCGCGCCGAATGATCAGCGGCGCAGCGAAACCATCACCCGCTTCACGCCGACGGTGTCGCTCATCGCGTCGAACGGAGAGACGCTGCTCTCGCCGAAGAAAGGCTGGACCTCGAACGCCAGCGCGATGAGCGGCGAAGTCGAACTGCCGAAGGTGAACGACGGCGACTACACGCTGCGCGCGAAGGTGGTCTCTCCCATCGGAGAGACGACACTCGATCTCCCGCTGCCGCTCTACACGCCGGCGCGCATCCACATCCTCACCGACCGGCCGCTCTACGAAGCCGGCAACACGGTGAAGTTCCGCGCCATCGCGTTGCGCGCGAACGATCTCACGCCGCTCGAAGAACGCCCCGGCATCTGGCGCGTGATGGATCCCAACGGCGAAGTGTTGCTCGAAGAGCGCGCGCCGAGCGGCCAGTGGGGCGTCGTCTCGGGCACGTTCCCCATCGATCGCAGCGCGACCTCGGGTCACTGGAGCGTCTCGTGGTCCTCGGGCGGACAGACCGAGACGAAGAGCTTCGAGGTGAAGCCGTTCACGCTCCCGCGCTTCCGCATCGAAGCGAGCACCAACAAGCCGTTCTACACGCGCAAGGAACGCCCGGTGTTGAAGGGCTCGGTGACGTACAGCTCCGGAGCGCCCGTCGCCAACGCGAAGGTCGAGCTCACGTGGAACGTCGGCGGTGCCTGGCCCGCTCCGACGAAGTGGACCGAAGGTGACGCGCTGCCGAAGGTCGCCACCGCGAAGGCCGATGGCACGTTCACCGTCGAGCTGCCGCAGGTGCCCGACGACTTGCAGGAACAGGCGACGCTCTCGGCTTCACTGTCCGCGACCGACGGCAGCGGCGATCGCGTCGAAGGCAGCGCGTCGGTGTTGCTCTCGCAAGATCCGATCGCGGTCACGGGTGTCACCGAGCTCGCCGATGGCCTGGTCGAGGGCTTCAACAACCGGCTCTATCTGCGCGCGACGACCGCTGATGGCCGCCTGCTCGAAGGCATCACGCTCAACGTGAAGCGCTTGTGGGAACCGACCGACAAGGGCACCGACGCGCAGGTCGATGAAGACGGCGTGGCGAGCGTGCAGGTCGACCCCGGTCCCGCGGTCACCGTCGTGATTCCTGCGATGCCGTTCCGCCCGCCGCCTCCGACGCCGTTGGTGACGCGCGGCTCGCTCGAAGAACGCCTCGCGCTCAATGAAGAGGAGACCAATGAGCCCACGCTCGCCGACCGCATGGTCTTCGATCGCCTCGACGCGAAGCTCGAACACTGCGCGCGCTACATGCTGCAGGGTCAGGGCAGCGTGACGGTGTCGATGCTGGTGCGCAGCAGCGGAGCAGTGAGCGCGCTCTCGGTGCCGTCTTCGCGCATCGGCCGCTGCGTGAAGGAAGTGATGAACGGCGTGAAGTTCGAAGGCGGCAAGGAGCGCTTCTTCGCCGCGTCGTGGCAGTTCAACGACGAAGACCTCCCCAACTTCGAGCTCGAGCTCGACGGCATGCCCGGAGTGCCCGGCGTTCTCGAGACGCTGCTCGACGAAGCGATGCTCGAGGCACGCGATTGTCTGCCGGCGACCGTCAAGAGCGGGAGCGTGCCGCGCATGATTCAGTGGCAGCTCGGCAAGAAGGAACTCAAGGTCGAGTGGGTCTCGATCAAGGGCGACACGTACGCCGATGCCGCGCTCGGGTGCATCACGTCGCGGGTGAAGTCGATTCCGATTCCGCAGCGGCCGACGAACGGCGGCTATGTGCCCATCGACGACGACGAGACCGAAGGCGCGCAGTCCATCGGCGTCGCGCGAGTCCGCATCAACGCGCCTGAGAAATACGAAGCCGTGAAGCCGCAGGACACCATCATGGAGGGCTACGAGTTCCTCATCACCGCGCGCAAAGGCGGCGAGATCTTCGGCTCGACGAAGTTCCGCATGACGCCCGGCTCGATTCCGCAGATTCGGCTGCGCGCGAACTCGCAGCTCATTCGCCCCGGAGAGAGCGTGAAGGTCGAGATCCTCCGCGGTCCCGACTTCACCGGCGAGCTGCCCGAGAAGTTGTTCCTCACCCACGCGTACGAGAGCGTCGAGGCGAAGGTCGACGAGAAGACGCGCTCCGCGGAGTTCAAGGTGCCTGCTGATTGGCAGGGCTGGGCTGGCGTGCAGTGGGGCGGCGGCAATCTGTACTTCTTCGTGCAGCCACAGTCGGTGCTGACCGTGAAGGTCACGCCGGAAAAGCCGCGCTACAAGCCGGGCGCAGTCGCGCAGCTCGGTATCGAAACGAAGCTCGGAGAGAAAGGCGGCATGGCGGCCGTCGGTCTCTTCGGCGTCGACGACAGCCTCTCGCAGATCGCTTCGCTGCCTGGCGCTGATGAGCTCGCCGGATTGCGTCCACAAGCGACGGGGCAATCGGCGTTCGGCTCGCTCGACGCGCAGGCGCTTTCACTCGGTCGCATTCGCGGAGCCAACGCCGCGGCGGCGACGCTGGTTCGGGTGAACGCGCTGCCCGCGCCTCCGGCCATCGAAGCGGCGGTGTCGGCAAGCGGCACGACGATCTTCGACCCCAACGAGGCCCAGGTGGATCGCTTCTACGTCGTGCTCGGCGAGCTCTACACGCAGGTGCGCAGCTGGGAGACGTCGGCCCCGGAGACAGAAAAGATGACGCCCGCCGTGATGGCGCGGCTGTGGAACAAGTCGCTCGACGCCGTCGAAGCGCGCAAGGAATCGGCGAAGGACGCGTGGGGAAGACGACTGCGCCTGCATCGCCTGCCGATGGATCTGCTCGCGCTCACCGAGCCGCGACAGATCGTCGTCAACGGAACGCGTTTGCCTGAAGACCAGCAGAACTGGTCGCAGTGGGTCGCGAAGGAGAAGCCATGAAGAAGTTCTTCGTTTTCGGACTCACCGCGTTCGCGATTCTCGCGCTGACGTTCCTCACGCTCGCTGGAGCAAAGCGGGCTCCGTCGTCCGTCGGCTGGGCGGATGACCGCTCGCGCAATTCCTACATGCGCGAACAAGAAGAGGCGTACCCCGCGGCCCCACCGATGGACATGCCTGCGCCTGAGCCCGCTGCGAAGGGCGACGAAGGCAAGATGGGCAAGTCGGAGAAGAAAAAGCTGGCGCCCATGGCACTCAAAGACGCGTTGGGTGGATCGAGTGGTCTGAGCGGCCTCGGCCTCCGCGGCTCTGGCTCTGGCGGCGGCGGCATCGGAGACACCATCGGCATTGGTGGCATCGGCACCAAGGGACGCGGCGGGTTCGCTTCGCTCGACGCGAAGGCCGAAGAGATCACGACCGAAGGTGGACCCGGCGGCAACGGCGAGCCTGCTCCGACGCGCGCGTGGTTCCCCGAGACGTTCTTGTTCGAGCCGTTGATCGTCACCGACGCGGAAGGTCGCGCCAACGTGCCCGTGAAGGTGCCTGACCGGCTCACCACGTGGCGCGTGTTGGCCCTCGCGCATTCCAGACAGGGCAGCCAGGCGGGCTCGGTGACGAGCTTCCTGGGCACCTTGCCGACGTACGTGGATCCGGTGACGCCTCCGTTCCTCTACGCGGGCGACATCGTGAAGCTCCCGATTCAGGTCGTGAACACCACCGAGCAGGATGTGAACACTGCGCTCACCTACTCGGCGAGCGGTGGAACCATCTCCAGCACCGGCAAGACGGTGAAGGTGCCCGCCGGTGGCAACGCGATGGACAGCGTGACGCTCACCACCACGACTCCGGGAACCGCGGTCTTCAAGGCGGTGCTCGGCACGACCGACGCCGTCGAGAAGTCGATCGAGTTGAAACCCGCGGGTCGCCGCGAGGTGCAGAACAAGGGCGGCACGCTCGCCGCGCCGCGCGTGTTCCAGCTCGTCGGTCCCGAGAAGCCGCTGCCGGGCACCGAGAGCGTGCGCGTGCAGGTGTACCCCGGCGCGCTCGGTCTGATTCGCAATGAGCTGTCGGCGGCCCCGGGTCGTGGCGGCGTCGCGGAAGACGCGTACCTGCTGCAGCTGCTTGGTCAGGCTCCGGCGTTGTTGCGTCAGCTCGGCGCGCAGCCCGATGAGCCGGTGATTCGCGACCTGAGCGTGCTCGCGACGCAGCGGGTGATGCAGTACGCGCGCACGCCTTCGCTCGACACTTCGACGTTGCTGACCGAGGCCGCGCTCGCGCATCCGCAGAATCCAGTGCTCAACCGGCTCGGTGAACGGCTCGCGATGCAGATCGCCGCGGGTCAGCGCGCAGACGGAACGTGTCAGGGCCAGACGGGTTGGACGCTGCAGCGTTTGCTCGTCTCGACCAGCGAGTGCGTGCGCGCCGCGCGTGCGTCGATCAGATCAGCCGACACGTCGGCTGGGGCGATGGAGACGCCTCAGGCGAAACAGCGCGCGACCGCCGTCACGTTGAAGGCGAGTGGCGCGTTCGAGCGCAACGCTGCGCGCGTGAATGATGCGTACACCGCGGCGAGCATCCTCGCGTCGGGAGCCATCACTGGCGGCGCAGGCGACAACTTCCGCAAGCTGATCCTCGAAAAGATCACCGATACGGGTGATGGCGCGAAGTACCTGCCGGTCGACTCAGGTGTGGTGCGCGCTGATGGTCTGCCGCCTTCGACGTACGAGGCGACGGCGATGGCGATCCTCGCGCTCGATGGCGTACCGAACGCTCCGCTCGCGGATCTCGGCACCTACTTGTTGTCGGGTTACTCGAGCTGGTCGGGCTGGGGTGATGGCCGCGCCAACCTCGTCGCGCTGCGCGCGGCGGTGAAGCTGTTCAAAGACCCCGTGCCCGCAGGCGTCAAGGTGACGTTGCTGCGCGATGGCAAGGAACTCACCAACGGCACGCTCGACGCCGCGGCGCTGAAGGACGTGCTGGTGTTGGAAGCCGATGCGACCGGCAGCGCTGGTGCGCACGAGTGGTCGCTCAAGTCGGAGCCCGCAGTGCCGGGCCTGGGTTTCGCGCTGCAGCTCGTCTCGTACTCGCCGTGGAAGGACGAGCCCAACAGCGGCATGACGTTCAAGGTCGATCTGCCGAAGACGATGAAGGCGGGTCAGTCGGCGGAGCTCACGCTCACGGTCGCGGGTCCGGGTGGAACGCCGCTCGAGTTGAAGCTCGCGTTGCCCGCGGGTGTGCAGCACGACACGACGTCGCTCACCAACCTCGTGCAGGCCGGCGCCATCACTCGCTACGAGACCGAGGATGGAATGATCACCCTGCACTTGCCCGCGCAGACCAATGGCTCGACGTGGATCAAGAAGCTCGAGGTCACTCCGACACTCGGTGGAACGCTGCAGTCGGGCGCTTCATCGCTCGCCACCGAGTACGGCGCGCAGCGCAAGAAGGACTACGCGCCCATCAAGTGGAAGATCGACTGAGCGAATTGCGGAAGGACTCCCTCACCCTATCCCTCTCCCGCAGGGGCGGGAGAGGGGATCACGACCGGCGGCACTGCCCGGACAGCGCGACGATCGATGAGCACGAACAGCACCGGCGTGAAGAACAGCGTCAGCACCGTCGACAGCGCCATGCCCCCGAACACCGCGGTGCCGAGCGAGCTGCGCGCCGCCGAGCCTGCACCGCTCGAGAACATCAGCGGCATCACCCCGAGCAGAAACGCGATCGACGTCATCAGAATCGGCCGCAGCCGCAGCTCACACGCCTTCTGAGCCGCGTCCGCCGCGCGCATGCCCTCCTCACGCAACCGCCGCGCCAGCTCGACGATCAGAATCGCGTTCTTCGACGACAACCCAATCAGCATCACCATGCCGACCTGGCAGAACACGTCGTTCGGCAGGCCACGCAGCGTCTGCGCACCGAGCGCTCCCAGGATCGCCAACGGCACCGACAGCACCACGACGAACGGCAACACGAAGCTCTCGTACTGCGCAGCGAGCACGAGGAACACGAAGAGCAACCCGAGCGCGAAGATCGCGAACGTCTGACTGCCTGACTCGAGCTCTTCCTGCGAGAGACCCGACCACTCGAAGCCGAAGCCCTGCGGCAACGCTTCACCTGCCACGCGCTCCATCGCCGCGAGCGCCTGACCTGAGCTGTACCCCGGCGCAGCCGAGCCGCTGACCTCCACCGAGCGGAACAAGTTGAAGTGGTTGATGACCTGCGCCGATGTCGCGGACCTGACCTTCACCAGCGAATCGAGCGGCACCATCGTGCCCATCGAGCTGCGGACGTAGAGCGCTCCGATGTCGTCCGGATTGTCGCGGTACTTCGCGTCGGCCTGCACGTACACGCGGTACGCACGATTCGAGTAGTCGAAGTCGTTTACGTACGCCGAGCCGAGCGCGACCTGCAGCGTGCCGAAGAGTTGGTCCACTCCGACATCCATCGCCTTGGCCTTCTCGCGATCGACATCGACCACGATCTGCGGATCATCCGCGGTGAAGCTGCTGAACACGCCCGTGAGCTCTGGCGCCGTCCACGCCTTCTCCTGCACGGCGCGTGAGGCATCGGCGAGCTGCTGCAGCGTCGCCTGCAACGACTTGTCTTCGAGCTGAATCTGGAAACCGCCGACGCTGCCCACGCCTTCGACCGCTGGCGGAGGGAACGCCATGACGATCGCATCCGTCACGCTCGACAACTTCCCGCGCACGCGCTCGACGATCGCTCCGGAGGAATGTTCCGCGCCCTTCCGGTCCTTCCAGTCCTTCAGGTTGACGAACATCATTCCGCGGTTGGGGCCGCTGCCTCCGAAGCTGAAGCCGCCGACCGCGAAGACGCCCGCGACCTCGGGCTCCGCGCGCAGGATCTGGTCGACCTGCCCGAGCACCTTGCCGGTGTGCTGCACCGAGCTGCCGTCCGGCCCGACGATGATGACCATGAACCACCCTTGATCTTCATCAGGCACGAAGCCGGTCGGCACGCGCACCGCGAGCTGCCAGGTGCCGAGCACGAAGACCGCGAACAAGCCGAGCCCCAGCAAAGGCCGAGCGAGCACCGGCTTCAGCGCGCGCAGATACACGCGCTGGAACCAACCGAGCACTGCGTCGACCATCCGGAAGGCGACGAACTTCTTTCCCTCGTCGTGGTGCCGCAACAGCAACGCCGACAACGCCGGAGTCAGCGTCACCGACACGAACGTCGAGATGGCGACCGAGAACGCGATGGTGAGCGCGAACTGTTGGTAGATGATTCCGGTGCTGCCGGGGAAGAACGAGACCGGCACGAACACCGCGATCAACACCAGCGAGATGGCGATGACCGGCGCGAGCACTTCACGCATGCCGATCACCGCGGCCTCCACCGGCGTCTTGGTGCGATCCTGCTCGAGGTGCCGCGAGATGTTCTCGATCACCACGATGGCATCGTCGACGACGAGCCCCGTCGCGAGCGTGAGACCGAACAACGTCAACGTGTTGATCGAGAAGCCCATCAGCTTCACGAACGCGAACGTGCCGACCAGCGAGACGGGAATGACGACGGTCGGAATCAGCGTCGCGCGCCAGCCCTGGAGGAACGCGAGAATCACCAGCACCACGAGCACCATCGCCTCGAGCAGCGTGGTGAGCACCTCGGAGATCGACTGCTCGACCGCCGGCGTCGAATCGAACGCGACCTTGTAACCGAGCCCCTTCGGGAACTGCTTCGACAGGCGCGCGAGCTCGGCCTTCACCGCGCTGGCGACTTCGAGCGCGTTGGCGTTGGGCAGCTGCGTGATGCCCAGGCCCGCAGTCTCGCGGCCGTTGTAGCTGAGCAAAGCGGTCTCATCTTCGGCTCCCAGCTCGACGCGCGCGACGTCACGGAGGCGAACGAGCGCACCTTTCCCCGGCCCTCCGCGCAACACGACGTCTTCGAACTGCTTCGGCTCGCTGAGGCGGCCCTGCGCCACGATGTTGAGCTGCACGCTCTGCCCCACCGGCGCGGGCTCTCGCCCAATCTGGCCCGCGGCGACCTGCACGTTCTGCTCACGCAACGCACCCACGACATCGAGCGGCGTCAGATTGCGCGAAGCGAGCTTCGACGGATCCAGCCACACGCGCATCGAGAAGCGGCGCGCTCCGAAGATGTCGACGTTGCCGACGCCCTTGATGCGCTTGATGGCGTCGCGCATGTAGATGTCGGCGTAGTTCGAGACGAAGCGCGTGTCGTACTGACCGGTGGAGTCGTAGAGCGCGACGGCGAGCACGAAGCTGCCCGAGGTCTTGGTGATGCTGATGCCGTTCTGACGCACTTCAGCGGGGAGCAGGCCCGACGCGGTCTGCACGCGGTTCTGCACGTCGACCGCGGCCACGTCGACGTTGCGTCGGGGGTCGAACACCACCGTGATGTTCGACATGCCATCGGAGCCGCTGCTCGAGGTGATGTACTTCATGCCCTCGACGCCGTTGATCTGCTGCTCGAGCGGAATGGTGACCGCCGACTCGACGACCTGCGCGCTGGCGCCCGTGTAGAACGACGTCACGTTCACCTGCGGCATCGACAAGCTCGGGTACTGCGACACCGGCAACGTCGGAATCGCGAGCGCTCCCACCAGCACGATGAGCAGCGAGAGCACCGCGGACAAGACGGGCCGGTGAATGAAGAACGAAGTCATGGCTTCAACTCCACCGGCGCGCCGTCACCGAGCATCTGAATTCCCGAGACGATGACCTGCTGGCCTGCGTCGAGGCCGTTGAGCACCACATAGTCGCTCGCCACGAGCGGCCCGAGCGTGATGGGCACGCGCCTGGCCTTCATCGCTCCGTCTGCGCGCTCGACGATGTAGCTGAAGGTCTGACCCGCCTGACGCACCACCGCGACCGTCGGCACCGAGAGGCCTGGCTGCTCTCCCCAAATCACCGTCGCGTGCACGAGCTGATCAGCGCGGAGCCCCGGCACCGGCTCGAACGACGACTTGATGAGCACCAACTGCGAGTTCGGGTCCGCGCGCGGAGAAACGAAGCTCACCGGCTGCTCGGCGACGGCCTTGCCGGAATCGTCGAGCAGACGAATGCGGCTCTGCGCGTTGAGTTCCTTCACGCGCTCGACCGGAACCCACACTTCGGCTTCGAGCCCTGACTCCTGCGTCACCGACGTCAGCGCGGTTGCGGGCGTCACGAAGTCGCCGACCTTCACCGGCACGTGACCCACCACGCCGTCGAATGGAGCCACGATGTTGAAGAAGCCGAGTCGCGCACGCTGCGAGGCGATCAACGCGTCCGTCGCGCGGAGACTCGCCTCGGCCTGATCAGCCTGCACACGCGCTTGATCAGCGTCTTGCTGAGACACGATGCCGTCTCCACGCAACGCAGTGGATCGATCGAGCCGCTGCTTCGCGAACGCCGCGCTCGCCTCGAGCGATTGGCGCGTGGCGACCAGGTTGTCGAGCGAGGCCTGCTCCGACTTCGCGTCCACCGAGAGCAACACGTCGCCCTGCTTCACCATCGAGCCCGGCTTCGCGGTGATGGCGCGCACGTAGCCAGAGACCTGCGGGTACAGCGTGACCGCGCGACGTGACGTCAACGACGCGAGGTAGTCGGTGCCGCGCTCGATGTTCCGCGGAGCGAGCGTCAACACCTCGACCTTCGACGCCGGCATCGCAGGCGCTTCACCCGGCGCGGCGGCCGACTTCTCACAACCGACGAACAGCAACAGCGAAGACAGAAGAACGAATCTCATGGCGTGCACTCAGCGAGGGAAAAGAGGGCGACCACGCGCGCGCGGAGCACGTCGTAGTCCTTGAGCGCGACGTTCAACTGTTGCGCGCGGAGAGAAGAAGCGGCGGTCACCAACTCGAGGCTGGTGCCCAGGCCTGCATCGAAGGCCTTGCGGGTCAGGGTCTCGGTACGCGTCGCGTGTTCGAGCGCGGCGCCAGCGAGCTCGCGAGACCGCTGCGCGACCTCCACTCCACGACGCGCGCGCTCGACGTCGACCTGACCTTGTCGGCGCGCAGCGATCTTTCGCGCTTCGGCCTGACGTTCTTGCGCCTCGGCGTCTCGGAGCGCTCCATACCGCGCGCCGCCGTCCCAGATCGGCACCGTCAACACCGCCTGCAGGTTCCAGATGGGAATCGCCATGCCCGGCAAC
>JAEUJS010000657.1 GCA_016792935.1 Archangium sp. | reverse complement strand
CGAGCTCTGGGGAATCGAGAAGACGATGACCCACGACGAATCGCTCGTCTTGTTGTGGATCCAGCACGTGCCGCCGGCCTTCAGCGGAGCCGAATACACGCCGCCGTTGGGAATCGGGTTGCCCGGCACACCGAGCGCTTTGGCGATGGGGTTTTCGAGCAGCTTGCCGACGGGGCCCTGGTCACCGGGAGCGATCTGGGCGTGTGCTGCACCAGCGAGGAGGAGCGCGAAGAGGCACAACCGATGCTTGTTCATGGTGCGAGCAGAGACGGAGCCCGCTGGAATTGACCCAACAGACTGGGAAAAAAGGCGACGGGGCCTAAACGAAACGCGTAGCGCTCAGCTGACCCAGAGCACCGCGTCCTTCGAGGAGAACCACTCGGTCACCTTCGGCAGGTAGCGCGCTTCGATCGCCGAGCGCTTCAACTTCAGCGTCGGCGTCAGCAGGCCGTTGTCGACGGTCCATTCCTCGCGCATCACGATGAGCTTTTCCAACTGCTCATGCGGGTCGAGCTTCGCGTTGAGCTGCTCGAGGTGCAGCTTGAGGAGCCGCGACACTTCCTCTTTCTGTGCGCCAGCGAGCGCGTTCTTCCGCAGGTGCTCGGCGAGCACGACGAGCGCGAAGGGCTGGCCCATGTCGGCGCCGGTCACGCACGCTTGCTCCAATTCCGCGCGCGCCAGCAGCTGACTCTCGATGGGAGCCGGCGCCACGTACTTCCCCTTGCTCGTCTTGAAGAGCTCCTTCACGCGACCGGTGATGCGCAGGCGACCGAGCTCGTCGTGCGCGCCGCGATCTCCGGTGTGGAGGAAGCCTTCCTTGTCGAGCATCTCGTCTGTGAGGTGCTGCGCCTTGTAGTAGCCGAGCATCGTGCCCGGGCTCTTCACGAGCACTTCACCGGTGTCGGCCAACTTGCATTCCACGCCCTCGAGCGGGAGCCCGACCGTGCCGACGTTGTTGCCCGGCTGCGCGGCGTGCGAGACGGCGAAGTTCTCGGTCATGCCGTAGACCTCGCCAATCTTCAGCCCGAGCTCGGCGTACCAGCGAATCAGGTCAGGAGGCGTCGGCGCGGAACCCGTCACCGACCAGCGCACGCTCTCGAGCCCGAGCCCCGCGAGGACCTTCTTCTTGATGATGCGGTTGAGCAGCGGAATCTTGAGCAGCCGGTTCAGCTTCTTCTCGGGCATCTTCCCGTGCACGCCCGCCTGGAACTTGAGCCACAACCGCGGAACGGTTCCGAACAACGTCGGCTTCGCGCGCTGCAGATCCTGCACGAAGGTGTCGAGGCTCTCGGCGAAGAAGACCTGGTAGCCGACCTTGAAGTTGGTGGTCTCGAGCACCGCGCGCTCGGCGACGTGCGCGAGCGGCAGATACGAGAGCAGGCGATCGACCGGCACCATGCCCGCCAGGTCGACGAAGCGGAACGCGGCGCACATCGTCTCGAAGCTGTGCATCACGCCCTTGGGCTCACCCGTGCTGCCGGACGTGTAGACGATGGTCGCGAGGTCCTTCGGGTTGCGCGTGATGGTGCCCTGCAGCGGCGGCGTCTGCGCGATGAGGTCGTCCCACTTCTTCGCGTTCTCGACGTTCGACGGAGCGAGCGGCATCGCGATGCGCTGCACGCCTTCGACGAGTCCAGGCGCCATCGCGTCGTAGCCATCGAGCTTGCCGACGAAGATGACCTTCGACTCGCTGTGCTCGAGGATGGCCTTGATGCTCGACGCGGTGAGCGTCGGATAGATGGGAACCGAGACGTGCCCCGCCATCCAGATCGCGAGGTCTGAGAGCAGCCACCACGCGGTGTTCTTCGAGAAGATCGCTACGCGTGAGCCGACGGGCATCCCCAACGACTTCAAATGCGCCGCCATGCGCCGTGCCTGGTCGATCGCCTGGGAAAACGTCAGCGTCTTCACCACGCTGCCTTGCCCCCCAACGCCGTCGCCCCCGGGGGCTCTGCCCATGGGCTGCGTGAGCCACAGCTCTCCGCCGCGATGCGCTTCGTGTTCCATCACGTAATCGAGTTGGGTCTTCATGCCCCGGGTTATACGTCTGATCGTGATGGTCCGGCTCCTCGACGCAGAGATTCTCTGCACCCGCATCTTCGACGTGGCCGACACCATCGAGCTCGAGCGGTGCCGCGCGCTCATCGAGAAGGACGCCACCGGTGTGCGCCGATTGTCGCTCCGGCGCGAAGGCAGCGAGTACATCCAGCTGTCGGATCCACCGTTGGAGATCGAGCTCGGCTTCCGTCGGACGCTCTCCGTCTCCGGCAGCCCGCGCGAGGTGAAGCTCAACGCCACGCTCTATTCCCATGGGGCCATCTCCATCACCGTGCGCGTGCCCATCGCGAAGGGCACCACGGTCGAGGAACTCATTCCGTTCGCTGATGAGCTGTACGACTCCGATGCGCTCGACGCGCTCGCGAAGGACGAGGTGAATCGTCTGCGCAAGGTGCTCGAGCCGACCTTCGAAGACCCGCACTTGTGGGACCAGAACGAGGCGTATTCCGTCATCCTGGTGCGCAAGCTGGAGAGCGCTGAAGGCGCGACGCCCAACGCTGATCAGCTCCTCGCCACGCCTGGCCTCGCGCGTCTGCTGCTCGGTGAAGTGAAGGAGAAGGTGCTCTCGAAAGAAGAAGAGCTCGAGGTCTTGAACCACCACTACAGCTACACGCCCAGCGACCTGTGCGTCATCGAGTGGAACGCCGCGTTCGTCTACGAGCCGAGCGGCAGTGAAGACATCGTCGACCTGCTCGAGATCGCCAACGCGCAGCTGCTCGAGCTCCGGTACTACGACTCGCGGCTCGATACCGAGCTGCAGCGCATCTACGACGTGGTCGGAAACCAGACGGGGTCGCTGCTGTTTTCTCCGTGGAAGCGCGCGTTGCGGGAGCAGGCGCAGACGCTGATCGAGCTCTCTGAATTCCTCGAGCGCGTCGAGAACGCGTTGAAGATCGTCGGCGATGTGTACCTCGCGCGTGTCTACGAGGCCGGCCTTCAGCAATTGCGCGTGCAGCGGTGGAGCGAACAGGTCGGTCGCAAACACCGGCTCCTCAGCCAGACCTATGGACTCTTGAAGGGCGAAGTCGACACCGGCCGCTCGCTGACGCTCGAGACGTTGGTGGTGATTCTCATCGTGCTGGAGATTCTGCTCGCGGTGTTCCGCGTCGGTGGGCACTGACGCGCCTCGAGCAGTGCGCTGGCATCAGGGGCACGCGAAGAGGGTGTCGAGCGCCGAGAGCGTTCCTGCGACGTCGAGCGAAGCCGCGGTGGTGGTCTGCAGGTTGGTCGCGAGCTGATCGGCGAGCGCGGGGTTCCGCTCACGCGCGGCACGATCGAGCCACGGCGCGAGGGTGTTGAGGAAGGCCAGTCGCGCGCTCTGCACCGAGCCGGTGGAGCACGGCACCTCGGTCACCTTCTGGCGCACGATCAACGCCACGCCGCGCAGCAGCGCGCGATCGAGCTGCTCACGCGCCAGGTCGCGACGCGCGGTGTCCATCGCCACACCGGTCTCATTGTCGAGGTTGCGCCAGCAGCGCACCGCGAGCGTCGCGTCATACGCGCGGTCGTGCGTCGCAGGCCCGAGCTCACGCACGCGACGGGCCAGACCCAGTGGCATTTCTCGTGGCGTGGCACCCGCGTAGTACGCCCAACACGAGTCGCAGTCTTGTGGGCGCTGCGTGCAGCTCATGACCTCGCTGAGCGCCGAGAGATAGAGGAACCACAGCAGCGACGCCTCAACGCGCGCGGCGTTGACCCGCGGGGAGTCGCCGAGGCTCCCCTTCGCGAACGCATCGTTGAGCACCGGGAGGATCTTCGTCGGGCCCGCGCACCGGTCGGGGTACTGCTCGGGCACGCCAGCCGTGCTGCACGGCATCGGCGCGGCGGGGTAGTGCACGTCTTCTCGCCGCTGCACGCGGGAGTCGAGGCCTTGATCGAGCGCGTACTGCACCCGGGCGTCGACGAACGCCTGCGCGCTGGGCGACACGTCATCGGTCCACAAGAGCCGGGCGACTTCTTCGAACGCGGTGATGCGCGCCACCGTCGAGATGTTGGCGTTGATGGGCGTGAAGACGTTCGAGTCGCTGATGCACGCCGGCCACGTGTCCATCGCGCTCATCGCCACGCGCGGCTGGTAGTCGGTGCCCAGCGCCGTGCAGCTCGCGACGTTCTCGGTGAAGGCGGGTCGCGGAGAGCACGCTGCACCGACGTCGAGCCCGCCATCGATTCCCCCGTCGGTCGGAACCGGCAACGGCGCGGGACAGCCGAGGAACCACACCGCACCAGCCAGAGGCAACACGGAACGCCGCATGGCGACGGTGTACTCAATCGACCACCGCGTTGAATACGAACTGGCGCTCAGCGGCCCGGCTGAACCCCGAGCAGGAAGTGGAGCCCCCGCGCCGCGCCGTTCACCGACGACCCGTGGGCCCGCCACGGCGCGTCGGCGAGGTTCTCGAACACCAGCGAGAGGACGAAGGGCGGCAGACGCAGCGACGCGCGGAGATCGACCACCGCGTACCCCGGCGTTCCGCCCAGAGGGATGCGGGGGTCGCTCAAGTCGGCGATCGCCAGTCGGTCTTGCCGCGCGGCCCACCGGAGCACCGCAGCGCCGGTGAAGCCGACGGCATGGCGCCACGCCAGCTCGACGTGCCCGTTCGCGGGAGGGACGCGGCTCAGCGGCACGCCGTCACTCCCTTGCCCCCACGCCCAGCTGACGGCCGCGCGCGCCGTGAAACCCAGTGGCAGCCGCACACGCGATGAGGCCTCGACGCCGCGCAGCTGCGACGCGCCGTCGGCGTTGATCAACTGAAAGCGCTGCCATGACGCAGCGCACTGCGGGCTCGCAGGCGGACACTGCGCGACGTCGCGCGGCGCGCGCACCACGGCGTCGAAGAGCCAGGTCTGGAAGCCCCACGCTTCCAGCGAGAGCCAGGTGGTGCGCAGCGCCGCGCCGACCTCGACGCCCAGCGCGCTCTCCGGTCGAAGCGCCGCGTTCTCGAACTGAAAGCCGGGCCCGGTTTGTTGGCGTGACGTGAGGTCGTCGAGGTTGGGCGCACGGAACGAGCGATCTCCGTTCACGAAGAGCGACACCAGAGACGTCGGTTTCCACTCAACGCCGAGCCGCGCCGCGAACGGCGCCCACGCCGCGCGCACCGATTCGCCACCCAACGTCGACGGTGCCGCCTCACCGGGCGAAACGAGCGAGGCCCAGCCCAGGCGCGCGCCGCCGCGCACCAACACCGCCCCCTGAGGCAAGGGCAGCTCGAGCGCGCTGTCGATGAAGACGCCACCGAGCCACGAGCTGCTCCCGCTCACGTATTGCCCGCGAGGCTGGGCGCGCACGACGCCGAGGTCGGTGAACTCGATGAAGGCCACGGAGTCGACGACGTCGAGCCACGAATCGAGACCGGCCTCGACGCGCAGGTGAGCTCCGGCGAACGGTTCGAACCCGCGGGTGACGAGCCCCACGTTGAGCCCGAAGGTGTCGACCACATCGCGGCCCGTCGAGCGCACGAACGACGCGGGGCGCACGCCTTCGCGCAGCTCGTGCTGACGCTGCCACGACACCGCGACGCGTGTCTTTGCGAGCAGGCCTTCGTGGGCGCGCTTCCAGCTCAACCACGACAGCGTGCGAAACTGCTCGAGGTAGCGCAGGCACTCGTCGGCGCGCGCAAAGGCGGGCGGGCATTGGTCGGTGCGCGGCGAGTCGAACTGGCGGTACACCTGCGCCGCGAGCGTCACTTCGTCACTGGTCGTCGGTCGCCACGTCACCCTGCCATCGGCGGTGACTTCCTTGAAGCCGGTGCCGAGCTGCGTACGGCCATCGTCGGCGAAACGCGGCACGTCGGCAGGCGCCACGAGCGGTCCACTCGACTCGAGGAGGCCGACCTGGCGTGCGCCCACGCCGCCGATGAAGGCGATCGGCCCTGCGACGCCTTCCAGCTCGACGCGCGCACCCGCTTCCTGGTCGGCGCTCGTGCCGCGAACGAAGGCCGCGGGCAGCAACCACACCCCTCCGTCAGAGGCCGGCGCCTGGCGTGCGTGCGCGATGATCGCGCCTCCGAGCGCGTCGCTGCCCAGGCGCGTCGAGGCTCCTCCGCGAACCACCTCGAGCGAGCTGACCGCCCACGAATCGAGCGTGAAGGCGTACTGATTGGGGCCCTGGCGCCAGGTGCTGGTGTTGAGGCGCACGTCGTCGAAGACGAGCACCGTCTGCTGGCCCGTCAGCCCGCGCAGGTACGCCGACGCCTGTCCGTGTGCGGTCTGCTGAATGAAGACCCCGGGCTCGAAGCGCAGCGCGTCGGGCGTGCTGCGAGGCAAGCGACGTTCGAGCTCTGCCTTCGTCACGCTCGATGTGGCGCGCCCGTCGTCACCTTCGTCGGCCAGAACGGTGGTCGAGAAGCCGCCGTCGTCCGCGACGGCGACGCGTGCGAGCGCCAACACGGCAACGACCGTCGCAGAGCGTGCGAACATCCTGCGCGGCGTCATACGCGGGGCCGCGCTCTTCCGCTCGTGCAGCCCATTGAACACCTCAACTTCTCGCGGTTGACGATCGTTGGCTTAGAGTGCGTCTCCTCTGATGTCCGACTCGATCCGTCGCTTCGGCGACTTCCTCGTCTCGCTCGGGTTGGTGACCGACAGTCAGGTGCAGGAAGCGCTCGCGCTCCAGCCGCTCACTGGCAACCGGGTCGGAGAAGCGCTGCTCTCGCTCGGCTACGTCACGCGCGCGCAGCTGCAGCGTGCGCTCTCGCTCGCGGTGCAGAAGGGCGACACCGTCGTGCTCGATCGTCCTCCGCTCGGAGAGATTCTCGTCGGCCTTCGCTACGTCGAGCTCGCGGCCGTCACGCAGGCGCTCGCGGAACAGCAGCGCACCGGCAAACGCATCGGAGAGCTCCTCGTCGAGCAGGGCACGCTCACCCACAAACAGCTCTACGAAGCGCTCGGGTTGCAGCAGCGCATGGCGCCGACGCCACCGCCCGAAGAAGGCGGCATCACGTCGCTGCCGACCGAGGCAAACGGACAACGGCTGGTGGTCATCGACGACTCCGAGCTCGCGTGCGCGCTGGTGCAGGAAGGGCTCGTCACGCAGGGCTACGAGGTGACGTGCTTCACGGACCCGTTCCTCGCGCTCGAGCAAGTGGACGTCATCAAGCCCGACCTGGTGCTCACCGACCTCGACATGCCCGGTCTCGATGGCGGTGAAGTGTGCCGCCGCTTGAAACACGGTCCGCGCATCTCGGTGCCCGTCATCATCCTCACCGCGAACGACGCCGACGAGCGCCGCGTGAAGGGCCTGCGCGAAGGCGCCGACGACTACGTCAACAAGGGCGCGTCGATGGAAGAGCTCGCCGCGCGCGTCGAGACGGTGCTGCGCCGCACGCGCGAGACGGAGCGAGTGCGAAGACTCTTCGCCCGCTACACGAGCGACGCCGTGGTCGAAGAAATCCTGCGCACCGGCGAAGTGAACCTCACCGGTGAAAAACGCGAAGTGACGGTGCTCTTCGCCGACATCCGCAACTTCACCGCGTTCGCCGAGAGTCGGCCTCCGGAAGAAGTGATGCGCGTGCTCAACGAGGTGCTCGGCAAGCTCGCCGACGCGGTGCTCGAGTGGGGCGGCACGCTCGACAAGTTCCTCGGCGATGGGCTGATGGCGGTGTGGGGCGCTCCCGTGAAGCACGAAGATGATGCGGCGTCGGCGGTGAGCGCTGCGTTGCGCATGATGGAAGAGTTCCGCCATCGCAACCTCGACCCCGATGCTCCGAAGTTCGACCTCGGCATCGGGCTCAACACCGGCCCCGTGCTCGCGGGTTCGCTCGGCAGCGCGCGCCGCACCGAGTACACGTGCATCGGCGACACGGTGAACGTCGCGTCGCGCTTGTGTGCGCTCGCGGCGCCGGGAGAAATTCTGGTGGGTGAAGGAACCGCCCGCGCGCTGGAGCACGTGGGTCCGCTCGAACCTCTCTCTCCGGTGAGAGTGAAGGGCAAAGCGCAGCCGGTGCCGTTATTCCGTGTCACGCCGCAGCTCGATGAAGCGTTATCGGCACAGCGACGTTTCTAGAAGGAGCAGTGAACATGGGCTGGTCAACCGATGGACTGAAGAAGAACCGCGTCTCCACGATTCTCTACGGAGGCACCGAGAGCGATCGCCGCGCCTTCGCCGTGACCGCGAGTGAAGAGCTCGACGGAGCGGGCCTCATCGAAGCGAAGGACGCCACCTCGCTCGAGCGCGCGCTCAACAACACGCGGGCGGTGGTCTACGTGCCCGACCTGTCGGTGATTCCGCCGGTCACTCAGCGCGCGGTGGTGCGGGTGCTGCGCGAGCGCGAAGAGAAGCCGAAGTTGGTGCTCGGGCTGACGACGTCTCCGGACACGGCGCTCGAGAAGGGCGCGCTCACCGAAGACTTGAAGTACTGGCTCTCGCGCTCGACGGTCGATGTGAAGGCGCGTGCGTCACGCAGGTGATTCTGGCAAACACGCTTCATGTCTCACGAAAGCCTCGACGACCGCCGCAAAGCCCTCGAAGAGCAGTTCTTCCAGAAGCACGACCAGGAGCTCGTGCAGAAGATGAAGGACGCTGCCGAGAAGAAGCAGTCGCGTGAAGAGCTGCAGAAGCTCACCGGCATCGCCAACGAGCAGGTCCTCGACGCGTTGTCGGACTTGAAGGTCGGCGGCGCAGCGACGCTCGTGATGTCGCTCTTCCCCATCATCGAAGTGGCGTGGGCCGACGGCGTCATCGACGCGCGTGAGCACGCAGTGATTCTCGATCTCGCGCGCACCATCGGGCTCGAGAAGGACAGCCCGGCGTGGAACTACTTGAGCAAGTGGCTCAACGAGAAGCCCGAGCTCACGTGGCACACGTTGTGGGTCGACTACGTGAAGGCGCTGTCCGCCAAGATGAAGCCCGACGACAAGGCGATGCTGAAGGCCACGGTGCTCGGTCGCGCACGTGTGGTCGCCGAAGCGTCGGGCGGCTTCATGGGCATGGCGTTCCGCGTGTCCGAGTCAGAGAAGAAGGTGCTCGAGAAGCTCGAGCTGGCGTTCGGTTGATCGGCGCTCGCCGAGAAACACAGCTGTCCTACACGCGCCTACGTCGTTGAAAAACGAGTGTTAGACGCTGTGGTTTCGCTCCAGTCCGTGCACGATGCGTCGGCCACGCAACCTGTGTCCCCCGAGGGGCGACACTGAGTTGATCAGCCGTTTTCTGCCGTCACGCCTCCTGGAGGAAATCGCCATGGCCGTTCGCAACGACTCGAGCTCGAGCACCAAAAACGCCGCTGCCGCTGCTGCCGCTGAAGCCGCCCGCCAACGTGCTGCCGCCGAGGCGAAGGCCCGCGCTGCCGAAGCAGCGAAGGCCGCTGCTGCCGCCGCTGCGAAGAAGGCCGCTGCCGACGCTGCGAAGACCAAACCGAAGGACGGCTTCAAGAACGACGCGTCGAAGAAGGTCGCGCTCGACGGCAAGCCGACGGCAGCGAACGCCGCCGACATCCAGAAGGCGAAGGCCGACGCTCCGGCGGTGAGCGACAAGCTCCCAAAGAACCCGGACGACCTGCCGAAGATGTTCCCGGAGCTGAAGGGCGCCGACAAAGAGACCGTCAAGAAGGCCTACGACGCGCTCAACAAGCTCGCGACCGGTAACGAGAGCGAGAAGCTCAAAGCGATGGGCGACTTGTTCAAGCAGTTCCCGACGACGCTCGGGAACGTGCTCGACAAGATGGGCGTGAAGGACAACAAGTTGGTGAAGATCGCCACCAACAAGGACGCGCTCGGCGCGCTGTCTACGCTGGTCGACGACAAGAAGGGCGTCGCTGACAAGGCGCAGGCCACGCTGAAGTTGGCGAAGGCCGTCGGCGACACCATCGCTCCGAAGGACCTGGAAGGCGTGCTCAAGACCACGCTCGGCGCGCTGCCCGCCGCCGAGAAGTTGATCAGCACCGTCACCACGTGGGCCGACCCGAAGAAGACGGGCCTGGAAAAAGCGAAGGCCACGCTCGACATGGCGGGCGCGCTCAAAGACTTCGCAGGCAAGGAGTTCCCCAAGCTCGCGAACGACCTGCGCTCGCTCGATGGTCCGCTGAAGGCCGCGGGCGCAGCGTTGACGCTGATGGACCCCAAGGCCAGCACCACCGACAAGATCACCGCCGGTGCGCAGCTCGCCGCTGAGATTCCGGATCTCGGAAAGAACCTGTCGGACTTCAAGGAGCTCCTCACGAAGGCCGGCGTGAAAGACGCCGAGAAGATCGCCGAGGGCGCGACCAGGGCCGCCGACGTCGCGGTGAAGGGCCTCGACCCGAAGCTCGCCAAGTCGCTCACCGAAGCCGAGACCGCGTCGCTCAAGCAGCTCGCGGAAAAAGTCGGCGCCGACAAGCTCGAGCCGATCCTCAAGAACATCACCGACAAGAGCGCGCTTCAGGGGCTGGAGAAGCAGCTCACCAACCTCGAGCCCGCTGCAGGAAAGCGGTTGCTCACCACGCTCGGCTCGCTCGAGAACAGCGTGCTCGAGAAGACGCTCAAGTCTCCCGAGCTCGCTGAGTCGTTCGGCAAGCTCGCCACCAAGCTCGACGACGAAGGCGCGAAGGTCGTCGGCAAGATGGTCAAGGAGTTCGACCAGGACGCGCTCAAGACGCTCGCGAAGTTCACCGACAATCTGAGCGGCGACGCGCTGAAGGACGGCCTCAAGTTGCTCGGACCGGCGCTCGACAAGGGCGGCAGCAAGGTCGTCGCGCAGGGCCTCAAGGTGATGGAGCACGTCCTCGGCAAGATGGGCGTGAAGATCACCGGCGAGGTCGCGGCCAAGGCGCTCAAGAACCTGGTGAAGGTCATCCCCGTCGCGGGCGCCATCCCCAACGCCATCGACGCCGTGAAGTACGGCAAGGAAGCGATCGAGCTCCGCGACAAGAACAAAGACCTCGGCATGCTGGCGATGAACGCCGCGAAGCTGAACGTGCTCGACGGAGCGGCAGGCCTCATCATGGACGCCACCGGCGTCGGCGTGGCGGTCGACGTCGCGGTCTCGGTCGGCTTCTCGGCCGCTGAGCTCGCGCTCGACATCGGCTTCGAACAGGAGAAGGCCAAGATGTTGGCCGACCCGCAGAACTACAAAGCGCCTGACTGGGTGAAGGCGGTCAACCTCGGCGCCGCCGCGCTGCAGGGCCCGCAGGGCATGGTCGAGCTCGCCGCGTATTACGGACCTGAAGGCGCCGCCGAGCTCGTGCAGTGGGGCGTCGAGAAGGGCGTGAAGGGCGCCATCGACGTCGCGAAGTTCGCGGGCGTCGAGACTGCGAAGGCCGTCGGCGACGACTTGAAGATGAAGGGCCAGATGCTGCACGCGCTGGCCGACGTGGTGCGCAACCCGGGCAAGTACGGCAAGGCCGTCGCTGACGCGGCGATCAACACCTACAACTCCGTCATCGAGAAGGGCGGCGAGCTCGCGGAAGCGGCGAAGAAGCAGCTCGGCGAAATCGTCGACGAGGCGAAGAAGCTCGGCACCAAGGGCCTCGAGACGATGAAGTGGATCGCTCAGAACCCCGGGCCCGCCGCGAAGATGGCCATCGAGGGCATCAAGGGCGCGGTGAACACCGCCATCGACGCCGGCACCGACGCGGCGAAGGCGCTCGCGAAGAAGGGCCTCGAGACGCTCAAAGACCTCCACACCGGCTACGAGAATTTGAAGGGCGCCGCGAAGGAGAAGGCGAAGGAGCTGCTCACCGCCGCGAAGGACGGCATCAGGGCCGGCATCGACAAGGCGGTGGCGCTCGGTGAGAAGGGCGTCGACCTCGTGGTCTGGGCTGCCAACAACCCCGGCGCCGTGTGGGAAGGCGCCAAGACCGCGGTGAAGGACGTGCTGCAGAAGGGCGGAGCGCTCGCCGAGAAGACCTGGAACGAAGTCGTCGCGCTCGGCAGCAAGGGCCTCGACCTCGCGAAGGATGCCGTCAACGCGCTCAAGAACGGCGGAGAGAAGGCCGTCGAGACGCTCAAGTACGTCATCCAGAATCCCGGCGAAGCGGCCGGCAAGGTGCGCGAGTGGGCGGCCGATTCACTCAAGAGCCTCGTCACCGCCGGTGGTGCCGCGGCGAAGAAGGCTGCTGGCGCGGTGAAGGAGTTCATCGAGAACCGCGCGGAGTGGGCGCAGAAGCTGGGACGCGATCTGTTGAAGCAGGGGAGCGAGGCGTTCCTCGAGGTCGCCAAGGCCTGGAAGGACAACCTCACCGAGGGCGGCAAGGCCTTCATGGATGGCCTCAAGGACCTCGGCAGCGCGGGCGCGGAGCAGCTGCAGAAGCTGGCGCAGTTCGGCGGTCAGCTCGCGGGCGCGGCGGTCGATCGCTTGAAGTCGATGGCCAACTCCGGCGTCGAGGCGGCGAAGAGCGCGCTCGGTGCGTTGGCTGACTTCGGCGGCGAGGTCGGTCGGCTCGCGTCGAATGGCTACAACGCGGTGAAGAGCGCGACCAACGGCGAGTTCTCCGTCGGTGGCTACAAGATCGATCTCAACCCGCTGTGGTGAGCACGAGCACGAACATGACCGCGAAAAAGAAGGAGTCGAAGGTCACGGCAGCGGACTTCGTCGGCGCGTGGGAACTCGTGCCCGCCGAATCGAAGTACGCGATGCAGCAGGTGCCGCAAGAAGCGAAGCTGGAGATCAAGAACGAGAAGGGCGGCTTGTTCATGCGCCTCGAGTGGGTCGATCACGTCGGAGCGAAGGGCGAGATCGATCACAGCTTCCCGTTCAAGCAGGCGGTGATGGTCAATGGCACCGAGCACACCCTCACGTTGAACGACGATGGCGTGCTCGAGACCGTCGTGCAGAAAGACGGCGAGGAGTACTCGCGCACGCGCCGCACGCTGTCCGCCGACGGTAAGAAGATGGAGCTCACGCAGCTCGGAACGTTGCCCAACAAGGAGTCGTTTTCGAACGTCTCCGTGTACCGCCGAGTCAAGTAGAAGGTCATGGATGGCCGGGCGGGAGCCCGAGGGAATTCAGCCTCAAAACCGCATGAAATAACGGGGGAAATGGGTCGATACAGGCCTGTTTCCCTCGTTGTTTTGCGGGGCTGATCCGGGTACTTCCTGACGCGAAATGTCTGACGAGATCAAGGACCCGCCCGCGCCGTCTGCACCGCCTCCACCGCCGTCGAACGTTGGCGCGCTGGTGCAGGTGTCCATCGAAGACGAGATGCGCAAGAGCTACCTCGACTACTCGATGAGCGTCATCGTCGGGCGCGCGCTGCCTGACGTTCGCGATGGCCTCAAGCCCGTGCACCGCCGCGTGTTGTTCGCGATGACGGAGCTGAGCAACACGTACTCGCGTCCGTACAAGAAGTCGGCGCGCATCGTCGGCGACGTCATCGGCAAGTACCACCCGCACGGAGACCAGTCGGTCTACGACGCGATCGTCCGCATGGCGCAGTACTGGTCGATGCGCAGCCCGCTCATCGACGGCCAGGGAAACTTCGGCTCGCTCGACGGCGATGCACCGGCAGCGATGCGTTACACCGAGATCCGCATGGAGCGGCTCACGGACGAGCTGCTGCAGGATCTCGACAAGGACACCGTCGACTTCGCTCCGAACTACGACAACTCGCTGCGTGAGCCGACGGTGTTGCCTGCGCGTTTCCCGAACCTGCTGGTGAACGGGTCCGACGGCATCGCGGTCGGCATGGCGACGAAGATTCCTCCGCACAACCTGGGGGAAGTCATCGACGCCACGATTCACCTCGTCGACAACCCGAAGGCCACGGTGCACGAGTTGATGAAGTTCGTCGTCGGCCCCGACTTCCCGACCGCCGGAATCATCGCGGGCCGTGAAGGCATTCGGCGCGCGTACGAGACCGGCCGCGGCTCCATCACGCTGCGCGCGCGCGTCGAGGTCGAGGTGAACGAGAAGTCCGGCAAGGACTCCATCATCGTCACCGAGATTCCGTTCCAGCAGCGCAAGGAAGTGCTGGTCGAGAAGATCGCCGACCTCGTTCGCGAGAAGAAGATCGAGCACATCGCGAACATCGAGGACCACTCGACGATGCAGGGTGTGCGCATCGTCATCGAGCTCAAGCGCGACGCGCCGACGCAGGTGGTGCTCGCCAACCTCTTCGCGAACTCTCCGCTGCAGATCAGCTACGGCATCGTGATGCTGGCGATCGATCAGGGCCAGCCGCGCACGTTGTCGCTCAAGGAGATCCTCGAGAAGTTCATCCTCCACCGCCGTGAAGTCGTCACCCGGCGCTCGCGCTTCGAGTTGAAGAAGGCGAAGGATCGCCTGCACATCGTCGAGGGCCTGCTCGTTGCGACGAGCGGGAAGGACTTCCTCGATCACATCATCGCCACCATCCGCGCCTCGAAGGATCCCGATGAGGCGCGCTGGGCGTTGATGAACATCGTCTCTCCCGCGCTGTGGGAGGCGGACTCGTTCAAGAAGCTGCCGAAGGTCGACCTGTCGTCGGCGAAGAAGGCGATGGATGCGTTGGCCGCGCGCGCGAAAGCCGCGGAGCCGACCTACAAGGGCATCTCGCGTCAGTACGACCCGGGCTTCAGCGAAGAGCAGGCGAAGAGCATTCTCGACATGCGCCTGCAGCGACTGACCGGTCTGCAGCAGGACGAGCTGTTCAAGGAGCTGCTCGAGCTGTCGAAGGAGATCGCCAAGCTGGAAGACATTCTCGGCAACGAGAGCTCGTTGCTCCGCGTCATCAAGACCGAACTGAAGGACGTGCGCGATCGCTTCGCCGACAAGCGCCGCACTGAGATCGTCGGAGAGATTGGCGAGGTCAGCACCGAAGACCTCATCGCCGATGAAGACATGGTGGTGACGTTGAGCCACGCCGGGTACGTGAAGCGCACTCCGGTGAGCGAGTACCGCGCGCAGAAGCGCGGCGGCCGCGGCAAGACCGGAGCGACCACCAAGGAAGAAGATTTCGTCACCGACTTCTTCGTGGCGAGCACGCACGCGTACCTGATGCCCATCACCACGCGTGGTCAGCTGTATTGGCTGCGCGTGCACGAGATTCCGCAGGGCACGCGCACCGGCAAGGGCAAGCCGATCGTCAACCTCGTGCAGTTCTCGGAAGGCGAGAAGCTCGCGCAGGTGCTCGTCGCCCGGGAGTTCGAAGAGAACAAGTTCGTGTTGTTCGTCACGCGCGCGGGTGTCGTGAAGCGCACCGACTTGACCGCGTTCAGCAACGTGCGGAGCAGCGGCTTGAAGGCGCTCGGCATCGACGACGGCGACGCGCTGGTGGCGGTGAAGATTACGGACGGCACGAAGGACGTGTTGATCAGCACCGCGCAGGGCATGTCGATTCGCTTCGCCGAGACGGAAGTGCGTTCGATGGGACGCGCGGCGTTCGGTGTGAAGGGCATCACGCTCGAGCCGGGCGACGCGGTGGTGTCGGCCGAAGTCGTCGAGAAGGGCACAGCGCTGCTCACCGTGACGGAGAACGGCTTCGGCAAGCGCACCGCGGAAGACGAGTACCGGGTCCAGGGCCGCGGCGGGAAGGGCATCATCGACATCAAGACGACCGATCGAAACGGCTCGGTGGTCGGCGCGGTGCAGGTGAAGGACGACGATGAGGTGATGTTGATCACTTCAGCGGGCGTGCTGATCCGCATGGCGGTGAAGGACATCTCGGTCATCGGCCGCAACACGCAAGGCGTGCGGTTGATCACGCTCGACGACGAGAAGGACAAGGTGACCGGCATCTCGCACGTGCCGAAGGACCCGGAAGCCGCCGAGGGTGGCGGTGAGTCCAACGGTGGTGGTGAGACTCCGCCGGCGCCTGCTGCTCCTGAGACGCCCCCCGCCGAGTGATGGGGGGGAGGGTCACTTGTCAGTGGTGCTCGCTACAATGCGCGCCATGGAACCGAAGGACCTGACCATCGAAGTTCTGAAGCAGATCCGCGATGACGGTCGCCGCAATGGCGAACGCATCGACCAGACCAACGCGCGTCTCGATGAGCTGCGCGAGACGACGAACGTTCGATTGAACGAGACGAACGCTCGCATCGACGCGATGCGTGACGAGCTTGGGCGACGAATCGTCGAGTCGGAGATGCGCACCGCGACCGCAATCACTGAGCTCGCCGGGACGGTTCGAGAACTGGTCTCGAGCATCAAGGAAGACCGCGATCTGCGAGGGCGCGTCGATCGTTGCGAGAAAGACATCGCCCAACTGAAGACCCGGCTGCCCGACGCCTGACCACGAGCGGTCCGCTACCGCCTGCGGAAGCGCGAAGGCCGGATCCGACAGCACTTCGAGCGAAGTCAACTGGTCGAGTGGGTCCGATGGCCCTGATCTCCACCGCACGCATCGTCGCCGCGTGCCGGAACATCAGCGGGTGTAGCCCTTCTCAGCGAGCAGCGACTGCAGCGCAGTGAGGATCGCCGTCGTCTTCTTCTGATTCTCGACGGCTGCTTGAACGCGCTTGAGCTCCTCGGCTGAGAACCCTTCGGTCTTCGGCTCTTCCTCGAAGAACTCGTCGAGCATCGTGTTGGCCGACGGCGACTTGTTCATCCACGCGCGAGACGAGGTCGGCGCTTCGCCCGGCTTGGGCGGAGGGCTGGCGTCGAGCTCGAACACCTCGCCCTTGGTCGCCTCGATGTGCGCATCGCGTGCGCGGTTGTCCTTCTTGCGCGTCGCGGGCGGAGCGACGCCCCGGTAGTGCTTGGCGATCGCGATCTTGATCTCCGATTCCGGAGAGACGACCACCTGCACGCGCGCGTTGAGCTTGTTGCTGAGCAGATCCACCGTGTCGAGCTCGGTCGGGTCGCTCATCGCGACCGTCGCCACGCGGTTCTGCAAACTCACCGGGAACACGCCGTGCTCTTCGCAGAACGCGACGTCGACCTTGGCCAGCATCGCGGGGTCTTTGGGCACCATGCCGAGGTGCGCGACCGGCACACGCAGCGCCTGACTCAGCGCGTTCACCATCGTCTCGTCGTCGCAGAAGCCCATCTCGACGAGCACGCCGCTGAGGCGACCGCCCCATTGCTCGAGGCGGCCCATGCCGGCGCGCATCTGGAACTCGTCCACCACCTTCGCCTTGAGGAGGAGGTCTCTCAACTTCGCGACGTTCGGACGGAGTGCCATGGAGCGGGACGCAGTCTACTCAGTCCCCGCGCGAGGGGTCACTTTCGGGCGTGTTCGAGCGCCGCGTCCCAGCGATTGGTGGCGCGCAGAATCAGCTCGATGAACTCGCGGGCGGCTCCGTGGCCGCCGTTCTTCGTCGAGACGAAGTGCACCGCTTCGCGCACCTGCGGCACCGCGTCTGCCGGACATCCGCTCAAGCCAGCGCGCGAGAGTGCGGGGAGATCGTTCACGTCGTCTCCCATGTAGGCGAGCTGCGACGGAGCGAAGCCGAGCTCAGCGGCGAGCTCTTCGAACGCGGGGCCCTTTTCGCGGCGGCCCTGGAAGACCTTCGCCAGTTTGAGTTCCTGCGCGCGGATTTCCACGATGGGAGAGTTGCGCGCGGTGAGCAACGCGACCGGCAGACTCGTGAGCCGCGCGAGCACCATCGCGTGACCGTCTTTCACGTCGAAGCGTTTCAACGCTTCACCGGTCGGGCCGTACCAGAGGCCTCCGTCGGTCAGCACGCCGTCGACGTCGAAGACGACCGCTTTGATCTGCGCAGCGCGATCGGTCGGAGTCACTTCTGGTGCCCCAGCGCGCGCCGAATCGCGAGCACGTCACGTAGCGTCTCTTCGAACAACTCGAAGGTGAGCGAACACGGTCCATCGCACTTCGCGTTGTCGGGGTCTTCGTGCACCTCGGTGAACAACGCGTCGATGCCAGCCGCCGCCGCACTCCGCGCGAGGAGGCCGACAAATTTGCGCTCACCGGCGGTCTCTCCATCGCCCGCGCTCGGCAGCTGAACGGAGTGCGTCGCGTCGAAGCACGTCACCAGGCCCGCTTCCTTCATCTGGGCGAAGCCGCGCATGTCGACGACGAGGTTGTTGTAGCCGAAGGTCGCTCCACGCTCGGTGACGAGGACGTTCTGGTTGCCCGAGTCGAACGCCTTCTTCGCCTGATGCGCGATGTCTTTGGGCGCGATGAACTGGCCCTTCTTCAGGTTCACGCCACGCCCCGTCTTCGCGACGGCGACGATGAGGTCGGTCTGCCGCGAGAGGAACGCCGGCACCTGGATGACGTCGGCGACTTCCGCGGTCGGAGCGACCTGCGAGAGGTCGTGCACGTCGGTGAGAATGGGAACTCCGACTTCCTTCTTCACCTTCGCGAGCACGCGCAGACCTTCTTGGAGACCCGGCCCGCGGTACGACTTGATGGACGTGCGGTTGGCCTTGTCGAAGCTGCACTTGAAGGCGAACGGCACTCCGAACTTCGAGGTGATGTCCTTGAGGCGCTTCGCGTGGCGGATGGCGAAGTCTTCGGCCTCGATGACGTCGGGGCCGGCGATGACGAAGAGCGGGAGGCCGGGTCCGACCTGCGCGCCGGCGAGCGTGATCGAAGCCCCTTGGGGCGACGTCGTTGGGTGGCGAATCGGCATGCTTTCGGTCTAGCGCGCGCGGGGAAGTGGTGCACTTCTGTTGAAACGCGACGGTGGGGGAGGAATCGAGCGGGTGCGCTGAGGTGCGAGCGAAATGGGGTCGTCGACGGCACTGATCACTTCCCTCATGATGCGGGTCTCAGGTGTCGACGTCTCCCCCACGAAATGTTCGCGGAGTGCTGTTCGCTGACTACGTGCGCATGTTGCGCCGGGAATGGCCTGCGTGGCGCGACAAGGCCGACGCGGAAGAACGCAAAGCACTCGAGACGCGCGTCGACGTGAACGAGTGGTACCCGATGGAGACGTTCGAGCGGCTGGGTCTGCGCATCCTTCGCGAGATCGTCGGCACCGAGACTGACTCGATTCGTCTGTGGGGCCGCGGCCAGGTGCAGACCATCCTGTCGTTCTTGCCTGATCTCGCGACCAACGATGATCCGCGCGAGTCGGTGATGCGGTTCTCGAACTTCCTCGCGAGCCTGTTCGATTTCCCCGCGGTGCGCGTCGAGGGCGTGGACGACGAAGACGCGATGTTGATCATCGACTACGGCATGACGCAGTTGGCGGAACAGGCAGCGGCCTGGCAGACGGTCGGCTTCTTCGAAGAGCTGGTGACCGCGAGCGGTGGGCGCGGCGTGCGCAGCTCGTTGGAGAGCGCGCGGTGGATCGGCGCTCCGCAGACGCGCGTGCACCTGACGTGGAGCAGCAAGCGCAACATGAGCCCGCGTCCGTTCTTCGAGCGGCCGCGCGTGTTGTTGGTGGACGACGAAGTGCTCGTGGCGCGCGCGTTGATTCGCATGTTGTCGAAGGTGGCGGAGCTGACGGTCGCCTCAGGCGCGGCGGAAGCGGTGCGGCTGCTCGAGACGCGCGAGTTCGACACGGTGCTGAGCGACTATTCGATGCCGGATCGCGATGGCCTGTCGCTGCTCGAGGAAGTGTCGCGGCGGTGGCCGCAGATCAAACGGGTGCTGCACTCGGCGAATGCTCCAGCGCGCGCGAGCGACATGATGAAGCGGGGCGTGCTGCACGAGGTCATCGACAAGCCGGCGTCGCAGGACGTTCTGGTGGCGGCGTTGACTTCACGAGCGGCGAGCTGAGTGTAGGCTTCGAGCACCGATGAGCGATCCCAACGAGCGACCGTTCTCCAGTGGCTGGGTGATGTTGAGCGTGGTGCTGTTTCTGGCCATCGAGTTGATCATCGGCACGTGGCTCGGCCCGCTCATCGTCGGGAAATACGTGTCGCCGATGTTCCACTACCAGGTGCAGATGTTGATGCACCTGGGCTCGCTCTATCTCGGTGGCCTCGCGGTCGGCATCGTGAGTCCCGGTCGCCGCCTGATGGAGCCGGCGGTCGGTGCGTTCATCTCGGTGCTGCTGGTGTTCTTGATGTCGTTCTTCATGCCGACGTGGTTCTTCGTGTTCGATCTCACGAAGGTGCTGGTCGGCGGTGGCATCGGCTTTCTGCTCGCGCTCTTCGGTGCGTGGACCGGCGAGAAGTGGATGGGAAATCTCCCGCCCGACGAGATGAAGAACACCACGCGCGGGCGGCTGCGCTCGTCGATGTGGGAAGACGAGCTGAACCGCATCGACATTCCGCAGCGAGATCGCGAGCGCTGACCGCGCGTGGGGACGAGAGCGCGCATCGTTCTCGTCGTGTTGCTGATCTCGCTGTTGGCTCTCATGGTTGTCGGGTTGTTCTTCGGCAAGCCGCATCTGCCATTTCGGCCGCTCCTCATCGATCGCGAGGTCTACCTGGAGCGATGCTTCGCCGGCTATTTCGGCGCGCAGAACACGTACGCGTGCATCATCGGAAGTCATTCGGTGACGCAAGCCGATTTCGACTGCGACGATGACGGCAGCGCAGAAGTGCGTGGTTGGCTTCACGACGCTGCTCAGTTCCGTCGGTGTGAGCGTTGGAAAGGCGGCTGGCAGGAGATCTCGATCGCTGAATGCACGTGCACGTGCGCGCGGAGCGCTTTCGCTCTGCACTCAGTCGAAGCGCTCGACGGCGGTTGTCCGTAGCTCGCTTGAGCCGATGCCCAGAGTTCTGCGAAGCTGACGCACATGAGAAAGACGCGGGGCCGGGTGGAGGGGAAGGTCGTCGTTCTGGAGAGTGCTCTCCCGGACGGCGCCGAGGTGGACGTCGTCGTGCGCGATGCGAATGCGGACGGTGTCGACGTCACCGATGAGGAATGGGGAGCGTTGATGGAGGCGGCGGCGGGTGCTCGGCAGGGCACGGTGGTGGATGCTTCGACCGTTTTGGCTGAACTCTCACGTCGACGAAGGTGACGGTCGGCTTCGCGGCTGAGGCCGTGAGCGACGTCATCGCGATCTCGGACTGGTGGGCAGCGAATCGTGACGCACGAGAGCTGTTCGATCGCGAACTCGCACAGCTGTCGCGCTTCTGAGTGCGTTGCCACGCATCGGCGAGCGAGTGAACCGGACTGGTCGTGAAGTGAGACGACTCGTGCTTCGGCGGACTCGCTACCTCGTCTTCTACGAGCTCCGGAATGATGAGTTGATCGTCTTGCGGGTCTGGCACTCGGCTCGGCGTCCAGGAACGCACGGCGTGCGCTGATTAGCCGACGAGCCTCTTCCACTCCGGCAATTTGCGCAGGGCCTTGAAGCGCTGATCTTTCGGGAGCCGGCTCTTGAACACGCCGAGCTGCAGTTTGCCCTTCACCGTGAACGCTTCGTGCAACAACGCGAACGCGCGCGCCGTGTCGCCACACGCGGTCGCCAACGCCGCGGCGTCGAGCGTGAGTT
>JAEUJS010000654.1 GCA_016792935.1 Archangium sp. | reverse complement strand
CTCGCTGACGGCGGAACCAACTACGACGACATGTCGCAGGAGCGCCTGCTCAGCGGCACCGACCCCGACCTCATCAACAAGTTCAGTCGGCTCGTGCAGCAGGGCGTGACGGGTTCGGGCCAGGAGACTCCGTTCGAAGCGGTGCGCCTCGCGGTTCTCTCTCCCGAGTTGGTCAGCACGCCGATCGCTCAGGGCGGCAACGGCGGCTTCATGCGCGACGGAGCGAGACTGCTCGTCGTGCTGCTGACCGACGAAGACGACTGCAGTGAGAAGACGCGTCCTCCGATGGTGAGCGTGGGTGACAACGGCGCCGTGGCCGACTGCACGCAGCGCGAGATGGAACTCACGCCGGTCAGTGAGTACCACCGCATGTTCACCGAGGACCTGAAGAACTCCGATGGGACGGCCAAGGAAGTGATCTGGACGGCGATCGCGCCCGTGGGCATTGCCAACAAGGCGGCCATGGCCACCATCATGGGTGGGCAGGTTCGCAACGACGATTGCCCTACCTCGAACCAGGCCGGCTTCCGTCAGCGTCAGATGGCCGAGATGTTCGACAACACGCTCATCAACCTCGATTCGATCTGCAAGGCCTCGTACCGGGACACACTCATCAACATTGCCCAGCTCGCGTCGGTGTCGCAGTCGATCGAGATCAAGAACGTGGCTGACGAGAAGCTGATGCAGTTCATCATCAAGCGCAAAGACGGCACGCTCGAGAACTGCACGCTGCAGAACGAGGGCATCGTCAACGTCTCGCGCAACACGACGACCAACTCGGTGAAGTTCCAGTTCGGCAACCAGTGCCGTCGCCGCGCTGACGACCAGGCGATCGAAGTGAAGATGATCTGCGTTTCCTGATTTTTCAGGAATCGACGGTCAAAAACTTGCGGGGCGATCGAGCCCGGGCAGATTGCCGCGCATGGCGACCCAGGGCGCGCAGACGTACACGTTCTTCTTCATGACCGACGTCACCCGCGCGACCGATCGCACCCAGGATCAGACCTGGGCTTCGTCGTCGACCAGCACCTCCGCTCCCGTGACGGCGTGGGGCTGGGTGAAGCGTTAAGCTTCGGTCTCAGTGGCCGCCGGCATCGCGTACTTCGACCTCGACAAGACCATCCTGTCCGTGAACTCGGGCACGCTCTGGGTGCGTCGTGAGGTCGCGCTCGGACACCTGAGCAAACGCAAAGCGCTCAAAGCCGCCGCGTGGCTCGCCCGGTACCACTTCGGTTTTGCCTCGGCCGATTCGATCGTCGCGGAGGCGGTGAAGTTCGTCACCGGCACCAAGGTGACCGATCTGCGGACGCGCACCGAGCAGTTCTTCACCGAAGAGATCCGTGGGCAGTACCGCCCGGGTGCGCTGGGCGCGATTCAGAAGCACCGCTCCGAAGGCCGCACCGTCGTGATGCTCACCTCGTCCACCAACTACATGGCCGAGTTGGTGAGCGCGGAGCTCAAGCTCGACGGAATCTTGTGCAACGTGCTCGAGGCCGACGCGAACGGCATCCACACCGGCAACGTCGCAGGCGGCATCTGCTTTGGAGCAGGAAAACTCACCTACGCGCGCCGCGACCTCGAGCGCCGTGGCGCCTCGCTGAGCGATTCGATCTTCTACACGGACTCGTTCGCTGACCTCGCCGTGATGGAAGCGATCGGCACGCCAGTCGCGGTGAATCCAGACCTGCGGCTCAAGCGCGTCGCCAGCAAGCGCGGTTGGCAGATCGTCGACTGGGGCGTTCCCGCCGCGAAGAAAGCGGCATGAGCCAGCGCAGCGGAGAACCGACCTGGGGCGGTTCGGGAGCGAGCAGGAATGACGAGCGCAGCGTCCTCCTCGATCAGTTGCTGGAGCGCCTGCCTCAGTGGCTCGAGCTGGTGAGCGCCGAAGGGCTCGCTCCGACGCTGCGGGATCGGCGTGACCGCGTCACGTGGCGGCTCTTCACCGCGGGCGAGATCGAGCTCGGCGCGACGCCGCAGCGGGTGGCTCAGGTGCGCGAACTGCTCCCCAACCATCCGTTCGAGGTCGATCCCACGCCGCTCCATTTCCCGCCGCGCGTGGTGAAGGTCGATTCGTTCTTCATGCGCGAGCGCGTCCTCACGCAGGAAGGGAGCGACGACGAGGACATCATCATCTCGAATCATGCCTTCGAGGCGCGGCGCATGTTGGAGCGGTTCGACGGCGCGACGCTCCCGAGTGAAGCGCAGTTCGAATACGCGTGGGCCGTGGTGCAGCTCGAGCAGGGCGAGTGGAAGTGCGCCAACTTCGAATTGTGCCGCGACGGTTGGTCGGTCGAACGGTACGCGTTGGAACACGTCGACGTCGTCCCCGGCGGTCCCGGAGTGGTGCGCATGGCGTCGTTCGATCGCGCCTCGCTGGAGTGGGTGCTGCCGTCGCGCCGCGCGTTGACCACCGTGCGCCTGGCGACCGTGCGTCCCACGATCACCACGGGCTGACGCGAGCAAGGCGGTTACAGTCCGCGCGCCATGCTCCTTTCTCTGATCGCGTTGACGGCTCAACTCTCTCTGGGCGGAAAGCCTCCGCCTGATCCGCGGCAAGATCTGCTCGACGCGATGGTCGAAGAACTCGATCGCAGCCGCGCGCAGTTGACGCTCAAGGAAAACAAGGCGCCGTACTTCGTCGCCTACCAGATGAAGGACTACGACGGCCGCGAGCTCGTCGCGCGCTACGGAGCGATCTTCAGCGACGAGACCTCCCGCGATCGAAAGCTCAACGTCGACGTGCGCGTCGGCGACTACGCGTTCGACTCGTCGTTCAACGAAGACCTCGACTTCTCGTTCTCGCTCAAGGGCGCGAGCTACCTGACGAAGAAGACCGCTCCGCTCGATGACTCGCCGGCTGCGCTCAAGACCGCGCTCTGGCTCATCACCGACGAGAAGTACAAGCAGGCGCTCTTCAACTACCTCAAGAAGAAGGGCGAAGACGTGTACTCGGTGGAGGACCCGAAGCGGCCTCCGTCGTTCACGAAGCAGTCGCCTGAGGTGCTCGTCGGTCCGCGCGCTGACTTCACGTTCAATCGAGAGAAGTGGCTCGCGTTCGCACGCAAGGCGTCGGCGCGGCTCGCGCAAGAGAAGACGTTCTTCGACTCGGAGACCCGCGTGTCGGCCGATCGGATCGTGCGCTACTTCGTCAACACTGAGGGCACGCGGTTGGTCACCGAGAGTCTGATCTACGCCGTGCATCTGCAGGCGTGGACGCGCGCCGACGACGGCCAGTTGCTGCAGAACAGCCGCGACTTCTACGCGCCGCTCGAGTCTCAGCTTCCGGACGAGGCCGAGCTCAACAAGCTGATGGAGACGATGATCGCGGATCTGAACGCGCTGCGTGTCGCTCCGACGATCGACCCGTACACGGGGCCGGCGATCCTCGAGGCCGACGCGGCAGGCGTGCTGTTCCACGAGGCCGTTGGTCATCGACTCGAGGGCGATCGGCAGGACAACGAAGCAGAAGGAAAGACCGTCCGCGGACAGGTGGGGCGGCAGGTGCTGCCGCCGTTCATCTCGGTGATCGACGACCCGACGACTGCCGCGCGCGCGGGGAAGCAGCTCAACGGCTTCTACGGCTTCGATGAAGAGGGAGTCGCCGCGCAGAAGGTCGCGCTGGTGAAAGACGGCGTGCTGCAGACGTATTTGCTCTCGCGTCGGCCGGTCGAAGGCTTCCTGCAGTCGAATGGGCACGGGCGTTCGCAGGGCAATCGCAAGCCGGTCGCGCGCATGGCGAACTTGATCGTCGAGTCGAAGAAGAAGGTCAGCGCCGCGGACCTGAAGAAGCAGCTGATCGCCGAGGCGAAGAAGCAGGGCAAACCGTACGGGCTGCTGATTCGCGACATCACCGGAGGCAACACCAACACTTCGGGCTTCGGCTACCAGGCGTTCAAGGGCGTGCCGCGCATGGTCTTCCGCGTCGACGTGAACACCGGCAAGGAGACGCTGGTGCGCGGCGTGGAGATCGTCGGCACTCCGCTCTCGTCGATCAATCGCATCATGGCGACCGGCGACACAGAGGGCGTGTTCAACGGCTTCTGCGGCGCGGAGAGCGGGATGGTTCCGGTCTCCACGGTTGCTCCGGCGGTGTTGCTGCAGGAGCTGGAGCTCCAGCGCGCGCTCGAGGGGAAAGATCGGCCGCCGTTGATTCCCAGCCCGCTGCAGACGCGCTGACCGATTTCGATCGAATGGACTGGACGTGGTCTGACTGGCTTGGCCTCGACGAGGACGGGCGCTCGGTGGTGCTCGATCAATTGCTCGAGCGCATTCCGCCCGGCTACGTCGATCCGCGTTCGGTGGGCAATCGGCCCGGTCCGTTGCCGTCGTTCATTCACGCCGAGACCAATGTGCTCTTTCACGTCGTGTTCGGAGGTGAAGCGGTGATCGGCATGACCGAGAAGCGCTTCGAGCGTTTGCGGCGCGTGACGATCGACGACGACGAAGACGGTCTGGTGCCCGTCGTGCGCATCGAAGAGGCCGAGGAGCTGAGGCCCGCGCGCACGGTGAAGGTGCCGACGACGCTGGTGGCAGACCACGTGCTCTCGTTCGGCGTGTTGCGCGACAAGCTGGGCATCGACGAGACGCGGCTGACGATCAACGCGGTGCGCACGAACGGCATAGGGCCGCTGCTGAAGGCACTCGTCGCGTTGAAGTGGCGGGCTCCGAGCGAAGCCGAATGGGAGTTCGCGTGCCGGGTGGTCGAAGATCACGTCGACGATCGCGACCCACCGACGCGGCCGACGAACGCGCTCACGGCGACCGGTTTGAGACAGATGGGGATGTTCGCAGAGTTGTGTCGCGATTCCTGGCACGACGATCTCTCTGGGTTGCCCGAGCGCGGCTCGAACGGAACGGGTCACGAAGTGGTGCGCGGGAAGGGCACGGGTGCGCGCTTCGCGGGGTGGAGTGGTTCTCCAGCGTGGAACGAAGCACTGTGGCCGGGTCGTCGTCGTCAGCTCGCGTGGCCCAACGCGATCTCGCTCAGGCCCTGGGTGGATCTCCTGACCTGAAAGTCGTCATCAAAGAGGACCTCCTTTGGGGAGCGCTCGGGTCCCCCCACCTTTGTCATCAAGCGGTACGACTTTCGCGCTCCAGAGTCGAAGCCCGAGTTCATTCGTGTTGGTTGCGAATGCGTTCGTCCGCCCTCGTTGATGACAATCACGGAGTCGCGGAGACCGGCACGGTCTTGCGCAGCTGCCGGAACTCGCGCTGCTTCATGAATTCGCGGAACGACTTCACGAAGTCATCGACAGAGATCCCGATCGCCTTCTCGAACGCGGCACCGAACACATCGCCGGCATGCATCGCAGCCATCAACGCGCGGATCTTCTCGTCGCCGTGCTTGCGCACCAGGAACTCGAACGCGTGCAGCCCAACGCCGTACACCTCGGTGGACTGGTTCTTCGACAGCCTCTCTCCATCGCCGAACGGATCGAGCCCCTTCTCGAGCCACTGCGCGGAATCTTCGAGACTCGGATAGCGGCCCTGCTGACTCGCGGTGCTGATCGCCATGCCTTCACGAAACCAGAGGGGGATCTCGCGCGTGAGCCACGTGTTTGCATCGGCGCTCGCCTGAAACAGCAGGTTGTGCGTGACCTCGTGGATCACCAGCTCATCGACGACGTCCTGCACGGCGGTCCACGTGATCGGCGCCTGAATGATCAGCTCATCGAACGTCGACCACGCGCGGAGCCAGTCGAAGCCGAAGCGACCGACCGCGGCCTCGAGCTCTGCGTGGTTGCGCACGATGTAGACGGTGACGGGCTGGGCGAGCGCTCCCCAGCGCGCGGTGGCCAGCGGAACGCGTTCCAGTGATTTCTCGAGCCGCGCGACGTCTTTCTCGCTGTGGCCGTCGCTCTTGATGACGAACTTCGCGCTCTCGAGCGTGAACGGCCGTTCGGCCTTCAGGTTGACGATCGGACTGACGCATCCGCTGAGCGCGAGGATCGCGAGGCCGAGAACTCTCATGTCAGCACCGATACGATCGTGTTGCCGACATCAGCGACGGTCTGCAGCGCCGGCATCTTCGGAGAATCACCAAACACGAGCACCGGCACCTTGTTCAGCGTGTGGTTCCGCGTCGAGAGATCTTCGACGTTGCCGTGATCGCTGCAGATCATCAGCAACACGTCGTCAGGTCGCGTGGCGATCACGACGCGCGCAAAGCGATCGAACGTCTCCAACGCATCAATCGCTCCGCCGCGATCCTGCGCGTGCCCGGCCTCGTCCGCGAGGTAGTGCTCGAAGAGGGTGAAGTCGGCCGACAGCTTCCAGAAGATCGCCGCTGCTTCATCTGCCGTGCGCTCGGGCACGTCGACTCGGCGACGCGCCACACGCCCTTCGATGTCGTGCGTGAGCCCGTTCGCCGCGCGGGCGTCGTCGAACGTGCGCAGCTCGACTCCGCCGGCCGCCATCGACAACGTGCTCGCCGACGGTTTGATGCGCTTCAAATACTTCTCGGGGATCACGACGTCGGGTGACGAGCTCGGCCTGCGCCGCAACTTGAGCGCGTCGAGATACGCCGCCGGGTACGCGTTCGCGAAGGTCGCAGTGCGCTGTGCGGCGACGACCTTCCTGACGACCGAGTGCTCCGTGATCAGCTTCTTGAGCGGCGCATTTGGATAGCCGAGAAGATGTTCGCCGGTGATCTTCGGAGCCGGCTGACCCGTGAGAATCGCCGTCTGGTTGCTCGCCGACTGCGGCCGCCCAGGCACACCGAACGTGGTGTCGACGTCGAAGCGGCGCCCTCCCAGCGGGAGCGTCGTGCCGGAGCCGTCATCGAACTGCGAGAGCAGCAGCTCGCGATCGGCCAGCGGGTTGACCTCAGAGTTGCGCGCGCCGACGCCGACTCCATCGATGAACAAGAGCGCCACGCGCACGGGGCACAGTATGGTCTGCGCGTTCCATGGCTTTCCACGGCGATCTGTCGAGCTACCCGCTCCCCGACTTGCTGCAGTGGCTCGACGGCTCGAGGAAGTCGGGCGCCCTCTCGTTGAGCTGGGATTCCGGACAACGAAAGCTGTTCCTCCTCGAGGGGCAGATCACCGCCGTCTCGGCGTCGGGGCTTCGCGAGCGCATCTCGCGGGTCGTCGAGCAGACGGGAGACGCGCGCGGTGACGTGGTGCTCAACGCGCTCGAGCGCGCGCAGTCGGTCGGGCCCGGCATCGATCAAGACATTCGCGAGATCGCCGAGGAGGAGATGATCGGCAGCCTCGTCGATCTCATCCCTGCCCAGGGGCGCTTCCATTGGACGGAAGACTCGGACCGCGGCGAAGACGAGTGGATCGCGCTCGAGCTGCCGCTGCGACACGTGTTGTTCGAGACGCTGCGTCGCCTCGACGAAGTGACCGACGTCGAGCGCGCGTTGCCCCACGAACAGCTGGTGTTGCGAGCGGCCGTCGGCGCGCGACCGAAACACGCGCTGCAGCGAGCGATCTCCGGAATCCTCGGTACGAAAGACGACGTCACGCTGAGTCGCGTTCGCCTCTCGCTGGGCATGGCGCGATCGATCGTCGCGCGTGGCGTGTTCGACATGCTTCGGGCGGGCAGGGCGGTGGTCGTCGGGGCCGCTCCGATCGAGGCGGACCCGATCGCCGAGATGCTCGAGAAAGGCGCGATCCTCGTTCGGGAGCGGCAGTTCGATGCCGCGGCGCTGATCTTCGCGTCGTTGTTGCAGAGCGACCCGGGAGATCGCCGCGTTCGCGAGTTCGCCCGCATGGTGGAGCGTGAACACGTCGCGTCGATCTATCGCGAGCTCCCGCCCGTCTCGCGGTTCAGCGTGAGCCCCAGCCCGACCGTGCTGTCGTCACTTCGCCCCGAGGAGCGCACGCTGCTGCGCTGGTTCGAGAGCGGCGCCGATCTCTCTGCGGTGGTGCTCGCGAGCACGCAGCGCGAGTTGGACACGCTCAAGTCAGTGATGCGCCTCGTTCGGCTCGGCGCCCTGTCGATGTGAGGTGGAGCACATCTTCCACCTCACTGCTCCGGAGTCGGCAGCCCAGCCTGAGTCAAACGAACGAACAACTGACTCAGCACATACAGCGAGAACGAAGCGTCATCGATCCGCGCGGCACCACGCTGCGCCCGCGTCCACACATCGAGCACATCGCGCCCATTGAGCCCGAGCAGGAACGCCTGATGCGCGACGCTCGCCTCGCCAGCGAACGCGAGCCCACGCTGCAACGTCTCCATCACCGCGCGCACGCACCCGTCAAAATCACCGTTCGAGAAAGCCACCTCAGCGACGCGCGCCTGATCGATGAGCGCCGCCGGAGCCAACGCCGCCACCGGCCCAATGGTCGGCTTCACGAGCGGCGGAGCCACCGGCGCCGGCTCCTCAGCGGCGGGAGCGTCTGGCTTGGTGACCAGATGCCGCATCACCTGCGACTCGAGTGACGAGCCCGCATCACGCGACAACTCCGGGCGAGGCGCAGACGGCCGCGGCTTCTGCGACGGCACGATCTTTCGCGCCCGTAGATCCTTGATCACCAGACGGATCATCGCCTTCATCGCCTCGAGCACGCCATCGCCGCTCATCGCGACCGTCTCGAAGTCAGGCACGTTGCGCCGATTCACGACCGCACGCATCTGGGAGATAGGCACGGCGTTCTTGAGATCGCGCTTGTTGTACTGAATCACCAGCGGGAACGAGTCGAGCTGAATGCCCTGCTCAGCGAGGTTCTCCTCGAGGTTGGCCATCGACTCGCGGTTCGCGTCTTCGGCTCCGGGGTTCGAGTCGGCGACGAACACCACGCCGTCCGAGCCCTGCAGCACCAGCTTGCGGGTCGCGTTGTAGAAGACCTGACCGGGCACCGTGTACAGCGCGAGCCGCAGCGCGTAGTCGCCGACACGCTCCACGCGCACCGGCAAGAAGTCGAAGAACAGCGTGCGGTCGGCCTCGGTCGGCAGCGTCATCAGCTCGCCGCGCAGCGAAGGCTTCACCGTCTCGTAGATGCGCTTGAGCGTCGTCGTCTTTCCCGAGAGACCGGGGCCGTAGAAGACGATCTTCGCCGCGATCTCCTTGGCCATCACGTTGACGGTGCTCACGCGCTCCTCCTCTGTTTGAGCGGATCGTTCTTCTTCAGCGTCGCTTCCGCAATTCTCACGGCGCGTTGAGCAGCGAGGACTTCTCCTTCGAACCCCAGACCGGGCAGCACTTGACGACCAGCGAGCAGCACGCGCTTCCAGGGACTGGTGGTGGTGACTCCAGCGACCCCCAGCCAGGCATCTTGCGCGGTCGTGAACAACGGGTGGGGCTCACCCCGCGCGGCGACCACCGGCTGCGCGTCGATCCACGGGCTGGACTCAGCGGTGATGTGCGCCTTCGTGAACGGCATCACGCGCTCGAGCGAGGCATGAATCTGCTGCGCGAGCGCG
>JAEUJS010000240.1 GCA_016792935.1 Archangium sp. | reverse complement strand
CGAGCGCGGTGGCGTCGGCCTGGAACTCGTCTTCCTTCTCGTTGCCCAGGGCGTCCATGATCTTCATCACGGCGTCCATCACGAAGCGCACGAAGTCACCCTCGGAGTTGTCGAGGTCGAAGTTGTCGAACTTGTCGGCGAAGCGCGCGGCGGCCTTGGCGTCGGCAGGGAGGAGTGCGAGCGCAGCCTGAACGCCCTTCTTCACGACGGTCCCGCCGAAGGTGGCGAGGTCGCACTGCGTAGCCTTCTGGTCGCGGTACCGCTTGAGCGAGTGCTTGTGGATGATGTGGCCGATCTCGTGCCCGATGACTCCGGCGAGCTGGGCCTCGTTCTTGATCTTCTTGAGCAGGCCGGTGGTCACGATGACGTAGCCACCCGGCGCGCTGACGGCGTTCGGGGTCTCGTTCTCGATGACGCCGAACGTCCACGAGATGTCGGGGCGCGTCGAGTACTTCGCGAGGTTGCGGCCGACGACCGCGAGGTACGCCGTGAGGTCGTTCTTCGGCCCATCAGGGAGCGACACCTTCTTCGCCTTCGCTTCCTCGGCGAGTGGACCAGGCTTGGTCGCGGTCATGCCGTCGAGGAAGTAGCTGCCGAAGTTGCTGGCCTGCTTCACGGCCACCACGCCGCCCATGGCACGTTCTTCCGTCCACGGGACTTCCGCCTTGCGAATCGGATCGCACTTGGCCTTCGCCGCGGCCTGAGCGTCGGAGATGATCTGCGCTCCTTCGCCGCCAACGTTGTTGACGACGTTGCCGCCTGGAACCTTCGAGAGCAACGCGCAACCCGACGTACCAACACTGAGCAGCGCCACGGCTGCCATTGCAGTCAGCTTCTTCACTTGCCACCCCCGAGTTCCTTCGCCTTCGCTTCGAGCGCCTTGTCGTTCTGTTTGTTCTTGTTGTGCTCCTCCGTGTAGATGACCTGCACGGCGGCGAGCTCGAGGTTGGGAGCGCCCTCGGAGTACTTCAGCGCAGCGTTGGTGAGCCCCTTGGTCGCGGCTCCGGAGCTGGCGAAGGCCTTGGTGTCGAGCGGACCACCCTTGTCGCTGATCTCAGGCGCGGGCTTGTTCGGCGTGAGGTTCGACATGAGCACGAAGCCCTTCTTCCCGCCGACTTCGATCTCGTGGAACGTCTTGTCTTTCTCGCTCGGGCCGAGCCACTTCACCTCGGAACCCACGGCGAGCTCGGCACCGACGCCAGCCGAGCCGGCCTTCGGGTCCTTTGACATCTTCACGCGGTTCTTGATGAAGAGCGTGTCGCCTTTGGCGACGCCCCCCATCGCGCTGGTTGCGGCGAGCGCACCTGCGGCGATGATTCCCAACATGCGTTTCATGCTGCCTCCTGATCGGTGAACTTCATTTTTCCAACGTCGATACGCCGTCCCAGTTTTCGGGGGGCGGGTGAACTTCGTATTCAGCGCACAGCGCGAGCAGCCGGCGGCTCGGACCATCTGATTCATCGACCTGCAGTGCCGCGCCGAGCTTCGCCTTCGCATCAGCGAAGCGGCGCGCGCGGTAGGCGAGCAGCGCCTGCCCATACAGGTCAACAACTTTCATCTTGTCGTGGTGCAGCTCACCGCGCATCGCGAGGAGCTCGTACACCCGGGACGCATTCTGTTTTCCAGCGACGCGAATGAGATCGAGCTCCCGGGCCTCGACCTGTTCCTTCACGGCCTCGTAGGTGCCCTGACCCATCATGATCAGCGTGCCGTAGTTCTTGTTGGCGCCCTCGAGCCGCGCGGCGAGGTTCATCTCGTCGCCGATGGCCGTGTAGTCGAGCAGCTGCTCGCTGCCGATGTTGCCGACCATCATGGTGCCGGTGTTGATGCCCACGCGCGTATAGACGTCGGGCAAGCCTTCAGCACGGAACGTCTCGCGGAGCTTCGCGATGGCCTTCTGCACGTCGAGCGCGCCCTTGCACGCGCGCAGCGGATGGTCGTCGTGCGGAACCGGCGCTCCGAAGAGCGCGACGACGGCATCGCCGATGTACTTGTCGATGCACGCCCCGTGTTGGGTGAGCTCGGGCGTCACCGTAGACAGGTAGCGGTTCATCACGTTCATCAACCGCTTCGGCTCTTCCTTCAGCTTCTCGGAGAAGGTCGAGAAGCCCTTGATGTCGGAGAAGAACGCGGTGACCACCATGTTCTCTCCCTCGAGCGACGGGAGCTTCTTCTGCTCGACCATCATGTCGACGAGGTCGGCTTCCATGTAGTTCTGGAAGAGCTCCTTCATCCGCTCGCGTTCCTTGCGCGCGAAGAGCCGTTCCCACGTGGTGGCGAGAATCGAAGCGACGGTGCCGGCGAGTCCGGGCATCGCCGACAGCACGTGAATGCGCGTGCCCACGAGGAAGCTGCCCGTCACCATGAAGAACCCGACGTACAAGAGAACGGGCCAGCCGATGTCGACGAACGTGTTGCGAACGACGAGCACCAACATCACGGAGAAGAGCGCGACGAAGAACGAGAAGAGGAGCGAGGCCCAGAACGGCGCCGCGATGATGAACTGATCGTGCAGCAGGTTGTCGATGGTCGCGGCCTGCTTCACGAGACCAGGCGTCGCCTGCTCGAGCGGAGTCGCCTTGGAGTCGCCGGTGCCGACCGCGACGCCACCGACCACGACGATCTTGTCCTTGAACAAGGTGTTCTGCTTGTCGTTCGCGAGGTCCTTGCAGTCATCGGGGCGCTTGCTGACGTCGTCGAGCGTGCACAACACGAACCGGCGCACGACGGCGACCAGTGAGATCTGCTTGAAGCGATCGTCGAGCTTGCCGCCGTAGTGGATCTCGGCGGTGCCGTCTTGATTGATGCGCACCTTGCGCTTGCCGATGGTGAGGGCGCCGGGCTCGATGCTGATGCTCTCCGCGCGGTCGATCTGCGACAGGGCCAGCACCGGGAGCGTGGGGTAGACGTTCTGCCCGTCGCTGTAGAAGAACGAGGTGCGGCGCAGCTTGCCGTCTTCGTCTTCCTCTCCGATGACCGCTCCAAATCCGTCTGCCGTCTCGAGGAAACGCGGAACAGCCGCGAGCGGCGTGCGGGGGTATTCCTTGCCGGGCGCGCCTTCGACGGTCTCGACGAAGGGCGGGAAGGTCGCGCTCTCGAGGCCGCCTTTGAACTCCACGGGCGCGGAGTACGCCTTGGCAGCCCACTCGAGCCGCGCCAGTGCGAGCTTGGCGGTGATCTGTTCCAACTCTTCTTTCGTGGGCTCTTCGGGGAACTCGCCCTCAGGCGTTTCCTTCTGAAAGGTCGGCATCGGGCCGATCGGCCGCTTCAACGTCGGCTCGACCTTCGGGAGCGGCGCCACGTTGATCGACTCGTTGAAACCGAGGATGACGGGCATCTTCACGGTGTCGAGGGCATCACCGAACGCCTTCTCGCCCATGCCGTCGGTGCTGGCCTCGTTGAAGACCATGTCGAAGACGGCGCCCTTCGCACCGCCGGCCTCGAGGTACTGAATGAGATCGGCCCAGATGATGCGGCGGTAGGGGAGCGAGGCGTTGTAGCGGTCGCGGAGGACGGGATCCTCGGAGATCACCTGCATCGTGTTGTCGTCGAGCGCCACGATGACGACGTCTTCGCTGCGGACGACCTTGCCGAGGCCGGTCTTCTCCTGGAGGAATTGCAGCACCGCGCGCTTCGGGAGCGTGAACGCCTTGAGGCCGTCGTCGTACGCGCCGCGCTCGTCGTCGCTGATCTCCATGACGTCGAATTCCCACCACACGCCGGCGAAGCCCGTGGCGACGACCGACAGCACGAGCATGATGAGGAAATTGCGACCAAGCCGCAGACGGATCATCTCGAGCGCGCGCTTCAATTTGCCTCCCAACGCCGTCGCCCCCAGGGGCTTTGGCGCGCGCGAACCTTACGCGCTGCGTCTCAAAAGGCGACTGTCATTCCACCGAAGCCGCCGCTCTGGCCTCCGGCTGCGCGCAGGTCGAGCAAGCCGTGATTGTGGGTGGACACCGCGTTGAAGAAGCGCTCCTGCGCCGAGAGGGCCACCGGCAGCGCCACCAGCGCGATGATCAGCGACACCACCAGCCCCACCATCGACCCGACGAGAATCGGAATCACGAAGGCAGGCACGAAGGTCGAGACCAGCACCGCTCCCGTCGAGAGCCCGAGCAGCACCATGCTCGCCGCGTCGAGATGTGAAGCGGTGATGGCGTCTTGATGTGCGCGGTGGGCGAGCTCCATCGCCTCGGGCACCTGCGCGAACGCCGTCTCGAAGTCTTCGTCCACCAGACGAAATGCGCGCGCGCGCGTCCTGACCTGTGCTCCGCCGGAATTGGTGGTCACCGACAACAGATGCCGGTCCACGAAGTCGGAGAACTTCACCACGTCGTCTTCATTCGTGAGGGGCGGCGGATCTTCAGCGGTGACGGAAGGCACGAGCGGAGGACTGGACTGCGCGAGAAAAATCGTCAGCGCTGCGGTCATCAGCATGGCGCGCGGTACGTGGCGATCTCGAGGCGATTGCATGGCAGCATCCGCTTCATGGCGACTTCGAACTCTCCGGCGGCGTGGCACCAGTGGGCGAAGTGGAATCGAACGATGGAACAGACGTTCATCGACGCGCAGCACCTCGCATGTGGCGACGTCGACCTCGGCGCCGCGCAGAAGGCCGCGACCAAAACCGGCAATCCCGGGATTCTCACCGTGCACGAGCTGGCTGATCACCAGATGCTCGGCCGCGTGTGGGTGCTCTCGCAGGACGAGCTCTACAAACACTTCGGCGCCAAGCACCCCAGCAAGAAGATCATCGAGTCCGACCACGACGCCTTCGTTCAGCGGCTCGAGCGCGGTCAGGCCGTCGCCATCACGGCGTTCCTGCTCGGCCAGCCGACGGCGGTGTTGTTCGCGGGCCAGCCCGACGGCAACAAGAAGTAGTCAGCTCACGGCAGCGGCTTCACGACCAGCGACTTGCTGGCGAGGAAGTCGGGGTTGAAGATCTTCGAGGCGTACCGGCTCCCGTGGTCGCACAAGAAGGTCACGATGCGCAGGTTCTGGTTCGGCCGCTCGCGCGCGAGCTCGTACGCCGCGCGCACGTTGAGGGCCGCTGAGGTGCCCACCACCAACGCGTCTTCGCGTGCCAGGTGGTACAGCATCTCGATCATCTCCTGGTCGCTCACCCGCATCGCGCGATCGACCACCGCGCGCTTGAAGTTCTCGGTGATGCGCATGATGCCGATGCCTTCGGTGATCGAGCCACCAGTCGTCTCGACCTTGCCCTCGCGCACGTACGAATAGAGCCCCGACCCGAAGGGGTCGACCAGCACCACTTCGAGCTTCGGGTTCTTCTTCTTCAGCGCGCTCGAGACGCCTCCGAGCGTTCCACCCGTTCCGCACGACGCGACGACGATGTCGACCTTGCCGTCGCACTGCTGCCAGATCTCTTCGGCCGTCGTCTCGGCGTGGATGTCGGCGTTGGCGGTGTTCTCAAACTGGTTGGCCCACCACCAGCCGTTCTGCTCGCTCAACTTCCGCGCGGCGTGGAAGAAGTGGTTCTCGTTGGCGAACGGAACGACGGGCACCTTGCGCACTTCGGCGCCCATCGCCTCGAGGAACTCGTATTTCTCGCGCGCCTGGTTGTCGGGCATCGTCACCACCACCCGGTAGCCGCGCTCACGACCGAGGAGCGCGAGCCCGATGCCGGTGTTGCCGGCGGTGCCTTCGACGATGGTCGCTCCGGGCTTGAGCAGGCCCTTCTCTTCGGCGGTGCGAATCATGCCCTTCGCCGCGCGGTCCTTGATGGAGCCGCCCGGGTTCATGAATTCCGCCTTGCCGAGCACCTCGTTGCCGGTGCGCTTGCTCAGCGTGCCGATGCGAAGGAGCGGCGTGTTGCCGACCGATTCCCAGAGCGTGGAGATCTTCACGAGCTTCGTTGCGTCAGAACGCGAGCACGACGCCGAGCCGCACGCCGGGGTAACCGACCTCGGCCTTGAGCCCGAAGCTCTTGCTCAACATGTAGTGCAGACCGACCGCGGCGACGGCGTCGGGGTAGAAGACGCCCAGCGGCCCGCCGAACCAGAGTCGCGCGAGGAAGCCGAGCTTCGCGTAGACGTCGAGGTTGCTGAGGATGTGGAACTTCCACTGCACGCCGACCGGCAGGTAGATCGAGAACGGAGCCGTGTAGCCGACGTAGATGATGGCGTCGGCTCCGAAGTCGATGCCGAATTCCTCGTTGAGCCTGGGAATGAAGCCGTTCTTCACGATGGGAATGTAGAAGCTCGCGCCGCCACCGATCGGGAAGCTGCCGAAGAAGAAGTGCGCGTACGGGAACGTGCCGTGGATCGAGAGCACCATCGGGCGCGAGTCGTAGGTCGACGCGTCGAGCAGCGCTCCAGCGGCGCGAATGCCGCCACCTCCACCTGAATCACCGCCCGTATTCTCCGCGGGCGGAGGAGGCGGCGGCGGGTCTTCTGCGAACGCAGCGGTGGAGATCGAGCAGACGGCGACGAGAGCGAGCAGGTGCGTTGACTTCATGTGTGGTGTTCCCTCCGGGCGCGCACTTTACGCAGCTTTGAACCCGAGCTTGGAAAGATCGTCGGTGAACTGCTCGACGGTGGTGAAGACGCGGCCGTGCATGCCGACCTGCGTGGCGCCGATGGCGTAGGCCTTCACATCGTCGAAGAAGGCCGTCTTCCACGGAGACGTGCCCGCGGCAGCGAGCGCCTTCTCGTAGATTTCTTTCTCGGGCTTCACGTGGCCGACCTCACACGAGAGCACCAGCGCGTCGAAGTCGTTCAACACCGGGAGCTGCGGCTTCAAGAACGAGAAGTGCTGATCGTGCGTGTTCGAGAGCAGCACCAGCTTCACCTTGCCGACCAGAAACCCCACCGTCATCGCCATCGGCTCGTTGATGGTGAAGTGACAGTTCCACACGCGCAACCACTCGTCGGGGGTGATTTCTTTCCCCAGGCGCTGCACGAGCTCGACGCGCAATGCATCGCCCTTGAGGCCGCCGCGGTTCACGCGATCCCACACGCTGGAGTCGACCTTTTCCTTGATGACGTCCCGCGTGGTGGAGAACGCGCGCGCCATCTCGTCGAACAACTTCTCGTTGTCGTGAAACGCGAGGACGTTGCCGAGGTCGAGGATGAGTGCGTCGAGCGACATGCGCGCCTTCTAGCGTGAGAATCGCCGCGAGCGACCCAGCACGATGTCGCTGCCCTTCCTCTTGCCGCTGGCTCGTTTGCGTTTCTTGCTCGGGCCCGGGCCGATCGGGTCCGGACACACGTCGTGGAGCCGGCAGGCCCTGCACTCCGCTCCGCTCCACACCGACTCGAAGAGCGCGGTGATGCGATCGATGGTGTCGAAGTCTTCGGTGACGATGCCGGTCTCGAAGTTGCGCGTGTCCTTGTGCTTCGCGCCCAGGCCGGCGCCGGTGAGATTGGCGCTGCCGAGGTAGAGCCACGCGCCGTCGACGATGACCGCCTTGAAGTGCACGCGCGGGCAAATCTTCAGCGTCATGCCGCCGCTGGTGAGCCGCTCGTGTTTGTCGAACGCGTTGCGGAACGGCCGACTCGGCAGCTCGGCGTGCAACACACGCAGCTCGACGCCGCGTTTGCTCAGCTGCGCGAAGAGGTCCGCGATGGGCCGGAAGTCTCCGGGATCGAGCTCGACCAGCATCGCCTTCACGTTGGCCGTCGAGATCCACACCGACTCGCGGGCGTGCAGGAGCTTGTCGAGCACCACGCGCTGGTAGAGCTCTTCACCGCTCAACAACTCTGCATCGATCGGCCGCATTCTTTTCCGGGCTCCCGCCCCTCGTCGGTGACCTTCGCGCTACATCATGCCCGCATGACGAGTCAGGTCACGGTTACGGCTGAGGCGCACCCGTTGTTGGATGCGAGCTGGTTCACGGCGGAGTTCGCGCAGCCGATGAAGTCGCACGGTCGCGTGGACGCGGTGATGAACTTGCTCAAGCTCGATGCGCCGGCTCCGTTGTCTTCGAGCGAAGAGGTGCGAACGGCGGTGAGAGATCTGCTGCGTCACGGTGGCTACAAGCCGACAGGTCGCGGAAAGCCGGCGAGTGAGTACCTGGTGCGCGCGGTCGGAGAGGGCGCGCTCGGGTCGATCAACCTCGTGGTCGATGCGTGCAACGTCGCGTCGCTGCACAGCGGGCTGCCGATCTCCGTGGTGGACCTTTCGCTCGCGAAGCCGCCGTTCACCGTTCGCATTGCGCCCGCGGGCACCACGTACGTCTTCAATCAGGGCGGGCAGGTGATCGACGTGTCCGGTCTCGTGTGTCTCTTCGATTCCGAAGGTCCGTGCGCGAACGCGGTGAAGGACTCGCAGCGCACCAAGACCACTCCCGAGACGACGCGCGTGCTGGTGATGGTGTGGGGCACGACGGCCTTGCCGGGACGCGCGGCGAAGGCGGCGCAGTGGTACCGCGAGCTGCTCACTCCTCACGGTGCGAGGATCAGCTGATGCGTTCGGCCCTCGTGGAGCGCGAGGTAGATGTCGTCGCGGAGCTGATTGCACTCCTCGGTGGTGAGTGTGCGATCGACCGCGCGCAACACGACGCGTAACAGCACGTTCAGTTGCTCGTCGTCGATGCCGATGCGTGCGCGAGCCGCTGGAGGCAGGGTCCGGCCCTCGGTGACCGATACTATATATATAGACTCGACCAGCTCGGCCCGGGCGGTCCCGAGGGCTTCGCGCAGCCGGTCACCGAGCACCTCCGCTTCTGCTCTCGAGGGATGGACCGCGAGTGAGAGGTCGCGCGTCACCGAAGGCTGATTCGAGAGGGGCCGCCACGGTTCGAGATCGAGCAGCTGCGGATGTTCAGCACGCAGCAGGCGGATGTCGGGAATTCCTTTTCGCAACATCAGGAGTCGATCGAGTCCCAGCCCCATGGCGAGACCGGGAGAGAGGCGCGATTCGCCGCACTCTCCGACTTCGATCCACTCGCCTTCGTCGCGCACGTCGAGCTGCAGACCGTTGGTCGTGTAGGGGTGCGTGGTGCTGGTGACTCTCCACTCGCGACCGGGGAGCGCGGCGGTGATGACCAGCTCGCACATCTCGCGCGTCGTCTCTTCGTTCTGCGAGATGAGCCAGAGGTCGACCTGGTGCGGCTCTCCGACGTGGAGTCGATCGACGGTGTCTCGTCGGTACACGAGGCCCGGAAGCACGATGAGCTCCCTCTCCCCAACCCCTCTCCCCGAGGGAGAGGGAGAGAGTACTTGCGGAATCATCGCGCTCATCTGAGTGCGCAGGAGCGTGTCGTCGGTGACGTAGCGCGAGTAACGCGCGTCGCGGGCGGCTCCATCGGGCGGGTAGCCGAGGGCGTCGTAGTTGTCGTGCACGCTGACGATGGGGCTGCCGCGGATGATCTCGGCGCGACAGCTCCACGCTCCGCAGAGCTTCGAGACGAGCTCGTGGAGCAGCACCTGCATCGCGTGTGGCCCCTTCGCGGGGTCGGTGAGATCACGGATCGAGAGAGCGCGCGCGAGCGCCTCGGGAGAGATTTTCTGACGGGACATGACTGAGTGCTTTCAAAGCGAGCCCAAGTGTCGGTTCGGCCCCGAGGGAGGACCTCGGGGCTATCGAAAGCGAAGCGTCATGCGTGGCCGACGCGGCTGCCGTGGCAAGCTGACGCTCGATGACCTGGGCGCTGTTGGTGCTCTTTGCTGCCGGATCCCCTCTCCCTCGGGGAGAGGGTCAGGGTGAGGGAGCACAACCTTCGGCAGTCGCAGCCGCGAGCGACACGAACACGATTCCGCAGAATCGCCCCGAGGGATCAGCAGCGACGCCTCCACCAAGCTCTTCAACACCAGTCGAACACGGAGCGCTCAACACACTCGGCCTCGTCAGCTCCACGACCGGAGTGCTCGCCGTCTCGACCGGCGCCGCGCTGGTCGCAGGGCTCTCGACGCACTTCGCTCCGTTCGCGGTCAACGGCCGTCCGAATCCATGGGTGAGCAACGGCGGCATGCTGGTGATGCTCGGTGTGCAGTTCGCGATCGCGCACCTGCTCGTGCCGCAAATCGCAACGTGGTGGCGGCCTGAGCACGACGTGATTCGCGTTCGCGAGAAGGCGTGGGAATTCTCGCGCTGGCCACTCGCCGCGGGAGCGCTGGGCGCGCTGACGTACACCGTCGGCGCCGTCCTCGAAGAGACGCGCTGGGGCCGCGGCGATGCCGTGATGGCCGCAGGACTTCTCACCACTGTCCTCTCGTTGTTCGTCTTTGACGTGATCGAAGGCCTCGCGACGTTGGGAGCGGTGCGATGAAGACGCGCTCCCTCACCCCAACCCCTCTCACGCGCCGCGAAATTCTCCTCGCCCTCGCAGCAAGTGGCTGCGCACCAGAGGCACGAGAAACGCCAGCCGCCGACGGCTTCCCCTGCGGAGTCTCGAGCGCCGACGTCACCACCACCAATGCACTCGTGTGGACCGTCTACTCCGGCGCCGATCCACTCTTCGTCGAGTGGTGGCCCGCATCAGACGAGAACGCACGCCAACGCCGCGCAGTCGAAGTCATCGACGGAGCCGCACAACTCGATCTCACCAACCTCACCGCCGGAGAGCGCTACGTCTTCCGGTTCACTGACGACACACGCACCAGCGACACCGGCCGCTTCCGCGCCGCCATTGCCGACGACGCGCTCGAGCCGCTCACCTTCGCCGTCTCCTCCTGCGCGCGACAGACGACGGCGCTCCTCCCGCTCGCCGCAGTCGGCAACGGCTTCACGCTCGACGCGTTCCTCTGTCTCGGCGACGCGGTGTACGCCGACGGAGCCATCACCCGCTCCGACTACGACGCGAAGTGGCGAGGCGCGCTCGCGCGCGCACCGAACCGCGCGATGCGCCGAGCGACGAGCACCATCGCCACGTGGGACGACCACGAGGTCGAGAACGACGCGAGCCCCGACCACACGACGCCCGAACGCTTCTCCATCGCGCGCGACAGCTTCTTCGCGCATCAGCCCGCGCGCATCGACGCGCCGAATCGCATCTGGCGCAGCCGACGCTGGGGCCGCACCGCGGAAATCTTCGTGCTCGATTGCCGCGGCGAACGAAACAGCGCCGCTGGTCAGTACATCTCTCCCGAGCAACTCCAGTGGCTGAAGCAGGGCATCGCGAACAGCCCAGCGACGTTCAAGCTCGTCCTCAACTCCGTCCCCATCGGGAACTACCCGTCGGCGCTCTTCCAGGCGCTCGCGAAAGACCGGTGGGACGGCTACCCCGAGCAACGCCGCGAGCTCCTCGAGTTCGTCGATCAACATCGCAGCGGCGTGTTGTGGCTCACTGGCGACTTCCACATCGGAGTCGCCGGCCGCGTCGCGCTCGATGGCGTCGGCGCAGAACAAGTCGAGCTCGCGTGTGGCCCTGCGGGATCCAACTTGCCCAACCCCGCGCTCACGTACCCCAGCGGTCCGCAGTTCGACTACGCGTCGGCCGACAACAACGTGGTCGTGCTCGATCTCGACCCGTCGAACCGCAGCGTCCGCGCGCGGTTCGTCGGTGGCGATGGCCGCGTGTTGTTCGAGCACACCTACGCGCTCTGAGCTTTCTGACACACCGCGACAAGCCAGGGGCGCTTCGCTACGGTGGCGGCGCTTGAAGCACTGAAAAACGCAGCAACACTCACCTGAGGGGACCATGGCTGATCAGTTGAAGACGCTCGGCGAAAAATCTGCGCGCCAGCTCGCGAACACCACCAAGACGCCGCCGCAGTGGAGAGGCACGACGCCGCGTTGGCTGGTGCAGATGCTCCCGTGGACTCCGGTCGAGGCCGGCGTGTACCGCGTGAACCAGGCGCGCGAAGACGAGTTCGCCGTGAAGTGCAGCCCGGCTCCGGGTGAGCCGCTCCCCACTGCGTTCACCGACTACGACCCGCAGCCGCGCGAGTACGTGCTCACGTCGGTCACCACCACCATCGAAGTCGACACGCGCGTGAGCGATCTCTTCCGCTCGCCGATGGACCAGGTGAAGGAACAGCTCTCGCTCACGGTCGAGAAGCTCAAGGAGAAGCAGGAAAACGAAGTGCTCAACAACCGCGCCTACGGGTTGTTGCACAACGCCGACCCCGAGATGCGCATCAAGCCGCGCAAGGGTCCGCCGACGCCCGACGACATGGACGAGCTCATCTCGCTGGTGTGGAAGGAGCCGACCTTCTTCCTCGCGCACCCCAGGGCCATCGCTGCGTTCGGTCGCGAGTGCACGCGCCGTGGTGTGCCGCCTCCGACGGTGCAGATGTTCGGCTCGCCGTTCATCACGTGGCGCGGTCTGCCGCTGGTGCCGTGCGACAAGATTCCCGTGAAGGGCAACAAGACCGACCTGCTGCTGATGCGCACCGGTGAGCGCAAGCGCGGCGTCGTCGGCCTCTTCCAGCCGGGTCTGCCGGGCGAAGTGAGCCCCTCGTTGTCGGTGCGCATGATGGGCATCAACCAGGCGGGCGCGGCGCAGTACCTGCTGTCGCTGTACTGCTCGGTCGCGGTGCTCACGCACGACGCGCTCGGAGTGCTCGAAGGCGTCACCATCGACCACTTCCACGAGTACGCATGAGCACGCCTGATCCCAACTCGGTGAACGTGTTGGTGGTGCCTGGAGAAGCGCGCCCGGCGGTCGGACACACTCCGATGCCGACGCACGCGGCTGCGGTGCCCACCAACAACGTGCCCACGCCCGGACTCGCGACTGCGATTCTGCGGGTGCCGGGTGCGCCGACGCTCCCCGAGTGGGATCCGGTGTCGATGTCGGTGTTGATTCAGAAGCTGGCGAACGAACAGTACGCCGCGCCGCCCGTGCCGATGGATGGTGATGCGAAACATCCGTTGAACGCGAGCCCTGCGTCGCTCACGCACGCGCAGACGCCCGGCGCGTTGCCGACGTCATCGGAAGTGGTTCCCTCTCCCTCGGGGAGAGGGGTTGGGGTGAGGGAGCCCTCACTTCCAGCACAGCAGTCCGCTCTCTCGCCGAGCGCTCCGAGCGCGCCTCCGTCAGCGCCACCTTCTGCTCCGCCTTCCGCGAGTGATGTCGGTGCGCCGACCAGCCCTCACGTCGTGAGCGGTGCGGTTCCCGTGGCTCCGACGAATTCGCGCTCCCTCACCCCCAACCCTCTCCCCGAGGGAGAGGGGGTTCCTTCGTCGCCGTTCATGACCGCGCCGAACTTCGACGCGCTCTTCGCTCCGCAGCAGGCGTTCTCGATTCCGTTGTTCGAGTCGAGTGCACCGGTGCACACCGCGGAGCCGACGCCTCCGACCTCGCTCACTTCTCCGCGCGTCGTCGAGCCGAAGTTCCCCGCGAGCGCTGGCTTCTCTGACGTCGCTCCGCAGCTCGCGCCCGCGCGTGGTCAGTTCGATCCGTACTTCATCAAGCGCGAGTTCCCGATCCTCGATCAGCAGGTGAACGGGCGGCAGTTGGTGTGGCTCGACAACGCCGCCACCACGCAGAAGCCGCGCTCGGTCATCGATCGCCTGAGCAAGTTCTACGAGCGCGAGAACTCCAACATCCACCGCGCCGCGCACACGCTCGCCGCCCGCGCGACCGACGCCTACGAGACCGCGCGCGAGACGGTTCGCCGCTTCATCAACGCCGGCTCGAACAAGGAGATCGTCTTCGTTCGCGGCACGACCGAAGGCATCAACCTCATCGCGCAGAGCTGGGGCCGTCGCCACGTGCAGGAAGGCGATGAGATCGTCATCACCCACCTCGAGCACCACGCGAACATCGTCCCCTGGCAGATGTTGTGCGCCGAGAAGAACGCGAAGCTGCGCGTCGCTCCGGTCGACGACACGGGGCAGATCATTCTCGAGGAATACGAAAAGCTCCTCGGGCCGAAGACGCGCCTCGTCTCGCTCACGCAGGTGAGCAACGCGCTCGGCACCATCACGCCCGCGAAGGAGATGGTCGAGCTCGCGCACCGCCACGGCGCGAAGGTGCTCGTCGATGGAGCGCAGGCCGTCTCGCACTTGCGCGTCGACATGCAGTCGCTCGACTGCGACTTCTTCGTGTTCTCCGGCCACAAGATCTTCGCGCCGACGGGAATCGGAGTCGTCTACGGCAAGCAGGCGCTGCTCGACGCGATGCCGCCGTGGCAGGGCGGCGGCAACATGATCTCCGACGTCACGTTCGAGAAGACGCAGTTCCACCCCGCGCCGCAGCGCTTCGAAGCGGGCACCGGCAACATCGCCGACGCCGTCGGTCTCGGAGCTGCGTTGGATTGGGTCTCGCGCGTCGGTCTCGAGAACATCGCGGCGTACGAACACGAGCTGCTCGAGTACGCGACGGGTTGTCTGAGCGAAGTGCCGGGCCTCACGCTGTACGGAACGTCTCCGGACAAGGCGGGCGTGTTGTCGTTCACGCTCGCAGGTCAGAAGACCGAGACCGTCGGCGGGCTGCTCGATCGCGAAGGCATCGCGGTGCGCTCGGGTCATCACTGCGCCCAGCCGATTCTCCGCCGCTTCGGCCTCGAGGCGACGGTGCGCGCCTCGCTCGCTCCGTACAACACGCGTGAAGACATCGACGCGCTCGTCGCGGCTTTGAAGCGCATTCAGCAGGGTGGCGCGAAGCCCCTCGGGGCGACGCCGTTGGGGAGCAATACGTGAAATTCGTGAACGCTCGCGAAGCCGAGTCGCTGCTCGCGAGTGGTGGTGTCGATCTGGTCGACGTGCGCAACCCCAACGAGTGGGCGAACGGGCATCTCCCTGGCGCGCGCCACGTACCGCTGGATCAACTCCGCATCGAGCCGCGCAAGCTGCTCCCGCGCGACAACGTGCTCTTCGTGTGCGCGATGGGCGGGCGTTCGCAGCAGGCCGCGCGCATTGCCGAAGAGTTGGGACTGACGCAGGTCTACTCACTCGATGGCGGAACCGATGCGTGGGCTGCGTTGGGCCTTCCCATCGAAGTGCCGCCGCGTCCTGAGAAGAGAGCAGCGCCGGTCGAAGAGCCGCCTCCCGACGCGGAAGCGCGGTTGCCCGAGCTCGACGGCATCATCGGCACCAACCTGCGCGAGCTGCGAACGAAGCGTCAGCTCTCGTTGGACCAGACCGCGAAGATGACCGGTCTCTCACGCACGCTGCTCGGACAGATCGAGCTCGGCACCAACACGCCGAGCGTCGGAGTCGTCTGGCGCATCGCGCGCGCGTTCGACGTTCCCTTCGCGACGTTGCTCGCTGCTCCGCGGACCACGACGACCACGGTGTTGCGCAAGCAGAGCGCGAAGCGATTGGTCAGCGCTGATGGCCGCTTCAGCTCGCGCGCGTTGTTTCCGTTCGGCGACTCCGCGCAGATGGAGTTCTACGAGCTGTGGCTCGCGGGGCACGGCCGTGAAGACGCCGAAGCGCACCAGCCGGGCACGCGCGAGAATCTGATCATCACCCGGGGCAAGCTGGTGCTCGAGGTGAACGGCGCGCGCCACGAGCTGGGAGAAGGCGACGCCATCGTCTTTGGGGCCGACGTTCCGCACGCGTACGTGAATCCGCTCGCTGAAGAGTGCTGGATGCACCTCGTGATGACGTACTCTCACTGACCGTGAGCGCGACCATGACGAAGAACTCCCGCCCTGAGGGAGCACCAAATTTCGCTCTGCTCGCTCTGTTGCTCTCCGCGTGCAGCATGCCGATGCCCATGCCCGATGCAGGCCGTGGCCGCGGCTACGACGGAGGCATCACCGACCGCTTCCCGGTGCTCCCCAACGCGAAGGCCACCAAGGTCGTCGTCGGCGCCACGTTCGCGTGTGCGCTCACCACCACGCAGACGGTGCGCTGCTGGGGCGCGAGCGGCCAGACGTCGGACCCCACGCGGCCCTTCGGCTTCCTCGGGAGCGCCGTCGACTTCCCGCGCGTGCCGATGCCCATCGACGTGCCCGACCTGAACGGCGTCATCGACATCGACGCGTCGGTCTCCCACGTGTGCGTGGTGTTGGGGAACGGCTCGGTGTCGTGCTGGGGCGCGAACGACTGGGCGAAGCTCGGCGTCGAGCTGCCGGAAGACGGCGGCGTGCGCATCGGAGATCGCTTCACCCCGCAGACCGTCAACGGCGTCTCGGGCGCCACGAAGGTCGTGACCGGCGAGCGGCACACCTGCGCGTTGCTCTCGTCGGGTGGCGTGAAGTGCTGGGGCGGTGACTTCAACTCGCAGCTCCTCAATCAATCGACCGAGAACATGCGCTCGGGCCGTCCGCTCGACATGCCGGGCATCACGGGCGCGACCGAGCTCGCCGCGTACGCCTCACAGACCTGCGCGGCGGTGCCGACGGGCGTGAAGTGCTGGGGCCAGGGCCCGGTGAATGGTTCGACCGAGGCGATGGCGCCCTTCACGGTTCCGCTCACCGGCGTGACGGGCCTCGCGATCAACCGCACGGCGAACTGCGCGATCGCTGCTGGCGCGGCGAAGTGTTGGGGCCAGACGGACCAGGGTCTGCTCGGCAACGGCAGCGACACCGGTGAACTCGAGCCGCGCATGCCGGTGCAGGTGAGCGGCGCGACGCAGGGCGTGACGAGCATCACGCGGCAGTGCGCGGTCATCTCGGGCGCGGTGAAGTGCTGGGGCCGTGATGGCCGCTATCTGGGCAACGGCACCGACAAGGGCAGCGCGCTGCCGGTCGACGTGCTCGCCGTGAGCGGCGCGACGCAGGTCTCGTCGAACATCGAAGTGTCGTGCGCGGTCGCCAATGGAGGACAGGTCTGGTGTTGGGGCGACAACCTGCACGGCGCAGTCGGCAACGGCATCGACGTCGTCGAGTCGGGCCTGCGCTACTTCTCGACGCCACAGCGCGTGCTCAGCTTCGAGTAGTTCTCTTCGGTGTGGAGGGGACAGTTCATGGCGACGAAGATTCCCGACGGCGCGATCCGCCTCGAGTTCAAGGAAGGGACCTCGAGCAAGTTCTGGCAGATCCTCCGCACCGGCGATTCCTTCACCGTGACGTTCGGAAAGATCGGCACGTCGGGCCAGGAACAGAAGAAGAAGTTCAAGAGCGAGTGGGAAGCGCGCCGCGCGCACGACGGGCTCATCGAGGAGAAGAAGAAGAAGGGCTACGTGCCCGTCATCGGCGGAGCGGCGCCCAGCAGGCCCACCACCGACGCGCGCAACGCCGAGCTCGAAGCGGCGATCGCGAAGTCACCGGACAGCGACGACGGCTTCCTCGTGTACGCCGATTGGCTGCAGGGGCAGGGCGACGTGCGCGGAGAGCTCGCCACGCTCCAGGGCCAGCTCGCGAAGAAGAAGGACAAGAAGCTCAAGAACGCCGAAGCGAAGTTGCTGTGGGAACACCGCGCGCATTTCTACGGGCCGCTCGCGGCGTACATCGCGAAGACCTCGCGCTCGTACGGAACGCCGGCCGTCGACTCGACGTGGCGCTGGGGCTTCATGGACACGCTGGTGCTCTCCGCGTCGAGCGGGTGGGCCGTGTCGGGTCCCGACGAGAAGGTGTCGATTCCCACCGTGCGTGACGCGGCGGAGTTGGTGCGCGCGTTGCCGAAGGTGAGCTCGTCGCGGTTGATTCGCGAGCTCGTCATCGCGTGCCCCATCGCCGAGGGCGAGTTCGTCTTCGCCAACACGGTGAAGGCGTTGGTGGGCGTGCTGCCGGGCTTGCCGTTGCTCAAGAAGCTCACGCTCGGTCGCTTCCACTACGAAGACTCGGAGCTGTCGTGGTCGTACCTGGGCAAGCTCGACGCGCTGTGGCCGGTGGCGGGCAAGCTCGAGTTCCTGAAGCTGCGCGCGGGCGAGATGTCGCTCGGGAAGATCGACGCGCCTTCGCTCAAGGAGCTGTGGATCGAGACCGGTGGCTTCAACCGCAAGAGCCTCGAGTCGATCATCGCGATGAAGGCGCCGCAGCTCGAGACGCTCAATGTGTGGTTCGGCAAAGAGGACTACGGGTGCAACTGCGAGGCGCGCGACGTCGAGCCGCTGTTGTCGTCGAGTGCGTTTCCGAAGTTGAAGCATCTCGGCCTGGCGAACTGTCAGTTCGGAAATGATCTCGTGCCGATGCTGATTCGGTCGAAGTTGGCGAAGCATCTCGAGTCGCTCGATCTCTCGATGAGTCACATCACAGTCGAGGGAATGCGCGCGTTGGTTGCGGGGAAGGCGTCGTTCCCTCGGCTGCAGAAGCTCGATGTCTCGCGATGCGTGCTCGACAAGGAAGGCGTGAAGCTCGCGCGCTCGTTCACGAGGGAAGTCGACGTCAGCGATCAGTACGAGCTCGAGGACTACCAGCTCGAAGAGGACTACCGGTACGCGGCGGTCGGCGAGTGACGTTTTTCGTCACTTCATGACGTCATCGACTTCGTTCCACGGGATGCCGCCGGGGATCTTCGCGCCTTCGTTGCCGAGGCGTTCGATGGTCGAGATGGTCCACGCGTCGGGCGTGGTGTCTCCGTCGAGCTCGTTCACGCAGAGCAGGGTGATGGAGCACGCGGGACATTCTCCGTGGAGGCCGATGTCGTTGGCGACGAGCTGAGGCACGTTGGTCTCGTGCACGGTGATGGTGGGGGCGCTGCCCACTGCGTCGTCGCTGAGCGTGCCGTCGCTCCAGAGTGCGCCGTCTTTCGAGAGTCGGAGCAGCTGCGTGGTGCGCGTGGCGGCGGGGTCGAGCTCCTTGAGCTTCGTCGTGTAGCGCTTGTTCGTTTCGTAGAACTTCTTCTCGGCGGCGAGCGCGCGGTCGAGCACGCCGCGGCACTCGGTCTGCTTGCTGCGGAGCTGGAAGCGCTTCACGTTCGGGAGCGTCACGCCGATGAAGACGAGCACCGCGGCTCCGCTGACGGCGATGGTCATCTGCGCGAGCTGTTTGCGCTTCGCCCAGTCCTCGTCCTTGCGGGCGCGGAGCAGTGAGTAGACGCCGATGATCAGCGCGAACACGAGCACCGGCGGAATGCAGAGCCCGATGACCGAGAGCACGACTCCGACGACCGGGAGCACCGGACCAGTTGCTGCGCTCGGCGTGCTCGGAGGTGCGGGCGTCATGCGCGCCGCATAGCGCAAGATCAACGACATGACTCCGATCGCAGTGCGCGTACCGATACCCTCCCCCTCGGGGAGAGGGTCAGGGTGAGGGAGCACATCCTCATCTGCCATCGTTGCTTCGCAGGACGTGCCGCGTACTCTCCGCCGGCCCCATGCGTTTCCTCCGCTTTCTCCCGCTGCTCCTCGCGCTCTCAGCCTGTCCGAAGCGCGTCACGCCACCTACCGAGACCCTCGAAGACGCCGCCGCGAAGGCAGGCCCGAACGCGAGCGCACACGTCCTCGCGCTCGCCGGCTTCCACGCTCTGCTGATGGACGGCGACGCCGACAAGGCGCAGCAGCTCTTCGATCAATCCGTCGCGAAAGATCAAAGCGAAGCGCTCGCCCTCTACGGGCAGATCGAAATGGCGCAGCGCCAGGCGCTCCCGCAGAAGATGCTCGCCGCCGCGCTCGATCTCGTCGAACGCCAGCCCAGTCATCCACTCGCGCCGGTCGCAGCGCGCATCGTCCTCGACAACACCACCATCGCGAAGTCGACGTCTGAGCTGGTGCGCACGCGAGTCCCCGCGCTGCTGAACAAAGAACAGCAGCCCGACACCGCGCATCTCCTGCGCGCCGCGCTCGCCAACGCGTGGCTCGAGCTCAACGAGCTGACGAAGGAACAGGAAATCCTCGCCGAGATGGGCACGCCCACGGTCGGCACGCTCGTCGGTCCGTTCTCTCCGTGGCACATCCTCGCCATCTCCGAGCCGACTGCTCCGGAGAAGGACGGCTCGCTCGCGAACGTCGCGCCGGGCCCGTTCGGTCCACTCACGGTGCGCCCGATGAAGTTCGCCGACGGCCGCTTCTCTCTCGCTGGAGAGCCGCCCACTGGTGACGTGTACCTCTTCGTGGTGGACGTCACGGTGCCCGAGAAGGCGCGCTACGTGCTGCGCACGGTGTCCGCGATGGATCACGTCGCGCTCATCGACGGAGCGACGGTGCTCTCGCGCTTCTCGTCGCGTCGTCCTGCGTCCACGCTCACCACGCGCGCGCTCAAGCTCGACGCCGGCACGCATCGCTTGATGGTGCGCATGGCGCGCGAAAACCAGAACGGCCAGCTGGTGCTCGCGCTCCAGCGCTACGACGGCTCTCCCTCGAAGGTGACGTACGCGCCCGCGACCGGCCCTGCTCCCAAGTGGGACGGCGACGTGAAGCTCGAAGACGACGCCGACGGCCTCTACGCCACCGCCGAGACCGTTCGCCGCGCGCTCGAAGACGAAGGGGGCGACGCGCTCGCCCGCTACCTCGCCGCGAAAGACGCTGGAGGCCGCGATGGCAACGGCGCGCTGGCGTTGCTCGCCGGCCTCCCCGACACGCTGAAGGGGCCGGCCGTCGCCGTGCTCCGCGCCGATGCCGCGCTCGACGACCGTTCGATTCCCGCCCGAGTCGCGCGTGGTCGTGCGACGCGAGAGCTCGAAGCCGCGCTCGTGAAAGATCCCAACTTCGTCGCGGCGAAGATGGCCACCGCGCAGCTCGCGCTCGACGATGGCCGTCAGCTCGACGCGCTCGAGCAGGCCCGCGCTGCGCGTGATGCGCACACGCCGGCGGGTGCTCCCGTGCTGCAGCTCATCGCGCGCGTCGAGCTCGCCATGGGGCTCGATGCCGCCGCGGCGGTGACGGCTCGCGCAGCCGAAGCAGCGCTCCCCGGCTCGTGTGAAGCGGTGCTGCTCCAGTACGACCTCGCGCGTCGCCGCGATGCGGTGAAGGAAAGCGACACGCTCCTCGGTCAGACGTCGCACTGCTCGGGCTTCCTCGCGCGCAGCGCCGAACACTTGCGCAGCCGCGGCGAAATCAACGGAGCCATCGCGCAATACGAAGCGATGCTCGCGCGTGACGAAGGCCAGGTGGGCGTCGCGACCTCGCTCGCGGGGCTCTACGTCGCGCAGAAGCGCTTCGACGACGCGACGCGGTTGCTCAACCGGCTGCGCATTCAGTGGCCGCGTCACCCGCAGCTCCCGCGCACGCTCGGTGATGTGCTCGAAGTGCAGGGCGACGCGAAGGGAGCGCTCGCCGCCCGCGAGGTCGCACTGCAGCTCGATGGAACTGATCTTCCGCTGCGCCGCGCCATCGAGAGGGCGAAGACGGGAAAGGAACTGCTCGAGCCCTGGGCCATCAGCACGGAAGAGGCGCTCAAGTCGTACGAAGCGGCTCCGGGGAGTGAAGACGCGACGAGCGCGTTCGTCCTCGACGCCGCGGCGATTCAGGCGTTCCCCGACGGCACGATGATCGATCGCGTGCACATCATTCAGAAGGCGCTCGATCAGCAGGGCGTGCAGGACGTGGCCGAGGTCGACATCCCCGCGGGCGCGACGGTGCTCAAGCTGCGCACGTTGAAGCCCGATGGCCGCGCGCTCGAGCCCGAGAACATCGAAGGCAAAGAAGACATGTCGTTGCCCGGCGTGCAGGTCGGAGATCTCGTCGAGTACGAGTACCTGCTGGCGCATCCACCGCGTGGACCTGGTCTGCCGGGCTTCACCGCGAGCGCTTTCTATTTCCAGGTCGCGAAGCAGCCGAACGCACGGTCGAGCTACGTGGTCATCGCTCCGAAGGGGAGCGGCATGGAAGTCGACGCGCACAACGTGAAGGCGCCCAAACCGCAGCTCGAGGGCGAATACGAAGTGCTGCGTCACGAAGAGCGCAAGGTGCCGCCGTACATCCCCGAGCCGCTCGGGCCGCCGTCTGCGAACGAGTGGTTGCCGTTCGTCTCGGTTGGAGCGGGCCAGCGCGGCAACGACGGCGTGATTCGCACCTACGCCGATGCGTTCTTCGAGCGCGGCGCCATCACGTGGGAAGTCGACGCGTTCGCGCGTGATGCGGTGAAGGACCTGAAGCCGCCCTACGGCCTCGATGCAGTGAAGGCCGTGTACTCGGCGGTGCACCACAAGTTGTCGGGTCGCGATGGTGGTCTCGCGATTTCGAGCGCGGCGTCGGTCTCGCAAGATCGCGGCAGCCGCATGTGGTTGCTCAAGTCGTCGCTCGACGCGCTCGGCTTCGATGCGCGACTCGTCGCCGTGCGCGCGTTCACGTCGGATCCCGCGGCGTACACGTTCCCGAACGAAGGGCTGCTCCCGTACATCTGCGTGCGCGTCGCGATGCCTGGCGGAGAGCCGGTGTGGCTCGACTCGCTCGTTCGCTACGCGCCGTTCGGAGAATTGCCGGAGTTCGCGCTCGGTGGCCTCGAGGGCTACGTGCTCCCGGAGCCGGGCAAGCCGATGGAGAAGACGACGACTCCGGCGCGCCTCTCGCGTCCCGGCAAGTCGGTGACGCTCGAGTTGACGCTCGCCGAAAATGGAGAGCTCACGGGCAAGGGTGAAGAGACGTACGCGGGTTCGGAAGCGGCGCAGCTCGCGGAAGCGCTCGAGTCGCTCTCGGCTGATCAACGTGATCAGGCGCTGCAGTCGGCGCTCTCGCGGTACTTCGGTGGCGCAGACCTCTCGAAGCTCGAAGTGAAGATGGCTCGCGAAGTCGGAGCGCCCGTCGTCGTGAAGTACGAGTTCATCGCGCGTCGCTTCGCGCGGGCGGAAGGCTCGAACAAGTTGGTGGCCGCGTCGCTCACGTATCCGCTGATGGTGGGCCGTCGCTTCCTCGCCGTGCCTGCGCGCGTCACGCCGCTGTTCATCGAGGCGAGCGAGGCGAGCAGCACGAAGGCGACGTTGAAGCTGCCGGCGGGCTGGTCGCTCAACGGGCCGATTCCCGAGGTGAAGCTCAACGGACCGTCGGGTTCGTACGTGCGCAAGGAAGCGCAGAGCGCCAACTCGTTGATCATCGAAGAGGAATTCCGGCTCACGCAGAGCCGTGTTCCGACCAAGCAATACGACTCGTTCGCGCAGTTCGCGGGTGAGGTCGACCTCGTGCAGCAGCGAGACCTGCTCTTCGAGAAGAAGTAGCGGGTCCGTTTCTGCAAGTCGGTTGCAGAAACGTGGGCTGCGCGCTAACCGTTCACGTGTGGCCGCCGACGCACATGATCACCACCAACCGCACGCGGAGCCTTCCGACACGTTCGGTCAGGTGCTGTCGGCGGTGTGCGCGGTGCACTGTGTGACGACGCCGTTGGTGATGACGCTGGCTCCGGCGGCGACGTCGGTGTTCGGCGGAGCGCACCCGGTGTTGCTCGGCCTGGTCGTCGGTGTCGCGCTATGGGCGTTCATTCCTGGCTATCGCTGCCATCACAGCAAGCGCGTCGCGGGGCTCGCCGTGACGGGTGTGCTCTTGCTGTCGGTCGCGGCGTTCGCGTTCGAGGGCAACCTCGCGCTCGAGACGGCGCTGTCGTTGATGGGCGCCTCGGCCATGATGGCCGCGCACTGGATGAACCGAAAGCTCCTCCGTGAAGCGCACTCGCACTCGCACGCCTCGCACGCCCACTGAATTGCCCGACGTTCGCGACGGGCTGACGCGCACCGAGCGTGTCGTGCTCGTCGCGCTGCAGAAACTCACCGCGGAGCGAAACGGTCGCAGCGTCTCAGCGATGGAGCTCTACGGCCGGCTGACCGAGGAGCTCGACATCACGCAGCGCGAGTTCCAGGCCATCCTCGCCCGCCTCGCCGGCAAATGACCCTCGCCCCGCAGGGGAGAGGGAGCGCGACCCAGGCTCGAACTCCCACGCAGAGGGGTCATCGCGAGCGAAATGAAGTAGAGCACTGGCCATGATCAACCGCCGCGACGTCATCACCACTGGAGCCGCAGCAGCAGCAGTCCTCTCGTTCAACGCCCTCGCGCACGACGACAAGGCGCCCAAAGCCGCGACGCCTCCGTCGGGAATCGCCGCGCACCAGGCGGTCTACGACGCCGCGGTGGAGTGCATTCGCATCGGCACCGTGTGCCTCGATCACTGCGTTCGCAGCCTGTCCACCGGCGACAAGATGATGGCCGAGTGTGCGGGCACGGTGCGGGCGATGTTGCCGGTGTGCACCGCGACGCGAGACCTCGCGATGCTCGACAGCAAGCACTTCAAGGCGTTCGCCGCGCTGTGCGCGAAGGTGTGCCGCGATTGCGAAGCGGCCTGCAAGAAGCACGCGTCAATGCATGCCGAATGCAAAGCGTGCATGGAGTCCTGTGCGCGGTGTGCCGAGGCGTGCGAAAAAGCGTAACCAGATGTTCGGTAACCGGCGCCACGCGCGCTACCCCATCAATCTGCGGCTGCGACTCCAGTTGCCGGGCGGCGAGTTGGAGACGACCACCGAGGACATTTCCCTCGCGGGGTTCAGCGCGCGGTGTCCCCAGTTGCCAGAAGAGGGCACCAGCTTCGGCTTCGCGGTGCATCTGCCCGACGGTGTGACGGTGCTGGGAACTGCGAGTGCGATGCGCGTCTCGGCCGAAGGCTTGAGCGGCTTCTCGTGTGAGTTCTCGAAAGACGCGATGCCGGCGTGGGAAGCGTTCGTGAAGCAGGAGCAGGGGAGCGGCGGGTTGTGGCGCATGATCTCCCGCTACGTCGCGAGCGGGAGCGACGACACCCGCGCCGTCGAAGAGAAGGGCCGCTTCGAGGCGCTCTTCAAACGCGAGCAGGCGAGCGCAGTTCGACTGCACATGGTCGGAGAGAACGGCGAGGCGTACCGAGTCGCGTTCGAGAAGCAGCCGAGCGAGTCGCCGGAAGCGACGTTCGCGAACGTGTCGCCCATCGTGCAGGAATTGGTGAAGCGCGCGGCGTCGCGAATTCTGAGTGAGGATCTGTTTCTGCGGCGCACTCCGAATTCGCCGATCGAACCGGTGCGCGTCGTCGAGCTGAAGCGCGGTGGCTACGCGTACGTCGCGCATCATCCGAACGGCAAGCCGAGCCTGATGGGGTTGCAGGGCAGCGAGATGATGGTCGTCGATGTCGATGGCGAGTCCATCTATCCGCACTTCACGGAAGACGAACTGGAACGCATCGCGGCCGACTCGTTCCGTCGCGAAATGGAGCCGTCTTCGTCGAGCACGTCGAGCACGAGCGTGGCGGACATTCAGGATGGCTTCTCGAAGAAGTACCAGCACACGGTGGTCGACAGCCGGCCGGCGGCGGCGACGTTCGAAGATCTGCGCGCGGCGATGATTGCGAGTCAGCGCGTGCAGTCGCGGACGTACGGCCCGCGCACGCTGCGGTTGTTTCCTGATGTGTGGGTTTACGCCGAGCAGGTGAGTGCGCCGGCGACTCCGATTCGCGGCTTCATGGTCGAAGACGGCGAAGCGCTCTGCGTGTTCGTCCTCTCGGGAGTGAACGCTCCGCGTGTCTCTCGCCTCGAGTCAGCTGACTTCGTGTCGATCATCCGCGACGCGTAGACTTCAGCTGCGACGAAACGGCTTTTTAGTTCGGTTCACGCGCAAACCGTGGACCGCAGACGGTCATATGGGGCGTCATATTGGTGCGAAAACAGCACCAGACGCTTCGTTCGGCCGCGTTCCACAAGTAGCGCTCTCCAGAAGCAGCTGACGGCTCCGAGTTCC
>JAEUJS010000235.1 GCA_016792935.1 Archangium sp. | reverse complement strand
GGGAGCTGCGTAATGCGACTGTCCGAAACCCTACCGGTAAGCCGTATGCGGGAAATCCGCACGTACGGTTTGAACGGGGGTCGTGCTTCCTTCGCTGTGTCTTTAAACCCGCAGTAAAGGAAGCACGATCTACCAATGTCGTCAGCTCCAAAGCTGAAGTCGAACGCCGAACTGCTGCGCGAGATTGCTTCGCTGCCCGATGATCAGACGGGCGAGGTCATCGACGGGGCGATGTACGTGATGGGCCGGCCGAACCCGAAACACCAGGCGGCCGAAGGCGAAGTGTTCTCCCAGCTCAAGAAAGGGGGCCCCGGTGGTCGCGGCGGCCCGTGGATCTTTCTTCCTGAGGTGTCGATTCGCTTTGCGACCGACGAGGAGGTCGTTCCGGATCTCGCGGGCTGGAGACGCGAGCGGCTCGCCGGAAAGTTCGACGACAACCCGATTCGCGTTCGCCCAGATTGGGTCTGCGAGATTCTCTCCGACTCGACGCGCGTGAAGGATCTCGGGCCGAAGCGAAAGCTCTACGCGAAGCAGGGCGTTCCGTATCTCTGGCTGATCGACCCCAACGCGAAAGTGCTCGAGGCGTTTCAGCTCGTCGGTTCCGCCTGGCAGCTGCAGGGCACGTGGTCGAACGACGATGTCATCAAGGGGCTCGACCCTTTTCCCGAGCTCACCGTTCAGCTCGCCGAGTGGTGGCTGAGCTGAGTCGCGTCGTGAATTGGCGCGTGTGACGGGCCGTGAGATCGTCGCCTCGCGATGATTCAGATGTTCCACGTCACCAAGGCGTACCCAGGCGACCCGCCGGTGCTGATGGACATCAACCTCGACATTGGAAAGGCGGAGTTCGTCTTTCTCACTGGCCCTTCCGGCGCGGGCAAGTCGACGCTGCTCAAGCTCATGTTCCTCGCCGAGCGGCCGTCGCGCGGTCAGATCCTCATCGCGGGTCGCAACATCGCGCGCGTGCGTGAGTCTTCGATTCCGTACCTGCGCCGCAACATCGGAGTGGTGTTCCAGGACTTCAAGCTGCTCCCCACGCGCACCGTCGCCGAGAACGTGGGCTTCACGCTCGACGTGCTCGGCGTGTCGCGCGACGAGGTGCGCGAGCGCTCGCTCAAGATGCTCCGTCGCGTGGGGCTCGAGCACAAAGCCGACGTCTCGCCGCTCAAGCTCTCGGGTGGCGAGCAGCAGCGCGTCTCGCTCGCGCGTGCGCTGGTGAACGACCCCGCGATGTTGCTCGCCGACGAGCCGACCGGAAACCTCGACCCCGCGCTCACCGTCGAGATCATGGATCTGCTGTGCGACGTGAACGCCCGGGGCACCACCGTGATCGTCGCCACCCACGACGCCACGCTCATCGAACGCTACGAGAAGCGCACGCTGCGGCTCGAGCGCGGCTCGCTGGTTGCCGATGAGCGGGGCGAAAAGGCCGCGCGCCTCATGGCGCACGATCAGTAAAAGAGAGTGTCCAACTCGCAGCACCTCAGGCGTCTCAGGGCATGACCAACCGAAAATTCATGGTGTTGATGCGCAGTCAGTCCTCACCCACGGCCGGATCCGGCGGCGCGAGGCCCTCGCCCGAACAGATGCAGCAGATGTTCGCCGCCTACAAAGCGTGGATGGACAAGTTCAAGGACGAGATCCTCGACGTGGGCGACAAGCTCAAGCCCGGCGGCAAGCTCGTCAGCTCGACCGGAGTCGCCGACGGCCCGTCGCCCGAAGCGAAGGAATTGATCGGCGGCTACATGATCATCGCCGCCCCTTCGCTCGAGCGCGCGGTCGAGGTCGTGCAAGCGTGCCCGGCGTCGCAGATGCCCGGCGGCGTGATGGAAGTGCGCGAGCTGTCCGGCGCGAAGATGTGAAGAATTGAACGAGCTCGTCGCGCACGCCTTCCGTCACGATGCTGCTCGGCTCGTCGCCGTTCTCACCCGACATGCCGGCGTTCGACACCTCGCCGAGGTCGAAGACGCCGTTCAGAGCGCGCTCGAGTCAGCGGTGACGAGCTGGGCCGCGAACGGAGTTCCTTCCGATCGCGCCGCCTGGCTCTTTCGCGTCGCTCGCAACCACCTCCTCAGCGCGCTGCGGAAGTCCGAACGCGCTCCGCCGCTCGAGCCAGACGAGCGCGGCGACGAGCCCACCGCCACGTTCGACGACGAGCTGCGCGACGAGCAGCTGCGGATGATCGTCGTGTGTTGCGACGATCGACTCCCGGCCGACTCGCGGCTCGTGCTGGCGTTGAAGACCTTGTGCGCTTTCAGCACCGCCGAGATCGCCGCGCGGCTGTTCCTCACCGAGGCCAACGTGCACAAGCGGCTGCAGCGCGCGCGCGATCAGATCAGCAGACAAGGCTGCTGGGGCGATCGCCTGCGCGCCGACGACTTCGAGACGAGCACTCCGCCGCTCGAGACGGTGCGCGAGCGGCTGCCGAGCGTGCGCGCCGTGCTCGCGTTGCTCTTCAACGAGGGACATCTCTCGACGCACGCCTCGCAGGCCATTCGGGTCGAGCTCTGTGACGAGGCGATTCGGCTCGCGACGCTCCTCGCGCAGCATCGCGTCGGCGCGGAACCCGAGACGTGCGCGCTCCTCGCCGTGATGCACCTGCACGCCGCGCGACTTCCCGCCAGGCAAGACGCCAGCGGGGGACTCCTGCTGCTCGAAGAGCAGGACCGCTCGACGTGGGACGAGCATCACCTGCGCGCAGGTGCACAGTGGCTCGAGCGCGCGGGGCAGGGCGAGCGCCTGACGCGCTTTCACGTCGAGGCTGCCATCGCAGCGCATCACTGCTTCGCGCCGTCGTTTGCCCAGACGCCGTGGCTCGAGATCGCCGAGCTCTACGCGGTGTTGGAACAGCTCGACCCCTCGCCGCTCCACACCCTCAATCGCGCGGTCGCCCTCGCAGAGGCGCGGGGCGCCGAAGCCGGCCTCGAGGTGCTCCGCCCAGTCGTGCCGGCGGCCTGGCTCGAAGGCCATTGGTTGTGGGCCGCGGTGCTCGCCGATCTGCATCGCCGCGCCGGGCGCGCAGAAGACTTCGCTCGACACCGGGAGCTCGCCCTGAGCGGAGCGCCTTCCGACGTCGTTCGCGCAGCGCTCTCGCGCCGGCTTGGTTGATGATTCAGAAACACTGGTGTTTCTGAATTGCGCGGACTACATCAGGGGCATGAAGGTCGCTCCCCGCCCGAACGTCGCCGTCACGCCTGCGCAGACGCACTCGACTTCTCCGGCCGCTTCGCCGCAAGCCGCTGCTCCGGTGCAGGCCGGGTGGGCTGCGAAGACCAGCGCAACGAGATCAGCTGAAGCCAGCCAGAGCGCCTCGCCGCACGACGTGGTGACCAGGTTCTACGAGGCGTTCGAGAAGAAAGACGTCGGCGCGATGGAACAGCTCTACGCACCGAACGTGAAGTTCAGGGACGCCATCTTCGAGTTCGGCGATCGCGCGGGCGCCACGAAGATGTGGCGCAACCTCTTCAAGACCGACCCCCACGCGAAGCTGAAGTTCACGGTCGACTCAGCCGACGGTCAGACCGTGAAGGGCCATTGGGTCGCCGACTACCACGTCAACGGTCGCCCGGTTCACAACGAGGTCAGCACCACGATGAAGGTCGTCGACGGGAAGATCACCGAGCACACCGACGACTTCAGCTGGAAGAAGTGGGCGCCTCAGGCCTTCCCGGCGGGGAAGCTCTTCACGCTGCCGGGGCTCGACTCACTCGCGAAGGCGCTGGTGCGAACGGTCCTCGGCTGACGCGCGAGCAGCAGCTCGATGGCGTGCGAGATCGACTCCGCACGAACGAACTCTCCGGCACGCCACTGCTCGATTATCGGGTTGGTCTTGTTCATGGCCGATCTCAGTTCAGCGCTCAGTTCAGCGTCGAGCCGCCGGAGGTCGAGAACTTCGAGACGTCACCGCCGCCAGTCACGGTGACCGTGGAGCCGCCCGACGCCGTGCCGACCACCGACTTGAGCGCCTGAATCGCCACCGTCGAGCCGCCGCTCGCGTCGATCGACACTTCCTCCGCGGCGAAGGCTGCGGCGTTCACACCCGAGCCACCCGACGCGTTGACTCGCAGTTCCGCGCTGGCGCCGGTGACCTCGATGTCGCTGCCGCCGCTCGCCGTGACGCGCAGCGGGTTCGAGCTGAGGTCCTTCGCGATGATGCTCGAGCCACCGTTGGCCTCGAAGGTGTCGATGCTCTCGCTCGACGCGGTGATGATGATGGTGTCGAAGTTGGTGACGCGCACGCCGTTGCGCAGCTCGATGGTGAGCCGCCCGTTCTTCACCTTCGTGTCGAGGTACTCGAGCGCCTTTTCGGGAGCGTCGACCACCACCTGCGGCGCGCCCTTCACCCAGGTCACCTTGAAGCCATCATCGACGCGAAGCGCATCGAAGCCTTCGACCGTTCGCGTCTCGGAGACCTGCGGACCCCCGTCGATATAGTTGTAGCAACCACTGACGAAGACGGCGGCAAACGACGCGAGGGCCACGGAACGAATCGTGTTCATGACCCTTTCGATGCCGCACCCCTCGAAAACGATCACTTTCGGGCGGTTCTCCGAGGGGCGTGCATACTCGCGGGTCGAACGTGAGCACCCGTGCCCGGCTGGCCTACTTCGTCCGCACCGCCATCGGGAGCATGGTCCGTTCGCCGTTCGTGCATGTCATCGCGGTGGCGGCGCTCGCGCTCTCGCTGGTCGGATTTGGGCTGGCCCGCATCGCGAATTCCCAGCTCGAAGCCCTCGTCTCCTCGCTCGGCGGAGAGGTCGAGTTCACCGTCTATCTGACCACCGACGCACCCTCGGACAAGGTCGATGAGCTCGAGAAGGCCCTGCTTTCCCGCACCGGTGGCACCGCGAAACGCATCTCGCCCGCCGAAGCGCTGGGTCGACTCGCCGCCCAGCTGGGGGAGCAGGGCAAGGCGCTCTCCGAGGTCGGCGAAAATCCGCTGCCGTGGAGCCTCGAGCTCAAGCTCCCCGCCGGCGCGCGCAACGCGACCGAGCTCAAGCAGCTCGCAGAGCGCACGCGGTCTCTGCCGTTCGTGCAGGGCGTCGACTACGGCGAGGAAGCGCTCGATCGCCTCGCGCTCATCGCCCGCGCGTTGCAGCTGGCGGCCATCATCGTCTTCGCGCTCGTGTTCCTGACGGCGATCATCGTGGTCAGCGCGACGCTGCAACTCGCGATCTTCGCGCGTCGTGAGGAGATCGAGATTCAGAAGCTCGTCGGCGGCACCGACCGCTTCGTGCGCATGCCCTTCCTCATCGAAGGCGCGCTGCAGGGCACCTTCGCGGGCGTCGTCGCGCTGGGCACGGTGTTCGGTCTCATCCGCTGGTTGGAACGTGACGGCGGAGAGCTGGTCGGCTTCCTGATGCTCGACGGCCACTTCGTCGTCGCGTGGGGCCGCCTCGCGCTGGAACAGCTCGGTCTGGGAATCACGCTCGGTCTCCTCGGAAGCTTCATCGCGGTCAGGAGGTTCTTGCGCGTATGACCGGCGCGCTCTTCCTCGCACTCGTCCTCGCGGCGGATCCCGCGGACGTCATCGACGAGAAGGTCGAGCTCGACGAGCGACTCGCCGCCGAGAAGACCGCCTTCGAAGCGCTCGCCGACGAGAAGAAGAGCCTGCTGACGTTGCTCGATACCCTGGAACGGCTCGCCCGCGATTCAGCGCAGCGCGCGGCGGTGCTGGAAAAGAACGTCGCGCGCGTCGGCAAACAGGTCAACGAGGCCGAAGCCGCCGCCGAAGCAGGGCAGGCCGAATTGCTCGCGCAGCAGAAGTTGATCGCGCCGCGTCTCTTCCCGCTCTATCGGCTCTCGCGTCAGAACTCGCTCGACGCGCTGCTGTCTGCGTCAGACTTCGCGACGCTCGTCAAACGGCGCCGTGCGTTTCAGACCGTGGTGTCCGCCGACGCGCGCGCGCTGGAAGACCTCGCGAACTTCGCGCAGTGGCAGGCCTTGCAGACGCACCGCCTCGAGCGACTGGAGAGCACGGGTCAGCGCTATCTGCGCGCGCTGCGCACCGAGCAGGCGGTCAGCGCCGCGCGCCTGGCGCGCTTCAAAGATCTCCTCGCGAGCGTGAACGCCGAACAGAACCGCATGAGCCGGGTGATCGCCGATCTCGAACAGACCGAGAAGGAGCTCGCCACCATGGTGAGCGACATGCAGATCACCGTGCAGCAGTCGGCGTTCCGTCAGCGCAAGGGCTTCCTGCCGTTTCCGACGAAGGGGATGGTGGAGGTCGGGTTCGGCAAGGTCGTGAACCCGCGCTTCAACACCGTCACCGTGCAGAAGGGCATCGACATTCGCGCCACCGAAGGAGCGAGCGTCGGCACGGTCGCCAGCGGCAACGTCGTCTTCGCCGGCTGGCTCAAGGGCTACGGCAACCTGGTGATCATCGATCACGGCGGCAACTACCACTCGCTCTACGCGCACCTCGCCAACTCGCAGGTCGAGGTCGGCAACGCAGTCGAAGAAGGCGAGAGCATCGGCCAGGTCGGAGACACCGGCTCGCTCAAGGGCGCGTACCTCTACTTCGAGATCCGCAAGGCGGGGCAGGCGGTCGATCCGTTGCCGTGGCTGAAACCAGAAGACTGATCAGCGCCCAGTCCGGAAGCCGTCGATGACCAGATAGACGACGTAGATGACGGGCCCGAGCACTGCGAGCAGGAGCAAGAAGAGCAGCCCGAGGACCCAGCGGCTCGACGTCACACGCGAGGTCTTGTTGAGCAGCTCGGGCGCCGCGGTGTGCGTGGTCGCAGCCAGTCCGAGACTTCCAATCAACACGTTGATCTCGTCTTTGTTCGCTCCGACCTTGAGCAGCTCGGCACGAATCTCGGCCGCGCTCTTGCCTTCTTCCTTCAGCCGTCGCGCGAGCTCGTAGAGCACACGCGGGACGTATCACTTCACGGCGTCGACTTTCAGCTCGCCCGCGCACCACGGATCTTCGAAGTCGAGGCGGAACGACTTGCCCACCGCCAGGGCACGCGTGGTGGACCGCTCGTCGACCACCGTGCTTCCGACCGGCTGCAGCGATGCACGCTGCGTGAACGCCAGCGGCGTCGCGCCTTCCTGGTTCAGACACAGTTGGAAGTAGCACCCCGAGCCATCGTCGGCGCGGAGATGGGCGCAGCCTCCGAAATCCATCGTCACCTGCTGGGGCGTGGCCTTCGCCGTATCGCGCCCCAAGAGCTTCACCGAGAAGGTCACCGTCTTCGTGCGCTCCAGCCTCACTTCGCCGAGGTCGAGCTTGCCCGTAGCGTCGACCTCGACGGCGCGAACGATGGGAGCGAAGCCTTCCGCGTTCACCCACAGGTCGTAGCTGCGCGCGAGGCGGGCCTTGAGCTCGAACTTGCCGTTGCTCCCGAGCTCGAACGCGGTGCCAGTCTCGCGCGGGCGAAGCGAGAAGTTCGCGGTCAGCGGAGCCTTGCCACTCGCCGTGGTCAGCGTGCCTGAGATGGAGATCACTTCCTGCGCGAGCGCGCTCGACGAGAGCAACAGCAACGGCAACACCAGCCTTCGCAGCAACATGGTCACTTCCTCCGATTGACGGGTGGGGACCCGAACGGAACCTTCAGGTCCATCAGCCGCTTCGCTTCGTTGAGCGCGGCGGGTTCGAGACACCACGCCGTTCCCGCGTCGGGCCCGAACGACGAGAGCGCGGTGTTCAAGCGCGTCAGCTCGGTGCCGCCGTCGCTTTGCCGACGCAGCGTGCGGACGCACTCGTGGTCGAGCAGTCGCTGACGCGCTTCGAGCACCGAACACGCGAGGATGCTCTGCGCGGCGAGCTCGCGCTGACAGGTCTCCTGAGTGAGGTCGCACCTCGGCACGCGGCACCACTGCGATTCGTCGCAGGGCCGGGGAGGGCGAGGCGGCCGCTGCGGTTCCTGTTCCCACATCGCCGGACGTGCCCAGACGCCGCTGAAGTCAGTCGTTCCGAGTCCACACAAAACGGCGCGGCGCGCGTCGATCGTGAGCTGCTCCTGTGCGTCGAGGCGGCCATGCGCGCGCAGGTCTTCGAGGGGAGCGATTTGCGCCGCGCAGGTCAGCGGACGACGGGTCATCAGCGCCCGCGCTTCCTTCACGACCTGCAGCCGCGGCGTGACGGGCCCAGGCATCAGCGCCATCGCGGGAGCGGATGGCTCCTGCAGCGGAGGGCACGCGGCGAGCCCGCCATCGAGTTCACCGTCGGTCAGCGGCTCGCGATCGAAGACCGCAGCGCCCAGACCGGCATCACGGGCACTCCTGAGAGGCTCCTTCGGTTTCTGTGTGGCGAAGAACCACGCCGCCGCGCCGATGCTCACGGTGATCAAGACGACGGTGATCACCTTCATCGCGATGCTTCCACCGACCGGCGGTGCAGCGGCTGGAGGCGGAGTGATCTGCGCCTGCAGCGACGCCATCAACTTCGGGCTGGGCTCGAGTTGCTCGGTGGCGTCGCGCCACTTCTTCAGTTCGCCGTCGAGGCTCATGACTCGAACCTCCGTCGCAGCGTCTCGCGCGCTCGCACCAACAATTGTTCCGTCGCTCCCTCGGAGCGCTCGAGCACCTCGGCCACTTCGCGCGTCGTCAGGCCCTGCAGTTCCTTCAAGACCAGCGCCGCGCGTTGATCAGGCGGGAGCTCGCTCATCGCGTCGTGCAATTCGCGCAACGCCACCCGAGCGTCGGCCTGACCATCGGTGCTCGGCTCCTCGCTCGGGCGCTCTGCGGTGCGGGCACGTCGCAGCCGATCGAACGCCACGTTGGTCGTGATGCGAAACAGCCACGTCGTCAGCGCTGCCTGACCGCGAAATTCCCCCGCGCGCAGCGAGGCGAGCGCTTTGACGAACGCTTCCTGCACCACGTCTTCGGCGTCCGCCGTGTTCCCCACCAGACGGGCAGCCAGCCGGAACATCGCCGGAGCGGCTTCCAGCGCCTTCCGTTCGAGCGCTGGGTCTGGAGAGAGGGCCAAGGCCGCCGTCATACCCTTTCGACGCCCGCCGGCCCGGTTCCCTACGGTCGCCGATTCATGCGATGACGGATCCGCATGGAATGGATGGCGATGGCCAACAAGTTGATCCGACGCACGCTGCTCGCCAGCGGCGTCAAGAGTGAGACCACGCGCGTCAACGGCACGGAGGTCCACTACTACCGCGCCGAGCGTGGGGGTTCGGGCCCGCCGCTCTTCCTCGTGCACGGTTTGGGCAGCAGCGCGAACGCCTTCTTCCGCACCATTCTCCCGCTCGCGAAGAAGTTCCGGACCGTGTTCGCGATCGATCTTCCGGGCAACGGCTTCTCTCCGGTGCCGTCGGGCGGCCCGCTCACCATGCGGCAGCAGGTCGAGCTGCTGGTGCACTTCCGCCGGCAGGTCATCGCGCAGAAGGTGTTTCTCGTCGGCAACTCGCTGGGCGGCGGCATGGCGCTCAACATCGCGTTCCACGAGCCCGAAGGTCTCGAAGCGCTCGGCCTCGTCTCGCCGGCTGGAGCGAGGGTCAGCGACGAGCGCTTCGCCGCGTTGCTCAAGAGCTTCAACGTGCAGAACGTGAAGGAAGCGCGCGTGTTGGCGCACAAGCTCTTCGCGAAGCCGTCGCTCGGCATGCTCCTGTTCGCCGATGAGCTGCGGAAGATGGTGAGCACCGAGACCGTGCAGAGCATCGTGCGCGAGGCGAGCCCGGCTGATCTCGTGTCACCCGGAGACGTCGCGAAGCTCACGATGCCGGTGCTGCTCATCTGGGGACAGCGCGAGAAGTTGCTGCCCTACGAGGGCCTCGACTTCTTCAGGTCGTGTCTGCCGCCGCACTCCGAGATTCACGAGGTCGAGCACTTCGGGCACATGCCGCAGATCGAGCACCCGTCGCACTTCGTGGAGCGCGTCGAGCGTTTCGCCCGCAACCACCGCCTCGTCAGCGCTTGACGAAGATGTGACTCAGGTCGAGCACGAGGCCTGGCACCGACGACGAACGCACAGCGCTCAGATCGGCGAGCCGCTTCACGCTCCGGTACTTGCTGCCAGAGGGCGTGCGGTGAACGACCAGCTCACGCTTCTTCACGTCGAGCACCCAGTACTCCGCGATCCTGGCGCGCGCGTAGATCACTGACTTCCGATTCAGATCGAAGTCGAGCGTCGAATCGGCGATCTCAATTGCGAGCGCTGCGTGCGCCGGCATCTCGTCGTCTGGAAGATCCCGGTTCTTGAAGACGAGGAAGTCGGGCTGGGGCTGGCTGATGTCGCTTGCAGCGAACGGGAGCTGGCAACGGAATGTGAATTCCTTGGGCAGTGATCGGGCGAGAGCGACGTTGAGGTGCTGGACCGGACGAGCGTGCGGCTCCCCCATCGGCGACATGACGTAGATCTCCCCCTCGATGAGCTCGATGTGGTCGTTCGTGCCGAGCAGTCCGCGATTCCACATTTCCAGCAGGAGCTCCCGCGTGATCGGGACTCTCTCCGGCGGTGCGCCGCGGGGAGGCGTCGGCATGAGCTGCAGGGCTGCCATGGCGTTCATTCTCTCACGCAGTCCAGAAAGTCGCACCCTTGACCGGGCAGTGCTTTGACGCGAGATAGTCGCTCTCCCCACGATGTTCTCCACGCTCCTCGCGCTCACTCTTGCGGCGACTCCGCTGGCTTCGGCTGATGGCGGCGCGCAGGATTTTCTCGAGCTGGTCGGCGGCGGAGACGAGATCACCAGCGCTCCAGACCCCGACGAGTCGAGCGATGGCGAAGACGGAGCGTTCGCGCAGAACCCTCAGTCGCGTCCTCCAGCAGCCGAGGCTGCTGATCTGATCGGCGACGGCTCACTTCTCTATTCGGCCGATCTCTCCGACGCAGAGCTGACGCGGCTGTGGGTCGAAGCGCCTGATCAGATCGGCAGCATCTCGGTCGGCATCACCGAAGCCGGCCGCCTCGTGAACGGCGTGCAGATGAAAGACGGCGCCGCGTGGGACGTCATCGACGAGAACAACGCGTGGGGCGCGAAAGAGACCGTCGACTTCATCACCGCCGCGGCGACCAGCGTGCGCGAGCAGTACCCAGAATGTCCGTCGCTGCGCATCAACCACATCGGCAAGCAGAACGGCGGCTACCTGCGCCCGCACCAGAGCCACCAGGCCGGTCGCGATGTGGACCTGGGCTTCTACTACCCCGTCGGTGAAGACCCCGGGAACCTGAGCAAGAAGCGCGAGCTGGCGATGGATCTCGCGACCAACTGGGCGCTCGTCAAGACGCTCATCACCAGCGCTGACGTCGAGTTCATTCTCGTCGACAAGCGCATCCAGGCGCGGCTCTACGCGTACGCCCTCGAGCACGGCGAAGACAAAGCGTGGCTCGACAAGGTCTTCACCGGAGATTGGACCGGCGTCGTTCGTCACGCCCGCCGTCACCGCGATCACTTCCACGTGCGCTTCTACGCGGGCCGCTCGCAGGAGCTCGGCCGTCGCATTCAGCCGCTGCTCAGCAAGCAGCCCGATCAAAACCTCGTCATCCACAAAGTGAAGAGCGGCGACACGCTCGGTGGACTCGCCGCTCGCTACAACTCCGGCGTGAAGCTGATCCAAAAAGCGAATGGCATGACCAACACGTCACTTCGCGTCGGTCGCACGCTGAACATTCCGCTCCGTGGGCCCTGTACGAATTGCCCCGAGCCGCCGCCGCTCGTCATTCCGCCGCGGCTCTTGCCTCCGCCTCCGCCTCCCAAATCTTGAAGGCTTGTCGTACCGCCTACATGGGCAGACATGAACGCGGTGCCCGAGGTGCGGAGTGACGCGCTTGGCACTTAAGCTTCCAGCATGCGGTTCCAGCTCCGGTCGTTGGTGATCTTCGCCGTGGTGGTCTTCGCAGTTCCGGTCTTCGCAGGCGCTCCGCCCCCGCCGCAGAACCGCGCCGAAGGCACGTACAAACAGCTCGAGCTCTTCGCGCGCGTGCTCTCGTACGTACAGAACAACTACGTCGAGCAGGTCGATGAGCAGCAGCTCATGCACGGCGCCATCAAGGGCATGTTGGACACGCTCGATCCGCACACGCAGTTCATGCCGCCCGACGTCTTCAAGGAAATGAAGATCGACACCTCCGGCGAGTTCGGAGGTCTCGGCATCGAGATCGCGAAGAAGAACGACAACATCGTGGTGGTCGCTCCCATCGACGACACGCCCGCGCAGCGCAGCGGCATCAAGAGCGGCGATCAGATCGTGAAGATCGACGACGAGAGCACGCGCAACATGGAGCTCGCGCGCGCCATTCAGAAGATGCGCGGCCCCGCGGGGAAGAAGGTGCTGCTGACCATCATGCGAGAGGGCTTCACCGCGCCGCGTGAGTTCGCGATCATCCGCGATCACATTCGCATCGCCTCGGTCGAGAGCGCGCTCTACGGCGGCATCGGCCACGTCAAGGTGAAGAACTTCCAGGAACGCACCGACGCGTCGCTCTTCAAGGAGCTCGAGAAGCTCCGCATTCAGAACGGCGGCAAGGAATTGCGCGGGCTGGTGCTCGACCTGCGCAACAACCCGGGCGGGCTCCTCGATCAAGCCGTCGCGGTGAGCGATCGTTTTCTGACCGGCGGGCTTCCCATCGTCTCGACGCGAGGCCGCACCGCGAGCCAGGTCACCGAAGAGCGCGCGAAGGATCGCGACACCGAGAAGGCGTACCCCATCATCATTCTCGTCAACGCCGGCAGCGCCTCAGCCTCGGAGATCGTCGCGGGCGCGCTGCAAGATCATCGGCGTGGCGTGGTGATGGGCACTCCGACGTTCGGCAAGGGGAGCGTGCAGACCGTCATCGAGATGGAAGATGGCAGCGGCCTCAAGCTCACCATCGCGCGCTACTTCACGCCGTCGGGTCGCAGCATTCAGGAAAAGGGAATTCTCCCTGACTTCGTGGTGCCCGAAGCCGAAGGCGGTCAGCTCACCAAGGCCGACCAGCTCCGCGAGAAGGATCTGAAGCGTCACTTCAAGGGCGAGAGCGAAGGCCCCGACGTCAGCACGCTGAAGATCTCGCTCCCCGACAACCTCAAGGCGTGGGACGTGGCCGACAAGGTCGCCGACTACCAACTGCGCGTCGCGCTGCAGTACCTGAACGCCACGACGTTGCCAGAGGGGCGCAACACCGCCCGCGCTCCCAAAGATCGCTAACAAGGGCCCTGGATCGCGTAGAAGCCGCCTCGTGTCGGGCGACCAGAAGGACGACAAAGAGAAGAGCAGCATCAAGCACATCATCCAGTCGCTGCTGGTGAACGTGGCGATCGCCGCGGCCAAAGGTGTCGCCGCCGTGATGACGGGCTCCGGCGCGATGCTCGCCGAGACGCTCCACTCGACCGCCGACTGCAGCAACCAGCTGCTCCTGTTGCTGGGTGTGCGTGAGAGCGGCAAGCCTCCCGACGAGTCGCACCCGCTCGGCTACGGGCGTGACCTCTACTTCTACAGCTTCGTCGTCGCGCTCCTGCTCTTCACCGGCGGCGGTGTGTTCTCGATCTACGAGGGCATTCACAAGCTCTCGCACCCCGAGCCCGTCGAGAACGTGTGGCTCGGCCTCGGCATCCTCCTCTTCTCCATGGTGCTCGAGGGCTGGGCGACGTGGGGCAACCTGAAGGAGATGAAGAAGCGCCGCGGCAAGCTCTCGCTCATCGAGTACTTGAAGCGCACCAAAGACTCGGACCTCATCATCTTGTTCGGTGAGAACTCGGCCGCCGTGCTGGGTCTGTCGGTTGCCATCATCTCGCTGCTCCTTGCGTGGCAGACGGGCAACGGCATGTTCGACTCCATCGGGTCGATCATCATCGGCGTGGTGTTGATCGGCGTGGCCATCTTCCTCGGGCGCGAAGTGAAGTCGCTGCTCATCGGAGAGAGCGCCGACCCGGTCGTCGCCGAGGCCGTGAAGGCCACCGTGCCCGATCACCCGAACGTCGAGGCGGTGCTCCGGCTCATCACCGTGCAGCAGGGCCCTGGCGAGGTGCTGGTGGCGATGAAGATCCGCATGAAGGGCGGGTTGAGCACCCAGGAGCTGGTCGATTCGATCAACAAGTTCGAGCAGGCCGTCCACGACCGTGCCCCGGAAATCCGCTGGTGCTTCGTGGAACCGGATCACGAGGAGTAAGCGTTCTGGTGACATGCCTGCATTCCTGAGCGACCATGCGGGGATGCGTGAGCGCTCCAAAGCCCCACTGGGGCGACGGCGTTGGGTGGTGAACGTGAACCACCTCGTTCTCGCGTTCCTCGTGTCGAGCCTTGCGCTTCCAGCGCGATCAGATCAGCAGACGAGTCTGCTGGGGAACGCGTTCGCGGCCCCGCCGGAGTTCCTCGTCAGCACCACCCTCGCCGCCGGGGGTCCGAAGATCGCCGTGGTGGTGGTGTCGCTCGACGCCAAGGCCTCCGCCCAGCAGGGCGCCGTCGAAGGCGCCGCCGAAGAAGCGTTGATTCGCGCCAGCCGCTTCACGGTGCTGATGAACCACGAGGCGTTCAACCCGGGCGCCGCGAAGAAGCGCACCGCCGCGCTCGACGACGCCACCGCGAAGATCAAGGCCGGCAAGACGCTCATCGAGGAGCTCGACAACGAGAAGGCGACCGCGTCGTTCACCGCCGCCGTCGAAGGTCTGCAGCAGGGTGGAGACCTCTCCCGCGACTTCCCCGCGCTCCTCGACGCGTGGACCATGAAGGCCGCGGGTCACGCCACGGGCGGCGAGAATCTGCCCGCGAAGAAGGACATGGAATCGGTCATCGGCCTCAACGCCAAGGCCGAGTTCAGCCCCACGTACTTCCCGCCCGACCTCATCAAGTTCGCCGAGGCCACGCGGAAGATCGCCAGCAACGCGAAGGGTGAACTGCTGGTTCGCACCGAGCCCGCCGGCGCGCGGGTGTGGGTCGACGGCACGTTCCGCGGCATCAGCCCGGTGAGCATCGCGGGCCTCACGGCGAGCAAGCACTTCGTCACCGCGACGCTCGGCGGCTACGCGCTCGGCCAGTCGCAAGCGTCACCGGGTGAAGAGGTGCTCTCGCTCGCGGCCTGCGAGCTCGGGCCCGGTTGGAAGAAGGCCATCACCGACATCAAGAAGGATCCCGAAGGCCCGACGCGTGACCAGGCCGCGCAGTCGCTCGGCAAGGCCGCGCAGCTCGATCAGGTGCTGCTGGTCATCGCCAGGAAGAGCCTCGCCGGAGAGAAGCTCGATCTCATCGCGCTGCGGCTCGAGACGAAGGACCAGCACAACTCCGCGTACAAGGCGGCGACCATCAGCTCGACGGATCCCGAAGCGCTGGGCGGCTTCTTCGATTCGCTCACCGGTCGCGATGCGAAGCGCGACGGCAAAGATCCGGTGCACCACTTCAAGGGCGGCGGCGGCTCGAACGTGAAGACCATCGCGGGCGTGTCGTTGCTCGGGCTCGCGGGCGTCTCCATCGTCACCGGCGCGGTGTTCGGTGTGATGGCCACCAACAACGCCGCCGCGTACCGCAGCACGCCACAGACGCGCCGCCTCGACTCCGAGAACCTGGCGCGCGATGGCCGCACG
>JAEUJS010000204.1 GCA_016792935.1 Archangium sp. | reverse complement strand
GATCGCCGCGCGTGAGTTCGAGGAAGAAGATCGCGAGCCGCTCTTCGTCGCGTTTCTCGAGCGGCACGCGAAGCACCGCGAGGAAGATCGCGCCGCACGCATCAAGGAACTGCGGCGCGAGCTGAGCGCGCTCAACGGTGCACATCGAAGCGATCGCCCGCGAATCCAGGAAGCGTTGCGTCAGCTCGAGCTTCGCGAGGAGCGGTTCGGTGAACCGGTCGATGACACGCGCGATTCGTTGCAGCGCGAGCTGGCGAACTCGAATGACGTGTATTCGCAGCGGCGCGGACAGCTCGAGCAACGCATCGAGAAGATCGAGGCGCTGAGCATCGACGCCATCTGCTCGGATCGATCGGTGCTCTGAGATGGATGAGGTGAGCCGGTTTCTTCCAGTCGTCGAGGCGATCCTTCGCGACGATCGCCGGTTGGCGTCACGACAAGACGCCATCGACTGCGTTCGCAGCCTGCGCGCGCCGACGGCAGACGCGATCGACCGCGCGCTGAGAACCGCCGGAATGCTCGCGTGGCTGACTGAGGTGCCTTCATCGCCGGAGCTCGAAGCGTTGCGCGCGCCGCACGCGATGGTGCGTGAGGCCGATCGTCAGGTGCGACTGCGCGAACTCAACGAGCAGGCCACGATGTTGCCGGTACAGGCGCAGAGTTCGTTGCTCGCGATCAATCAACGCATCGCCGCCGTCGAAGCGCTCAGCCTCGAGGCGATCTGTCGCGATCCCGACGCGTTCTAGCGGCCGAAGGTCAGCGGGACCTTCGTCTTCACGCCGCTCTTCACTTCCGCTTCGAACGGAGCTCCGGCCATTCCTTCCTGGAAGACCTGCAACACGATGGTCGATTGATCGGGCGACGTGTCGGTGAACTCGAGCGTCATCGACTCACTGATCTCGTGCGGGTGATCGAGTTCCATCAAGATCGCCACGCTCAACGGAGAGTCATTGGCGCGCTTGTCGTCACGCAGCGAGAGCTTGCTGTCCTTGAGCTGCAGCGGCAGCGGCGCGCCCGAGAGGCCGAGCTTCAGCGCGCTGGTCGCCATCTTCGTCACGCGATCGCGCAGCTTCGCGACTTCGTCGCCGGCGAGCTCTCCGTTGCGATCGGCGTCGACCGCTTCGCGCAACAGCAAACAGCGATCGCCCGAGTCCACGTCCATCACCACCAGCGCCGAGACGCGCGTCTGGGTGACCGTGATGATCACCTTCTTGTGAAACCCCTTCGGGTGCGCGCTGGCGACCGTGGCCGCCAACAGCACCGCGAAGACCGAGCTATTCCGGATCAGAGTGGAACGCATGGAAGAGCTTGCGCACGTCGGGCATCACGCGCGGCTCGAAGGGCTTGTCGTTCGACACGCCGAGCACGCGCTTGGGAGCGGTGAGCGGCTGGCGCGCCACGCGGTTCACGAAGATGGGGTTGGTGAAGCCGAACGGGCGCACGAGCTGCTTCTGCTGCGGCTTGTACTTGCCGAACGTGGGCCCGAAGCCAAACGCGCCGCCGATCACACCGACCGCGTCGCTGATCTCGAGTGACGGCACTTCGTACGGAGTGAAGACCGGCCACATCGACTCATCACCCGCCGCCTCGACCACGATGAAGGAGTTGTCGGGGATGTTGCGGTACTTCTTGTTCACGTCGACGCGCACCACCGGACGCTCGCTACCGGTGACGTCGATCACCTCGAGCACCTCGGGCTCACGCACGGGACCCGTGGTGTTTCCGCGTCGCACGGTCACGCGCTTCACGTCGATCCACGGAGCGGCCTTCACCACGATGTGCACGTCGATCTCTCCGTCACCCGCGACGACGGTGCTGCCGAGCTCCTGGCCGTTCACCGTGACCTCGAGGATCGGACCGTTGGTGGCGACCGCTTTGCCCTGACGCAGCGCCGAGAACACCGCGTCTTGATCGAGGCCGCGCATGCTCCCGTTGGCGGACGCTCCGACGTGGATGTACGTGCGCGGCAAACCGGCCTCGGCCTTCTCACCGTGCGAGTCGGAGTTGCCGGTCGCGGTGATCTTGAAGCCCTTGCCCAGCATTCCGTACCAGTCGCCCATCGAGCCCGGCTGCAACGGCTGCAGCTCGAAGCGATCGGGCTGGCCCGGCGTCTCGATCTTCACCACGCGGTTGAGCACCTCTCCCGCGGCAGGCAAACACTCTTCGATGGTCGGCTCTCCTGGACCACAGCGGCGAATCGACGGCTCCGGCCCCTCGGGCGCGTCGGCCGGAGCCGGCATGCGGTACGGGAACATGATGTCGAAGCGCTTGCCGTTGAAGACCTCCATCGCGTCGAACTCGCGCGAGAAGTTGCTCGGGTCGTACGGAGACTTCGAACCATCGGGCAGCGGCGACGTGTCGAGCGACACGGCCGAGTACGCAGGCAGCGGATCGCCGGTGAAGTTGCTGATGTTGAACGCGTTGAAGTAGCCGAGGATCGTGTCGCGCGGGTGGTTCACCTGCACCACGGTGGTCTGTGGGTCGCGACCGAGCGCGCGGAGCTGAGCGAACAACTCCCCCGGCGGCCGGAAGAACCAACGGAAGCTGCCGTGCTGCACGGGTCCCGGCTGGAGCATCAGCGGGAACGCGTTGAAGTGACCCATCTCGAGCGAGGTGAGCTCGAGGCCGACCGTGCTCGCGAGGAAGTCTTCGAGCTGCAGCGCCTGAATCGTCGGGGCGTAGTCAGCGACGTGGTTGTGATCGGTGGACGTGACGAGATCGACGCCCTCGACCGCGAACGAGGTGACGCGCTTCTCGAGGCCCATGTCGCTGTCCACCGACTTCACGGAGTGCACGTGGAAGTCGGCGCTGATCCAATCCTTCGTCTCGACGACCTGCGTGAGCGTGAAGCCGACGTTGGTGGTCTGACCCGGCTTGATCTCGACCTCGGTCTTCTTCAGGTCGTACTCGACGCCGCGCGACGCGTAGACGACGTACTTGCCCGGACGCAGCGTGGTGCCCGCGGTGCCCTTCGTCGCGTAGAGCTGCTGCTCGAGGTACTCGCGGGTGCTCGGGTCATCGGTGTCGGGCAGCGAGTCGCTGACGCGGTAACGCTCTCCGACGCGCAGGTCGTAGAGGAACTTGCGCGTGGGCAGCGTGAGGTCGGGGCTCTCGTACGTACCGACGATGCTGATCTTCGACGGGAGCGGGCGGCCCTCGGCATCACGCACCACCGCGCGCAGCTCGCCTGACTGTTCGAGCTCGAAGTCGAGGCGGCCCGTCTGGCCTGCTTCGCTGATCTCGATCACCGTGTCGTTCTTCGCGATCGAGCGCTGCCGATCGAGCGCCACGCCGGTGTACTTCCCGGGCGGTACTGGAGCGGTCCACACGCCGTTCTTCTGCGTCGTCGCCTGCGTGACGTAGTTGCCGGCGTCATCGCGGATCACGACCGAGACTCCACTGAGCGGGATGAGCGTCTTCTGCTCGCGCACTTCGCCGGAGATGGTTCCGTAGGCGATCGATTCGCGGTTCACGAACTCGCGCCCGTTGGAGCGAATCGTCACGTCGCGCATGTCGTAGACGACCTTCTGCACGCTCGCGACGTCGCCCGAACCGACCGCGAGGAACGCGGTGTACGAATACGTGCCGCCGTTCTTGAGCAGCGTCTCGGGCGCCTTCGCGAAGTACGTGCCGAGGAACGACGACGACGCGATGGGGATGAGCATCGAGTCCTTCTTCGCCGTCGGGTAGTACATCGGCTTGTTGTCGAGGTAGCTCCCTGCGGGGTGCAGGCCGGGCACGAACGCGTAGCTGACGCCGTCTCCCTCGGTGGCCCACATGTTCGTCACTTCGCCGGGCAACGCGTCGAGCGCTGCGGGCCGCTTGAACACGTCTTCGAGGTGGAAGCGCATGTCGAAGCCGGCCTCTCCAGGGACGAAGAGGCGCTGGCCTTCACCGAGCAGCGTGACGAAACCGAATGGAACCTTGAGTCCCCACATCGCGTCGCGCGCGCTGTTGTTGGTCACCGTGACGACGATCTTCAGGTACTGCTTTCCCGGCTCGAGGATGTAATCGCACGTGAAGTCGAGCGGGTCCGTCGGGTCCACCAGCTCGGTGAACGACTTCACGAGCGAGATGAAGGCGCCGCTGCGGCCCGAGACGCGAATGACCGCGGCGTTGCCGTCGGTGCCGTCGTTGAGCACTTCGACCTTTGCCGGCTCGAGCGCGGTCAGGAAGAACGCGGGGAACATCTCGGTGAAGTAGTCGTTGCCGGCGACTCCGCTCGCGCCGTTGGCGTTGCCGCCCCGCACGAGATCGATGTCGATGAGCGAGCCGCCGAAGCTGCCGAAGCCACGCGACGTGCCGACGTTCTGGATGATGGCGTGGATGACGCCGTTGGTGAGCTTGAAGTCACCTTCCGTGCCGAGCGCGCGCTTGCCGCCGATGAGATCGGTCGCGTCACGCGGCGCGGCTTCGACGTCAGCCAGCGCGCGCTTGCCGCCGATCAGCTCGGTGCGGCTGGTGATCTGAAACGCCCGCGCCGGGGGAGTCGTCTTCGAGCACGACGCCGCTCCCAGCGCGACGAGGCTCAACAGCAGAATTCGTCTCGAGCTCATGCGTGACCTCGTTCACCAACGTGCGTGAATCATCACGTCAACGCTGTCGTTCGGGTAGCCCACGCCCTGCTCTTCCTCGCGGTGCGTGTATTGCGCCAACACGCGGAACGGGAGCTTGAACGGCTTCCACCCGACCATCGCGGCGAACTCGATGATCTGGTCCTGCACCTGCGCGGTCGACGGCTCGTACCAGGCGAAGCGCGCCGCGCCCTCGAGCCCGGAGTCTTCATGGAAGTAGCGCACCTGCGCCATCGCGCCGAGCGAGCCATCGGGCGGCAACCCGCCGTAGCTGTAGTTCATCGACTTGCCGAGGAACGCCGCCATCGCGCTGAAGCCGAAGAAGTCGGCGACGAGATCCGCTCCGTACGCGAACTGGCTGGTGCTCAACCGGTTGGGGCGAACGCCGTCGGTGCGCTGGTTGTAATAGGCGTTCAAGCCGAGCGTGACCTTCTTCACGACGTCGAGCTCGACACGGCCGACCGGTTCGACCGAGTTGTTGTCGTTGAAGAGCTGGTTCTGCCCGTTGCCGTTGAAGACACCGGCCATGTACTTGAAGCCCACCAGGTCTCCGCCGATGCGCTGGCTGTAGATCTGCACGCCGAGCTGACGATCGGGCGCGAGGAAGTTGCGCGGCCCGTACCCTTCGGGCGGAGGAACGCCGTTGGCGAGCACCGAGCGCGAGACGAAGGGCACCGCTCCGTCGCTCATCAACATCTCGGCGTAGTACCCGGGGCGCTGCTGACCGACGCGAATCGCGAAGAGATCGTGGAGCTCGTACTGCACGTACGCGTCACGCAGATCGACGATGCGGCGCCCGGTGAGCGGATCGTTCGGGTCGATCAACGGCGCCGCGAGCTCGATCGACGTGAAGATCGTCAGCTTGTCGATGGGGTTGAAGCCGACGTTGAGACGGAAGTCGGCCATGCGGAAGCCACCGTTGCCGCCGACCAGCTGCTCTTCCTGAAACGGGAACGTGTAGAAAAGTCCGACGCGCGCGAAGCCACCGAGCGTGACGCGCTGCCACCACGGAAGAATCGTGGGATCGATCTTCTTCTCGGCGTCGGCGGGAGGCGCGGCCTTCTCGACTGGCGCCGCGTTCTCCGTGGGAATCGGCTTCACCTCGGCGAGCGACGGCGCCTCGGAGCCAGCATCGGGAGCCTGCGTGAGCAGCAAGGACAGCGCGAGTGCGAGAGACATTCAGTTCTCCAGGAGTTCAGCGAAACACTTCGTCGATGGACCGGCCTTGTGCGGCTGCCGGCGTAGGAACGTTGAGCAAGCGCGACATCGTCGGAGCGACGTGAATCAGCTCAGTCGTGCCGCCGCGGCCCTTCTTGATCGCGCCTCCGAAGAAGATGACGGGCACCGCGCGGTCGTAGAGGTACGTCGCGGCGTGCCCGGTGCGATCGAGGAGGTTGTAGGTCCAGAACGGCCTGGTCACGACGAAGAGATCCGGGGAGCGACCCGGAAACGCGCCGCGCTGAAACAGCGAACCGAACGGCCCTTTGAGATCGTTCTGCGGGAGCAGCTCGATCACGCCGTTCTGCGCCTTCGCCACCTTCTGCAGCGCGGGCAACACGGTGAGCGCTTTGACTCGCAGCGCGGCGTTGAACGTGAGGCCCGGCGTCTTCGCTCCGACGATCCAGTCCTGACGACCGAGCGACGAGTCGAGCTCATTCTCGAGCGCCTCACGCAGCTTCTTCATGTCGAGGCGGCCCGCATCCATCCCCCGCGCGCGCGCGAGCTCGGGAACTGGAGCGGCTCCGTGATCAGACGTGAAGGCGACGACGTATTTGCCCTTGCCGACCAGCGCGTCGAGCTCCTTGAGGAGACGGCCGATCTCTTGATCGATGTGCAGGAACTCCGACATCGCTTCCGGAGAATCAGGGCCGAACTCGTGGCCGATGCGATCGTGACCGCTGAAGCTGATGGTCAACAGATCGGGGATCTCGTCTTTGCCGAGCCCCATGGTCTTCACGCCCTCGAGCGCGACGTCGACCTCGGCGGTGTCGAGCAGCGGCTGCAGCTCCTTTCGCTCGGCGAACGGCTCGGAGTCGTCAGTGCGCCCGCTGACGGCGACGCCTGCGTCTGGAGCGAGCGGAGGAAGCGAAGGCGACTTGCCGGTGATGCCCCCACCCGGAAGGCCCCACGTGAACGCGCCCTTCAGAATCATCTGCGCGATCTTCTCGTTGGTGGGCTTCACGAAGGGCGGCAGGTCCTTCGCGTAGAAGGTGCTGGTGGTGAAGATGGGCGCTTCGGCGTCGAACCACACCGCCATGCCCGCGCGACCGGCGCACAAGATCGCCGAACGGTCTTTCGCCGACACGCTCAGCGAGAGCGCCTTCTCGTTCGCGAGCTTCACGGTGTCGGCCAGGGTCGGAGCGCGCAGCCACGTCGGCGCGGTTCCTTCACGGCCCTTCGAGGGACGGCCGAGCACCTGGTACGCGGGATCTTCCGTCGAGAGACACGGCTTGCCGGTCGCGGCGTCGATCCAGTCGTTGCTGACGATGCCGTGCACCTCTCCGTAGGCGCCGGTCATGATCGTCGCGTGACCGACCGAGGTGATGGTGGGCGCGGCCTCGTAGCGCCCCTCGTGAAACACGTAGCCTTCGTCCACCAGACGCTTGATGCCGCCCGTCACCATCGGCAGTCGCGCGTTGAACGCCTCGGCGCTCAGCTGATCGATGACGATCACCACCCCGAGTCGCGGACGTTCGGCGAAAACAAGCGTGGCGCAGGTGAGAGCAACGAACAGCGCGGGTCGAAGCACGGCGGGCCTTCTATCCGCACTCTCGAGAATCGAGGTGACAAGAAAGTGACGTCGGCAGAGGCGTTGCCCCACCGTGCCCCAGCGCTGAACGACTACTTGCGGCGGAGTACGCGACGAAGCACCGCGTTCGCTTGCGGCACCTTCAGCACCAGACACGCGATGCCGTACAGCGCGCAGAACACGCCGAGCAGGCCGAGACTCACCGGAATTCGCGGCAGCGCGACCGGAGCGAACATCGACCCGCCCCACTCGCTCGTCACCGCTTCGACCGTTCCGTACTTCGTGCCGAGCCATACCTTCACGCCGAGCGTGATCGCTCCGGCGACGAACGCCGCGCCCCACACCTTCGCCGAGGCGCTCCACGTCGAGGACAGCACTCCGATCTCTCTCTGCAACGCGCGCGCGAGCAAGGTGCGCTCGAGCCACGCGGTGAGGCCGGTGGTGATGGTGATGAAGACCGCTCCGAGGTGCGCGGGGAGACCGAGCTGGCCCGGGAGAATGTGCACTGCGTAGTACCCGAACGCGATGCCGAGCGAGACCCGGATGGCGGCGAACTTGAGCGGCGTGCGCGTGTCTTTGAGCGCGTAGAAAGCCGACGAGTAGAGCCGTCCCGAGGTCTGCGCCGAGAGCGCCACGCCCGAGCCGATCAAGAGGTACCAGGTGAAGCGCGAATCGGCGGCGGTGAACTTTCCCGACTCGAGCAACGTGGCGCTGATCAGATCGCCCAGAAAGAGGAACGCGATCGCGCTCGGAGCGACGAAGAACGCCATTCGCTGCAGGCCCGCTGAGAGTCGGTCACGGATGGCGGCGGCACGCTCTTCCTTCGACTTGATCGCGTCAGCGCTCATCTCCGGCAGTTCCGCGGCGGAGATCGCCATGCCGAAGAGGCTCACCGGGAGCAGCGCGATGGTCTGCGCGTACGACAGCGCCGACACCGCGCGCTCGGAGATCAACGACGCGTAGGCCGTGTCGACCCAGCTGCTGACCTGCACCACGCCGCGCGCCATCACCGCCGGGAGGAAGCCGCTGACGACCTCCTTCACCGCCGGCGACTGCATCGAAGGCTTCGCGTTCAGGCCGCCGAGCAACCGAATCACGCTCGGGAGCTGCACCACGAACTGCGCGATCGATCCGGCGACCGTCCCCCACGCGGCCCAGGTGACGATCTGATCTTGATTCTCACCTCTCGAGGAAATCAGCGCTCCGATGATGCAGCCGTTCCACACCACCGGCGCCGCGTACGAGAGGAAGAAGCGCTTGTGCGAGTTGAGAATGCCGAGGCACCACGCGCTGAGCACCAGCACTCCAGTGCCGGGGAAGATGATGCGGACGAGCGTGATGGTGAGCTCGCGCTGTGCACCCTCGAAGCCGGGCGCGATGAGGCTCACGAGGAGTGGCGCCGCGAGCAGACCGACCGCGACCAGCACGCCGACCATCAGCGCGAGCAGACCGAAGACCGCGCCGGCCACACGCCTGGCTTCCGCTTCGTCTTTCTTCGCGCGCAGCCCTGCGTACACGGGAATCAGCGACGCGCTCAGCACGCCTTCGCCGAGCAGGTTCTGCAGCACGTTGGGAATTCGCGTCGCGGCGGCGAACGCAGCGGCCTCGAGCCCGTTGCCGAGGAAGTGCGCGAAGAGCTTCTGGCGAACGAGGCCGACCAGCCGCGAGAGCAGGATGCCGGCGGCGACCAACGCGGCGCTGCGGCCGCTCTTCTGTTGCTGCTGAGGCTCGGGAGGCACGGCGCGCTCAATGTAAGCGAGCCGTGTGCCGCGTCGAGTTGCGCGAGCTAGAAGGGCCCCATGACCGCACTGATCGTCGCCGCCGTGTTCGCCTCGATGCCGCCCGGAGAAGATCTGGCGATTCCGCAGAACGCGCTCACCGGGATGGCTTCAGCGCGATTCGCGTTGCCGGTGGTGCTCGCGTTCGATGCCTCGCTCACCGATGACGTGACGCAGTTGGTGAAGGACGACGGCTCGACGCGCGCAGGTGGAACGCGAGATCCGATCTGGGCGCTCGCTCGCTTTGGTCCCAACGTCGCGCGAAGGCACTTCGAGAACGCGAGCTGGACTGAGCCGCTGGCGAGATCGATCGTGATCAAGAGCGCGTCGGTGATGTTCCGGAGCGGCCCGAGCTACGAGGTGACGGTCGAGGTCGAGCGCTACGAAGGCACGAAGCGACTCGGGCAGGCGACTGGCAAGGGCTACGGCCAGGGACAGCGCAACACCGCGCAGCGCACCGGAGCGGCCTACGCCAACATGTTCGGTGGCAAGCCGAAGAACGGGCTGACCGAGGCCGACCCGGTGAAGGACGCTGACGTGATTCGGAATGCGACGCTTCAGGCCCTCGACTCGGCGCTGCTGCAGATGTCCGCGGTGTGGGGCGGCGAGCAGATGATGGCGAAGGCGAAGGAAGACGCTGAGGCGATGATGAAGAAGAACCAGCCGGCCGCTCCTGCGCCTGCGCCTGCGAAGAAGAAGTAGGAGTTGCTCCCTACTTCCTGTTCTTCGGCTTCCAGAACGCAGCGGTGAGCTTCTCGCGCCACTCGGCCTCGACCTTCGCGAAGTCGGCCTCGCGCCCATCGGGCACTTCACCCTCGAGCAGCACTGCGTCTCCATCGCGCACGAAGTGCAGCCTGGTCAGCCCCACGCGCGCGAGCGCGACGTTCGCTTCACCGATCGTCCACGCGATCACCGCCGGGTCGAGTGAGCCGCTGACGATCAAGGTCGGAACTTCACGCTGCGAGCGGGCCACCGCCATCCACTCGTCGAGCGAACTCGCGGTGCCGAAGAGCTGCACGCGTTCCTTCACGAACTTCCAGCGCATGGTGGTGCCGCAGGGGAAGAGCGTCTTGATGCCCAGCTCCGCATCGATGTCCGCGGCCTCGACGTTGACGTTCCATCGCGAAACGCCGCCATCGCTCTCGACCGTGAGAACCGCGTCGCCTTCTTTGACACCGACGAGCAACAACGCCGCGCCTCTGCCCGGGCCGGGCTTCTTGATCAACTTGATGTCAACCGGCTCGGGCGGTGAGAGCTTGAACGTGGCGTCGTCGGCGACGGAGATGACCTTCGGCGACCCCACCCACATCGAGATGCGCGGCGTCGAACCGACCGTCGCGGGACACGGTTCGCTCAGTGGGTGGGCCAACAGCACCGCGATGACCTGCGAGAGCAGCATCACGAGGGCGAGTCTATTCGGTTCAGCACCTCACGCATTCGTGGGAGCCTCGCGCCATGACGCCGCTCCTCTTCGCGCTCGTCCTTTCGCAGGCGCCGTCAGGTCCCTGCGCGGTTCCCACCTCACACCCGCTCGAAGCGCTGCAGCTCGCCGCGCAAGCAGACGGAGAACGCGTCCTCGCGCTCGAGAATCTGCTCACCTGCCGGCAAGGCGGAGCGGCCTGCGCGCAAGAGACCGAACAGTGCACGCACGCGCTGGTGTGGACCGCGGCCTCGAACGACGGCTTCGATGAAGCGACGTACCTCGCCGATCTCGAGACGCCGTACCAGGGTGAGTCGTTTCAGCAGTCGCGCATCTGGGCGCCGCTCCCGCCATTGAAGGGAACGCGTTGCCCGCAGTCGATCCTCGCGCTGCAGGACCTGCTCAAGCAGGCCACCGAGCGTCACGTGCGTCGCAACGCGCTCGGCACCGAATACATGGCGTACCTCGCGTGGGCGCAGGAAGCGGCGAACAAGTGCAACGCGACGCCGATCACCGTGACCGATCTCCAGGCCCGTTCGGCCGCCGACGCGCTCGCTCGTGCAGAACGCGAGAAGCAGCTCGCCAACGAAGCGCGCACCCTCGCCGCCGCCGCCGAGACCGCGCGCGTCGCCGCTGAAGCCCAGGCCAACGAGCAGAAGTCCGCCGCCGATGCCGCGCGCGCTCGGGCGAACGCCGCGAAGCAGGAACAGCTGTCGGCCGAAGAGACCGCCAAGCGCGAGAAGGAAGCCGCCGATGCCGCCGCGAGCGCCGCCGCCGCCGCCGATCGCGCCCGCTCCGCCGCGGAGCTCGAAGAGAAGCGTGCACGCGAGCAAGCCGCTGTCTCACGCAAGCTCGCCGATGACGCCATCAAACGGAAAGCGTCCGCTGAAGAGCGCGCCGCGAAGGAAAAGGCCGCCAATGAAGACGCGAACAAGGCCGCCGCCGCCGCGGTGAAGGCCGCCGAAGCCGCCGAAGCCGAAGCCCTCCGCCAAAAGGAGAAGGCCGAGACCGCGCAGCGCACCGCGTCCGACGCCGCTGAGCAGACGCGACTCGCTGAGCTCGCCGCCGCGCGTGAACGTGACGCCGCCGAGCTCGCGCAACGCAAGACCGACGAAGCGTTGCGCGCCAAGCAACGTGCTGAAGCGCAGGCCGCCGCCGACGCCGCCAGGGCGAACGAGGCGCGCGCCGCGATCGAGAAGGCACAGGCCGAACAACGCGCCGCCGAAGCGCTCGCACGAAAGGCGCGCGACGACGCCGATGCCGCGATGCGCGAGCTCGCCGCGTTGAAGCAGTCGCAATCGCAGGCGCTCGAGCAGGCGAAGGCTGAGACCGCGCGCGCCAACTCCGCGAAGGCCGCTGCCGATGAAGCGGCGCGCAAGAAGCGTGAGTCCGATGCCGCCGCCGCTGCTGCTGCTGCTGCCGCCCTCGCCGCGCAGCAACAGATCGACGAGCTCGCCCGACAGGAACAGCTCGCCGCCGCCGAAGCCGCGCGTCGCGTCGAAGAGGCCAATCGCAACAAGCTCAGCTCGCAGCAGAAGCTCGCGCGCGACAAGCAGATCGCCGACGCCGCAAAGAAGGCAGCCGATGACGCGGCCGCTGCGCAAAAGGCGCTCGAAGACAAGGCCGCGCGTCAGGCTGCCGCGCGCGAAGAAGCGCAGCGTCTCGCCGAAGCCGCGCGCGCTGCGCAGCTCTCCGCCGAAGAGCGCGCCGAGAAAGAGCGTCAGGCCGCCGAGGCCGCCCGCGCTGCCATCGCCGCCGCGTCTGCCGCTCGCGCCGCCGCGGAAGAAAAAGCCGCTCGTGAGCGCGCCGCCACCGAAGCCAACAACCGCCTCGCCGAAGAACAGGCGTTGAAGAAGCTCTCAGCCGAAGAGCGCACCAAGAAGGAGATGGCCGCCGCCGAAGAAGCGAAGGCCCGCGCCGAGGCGGCGAAGAAGGCCCGCGAAGACGCCGAAGCGCGCATGAAAGACGAGCAGGCCCGCGCGCAGGCCGCGAAGGAGGCCGCCGAGGCCACCGAGAAGGCGAGCCGCGAAGCCGAAGAGCAGTACCGACAGGAAAAGGCCGCCGCGGAAGCGTCGGAGCGTCGCGCGCGAGAAGCCGCCGAGCAGGCGAAGCGAAATGAAGAAGAGCTCCAGCGCCAGAAAGATGCGGAATACCGCGCAGCCGCTGATCGCAAGTTCGTCGACGAGCGCGAGGCGAAGAAGAACGACCTGCGCAAACAGAAGAAGAAGCTGATCGACGACGCCGAAGAGGAATACCGCAAGGCCCTCGAGGTCGCGACGCGCGCCAAGAACGCCGCCGCGGAAGCGGTGCAGAAGAACGCCACCACCGCGCAGCAGCTCGTGCAGGAAGCGTCTGACGCGCAGAAGGCGCTCGAGAACGCCGATCGCGGCCGCACCGAAGCGCGCATCGCGAGCGACGGCATCTACGTCGATGAGAGTGACGAGCGCCCGTTCGCGTCGCTCGGCTTCACCGCGGGTGGCGGGTACCTCGGCTTCGATCCTTCCGCGTCGAGTCAGACGGCCGCGGGCGGCGGAGCGTTCGGCCTCATGGGCATCGGTCACCTCGGGTTCTGGCAGACCGCTCCGGCGCGCGGACTCGCGAACGGCTTCGAGGCGCGCGCCGTCGGCCGTCTGTGGGGCTCGGCCGCGCTCAACCCCGTCTTCTCGATCGAAGGGCTCGTCACGGCCCGCTACTACTTCGGCTTCTTCGGAGTGGGCGTCGCCGGCGACTTCCGCTTCCTCGACTTCTCGTCGCTCACCGTCACGCAGACGCGCTTGATCGTCGGCGTCGGCCCCTCACTCTCGGTGGCGATCATCGACAACCACCTCATGCGCTTGACGCTCAACGCGCACTGGACGCCCTTCATCTCGAACGACTGGCTGCGCATCACGGGCGACGTCGAGTTCTCGTACAAGCTCTTCACGATCTGGGTCGTCGGTGGCCGCGCGTCGGACGGACCCGTCGGAGCGCAGCGCGGTGGCCTCTTCCTGGGTGGCTTCGCCGGTATTCGCGCTGCGTGGTGAGCGTCAGTCCGGGAAGGCGACGACCGGCGCATCGCGCGGCAGCACGAGCTCGGTGACGGCCTCTTCGGTCGTCGTGAACTCCGAGCGTCGGAGCACGTTCGGCTCATCGACCCGGCGGAAGTAGACCCACCAGTGGCCCGGCTCGAGCGCGATGAAGCCGAAGCGTTCGCCCTTCTGCCAGGCGGCGTACACCAGCTCGGCGTCTTTTCCGTCTTGCTGCGTGAGCATGACGTCGGAGCCGGGGCTCGCTCCGTTCGGAAGCGTGAACACCGCCTTCGCTCCGCGTCGCCGCGCCTTCAACGTCACGACCTTCGCGTTGATCGGCGGAGCGACACCGACGCCATCGATGCGCCACGCGTCTTCTTCTCTCTCGCCGCGGCGAGCCGAGACCCACACCCGAAAGTTTGCTTCGCACGACAACTCGAAGCCGCCGGTGTCGCTCGTCTCGACGATCGGGCCGCACCCGTTTCCGAGAATCGACGCGCGGACTGGCTTCTGGTCTTCGTCGAGGACGACGCCGGTCAACGGAATCTTGCTGATCAGCTTCACCGCGATGACCGATCCGTCGACCACGACTTCACGGTGCACCAGACTGAACCCCGTCGCATCTACGTCGAGCACCGCGTTCTTCACCCTGGTGTCTTCGGTGAACTTCAACCTCGCGCGCCCCGTGGCATCGGTGGTCGTCGCGGGGCTGCTCCGCGCTTCCTTTTGCGCCGCCCGCGCGTGCACGCGAGCGCCAGCAATCGGGCCGCGTGAGTCGCTCACCACCACCTCGAGCATCGTGTCTTTCGGCCCGGGTCTGCCCAGGAGCGCGTGGCTCAAGCGCACGACGGCGTTCTCCGTCACTTCGCAGCGCCCATCGGCGTAGGTGTCGTACTGCGTCGGTCCGAAGAGTTGTCCCGCGCCGGGCACGAAGCGCACGACGATCAGCGTCGTCACGAAGACGAACAGCGCCACGAGCAGCACGGCGACGACCCGTCTCATGAGGTGCACACTCCACCGCGAGGGAGAACGGCAGACCATCCTCCCGTTGGCGGATGGGGTATGAGCGAGCCCAATGAGCCGCATCCTGGTCGTCGACGATGAAGCCAACCTCCGCAAGGTCCTGGCCGCGATTCTGCGGAAGGACGGCTACGACGTGGCCGTCGCCGAAGATGGCGAGCAGGCGATGGCGGAGTTCGAGAAGAACGGCGCCGACGTCATCATCAGCGACCTCGTGATGCCGAAGCTGGGCGGCATGGACATCCTCACTCGCGTGCGCGCGTCTCGCACCGACGTGCCGGTGATCATCATCACCGCGCACGGCACCGTCGATTCCGCCGTCGAAGCGATCAAGCTGGGCGCGTTCGACTACATCACCAAGCCCTTCGAGCACGCCGAGATCCGCTCGGTCGTCGCGAAGGCAGCGCGCACGCAGGAAGCCAATCAAGGCCACGTCGCGCCCGAAGGCAGCGCGCGCAAGTCGATCATCGGAGCGGGATCTCGGATGGACGAGATCTTCAAGATCATCGACAAGGTCGCCGACACACCTTCCACCGTGCTCATCACCGGCGAGTCGGGCACCGGCAAAGAGCTGGTCGCTACCGCGTTGCACCAGGGCAGCTCGCGCCGCGACAAGCCGCTCATCAAGATCAACTGCGCCGCGATCCCCAAAGACCTCATGGAATCGGAGCTCTTCGGGTACGAGCGCGGCGCGTTCACCGGAGCCGTCTCGAGCAAGCCCGGCCGCTTCGAGCTCGCCGACGGAGGCACGCTCTTCCTCGACGAGATCGGTGAGATCCCCCTCGAGATGCAGGTGAAGTTGCTGCGCGTGTTGCAGGAGAGCGAGTTCGAGCGCGTCGGCGGCATCAAGACCACGCGGGTCGACGTGCGCCTCATCGCGGCGACCAACCGGGATCTGTCGACCGAGACCGACGCCGGCCGCTTCCGCAAAGATCTCTTCTATCGATTGAACGTGGTGCCGATCGTGTTGCCGCCGCTGCGTGAGCGCGCCGACGACGTGCCCAACCTCGTTCAGCACTTCATCGAGAAGTACAACAAGCGCCTCAACAAGAAGATCGAAGGGATCAGCGACGAATCGCTGGCGCTGCTCCGTGCGTGGCCGTGGCCCGGCAACATTCGCGAGCTCGAGAACTTGATGGAACGCGTGATCCTCTTCGCTGACGGCCCGCGCATCGAAGCGCGCGATCTCCCCGAGGGCGTGCGGCGCGGCATGCAGTCGGCTCCGCCGATGGGCGCGGGCGCCACTCCCGAGGTGGGAGAGACGCCGCTCAAGGATTTCCTCAAGCTCCGTCAGGCCGAGATCGAGAAGAGCTTCATCGTGCAGGCGCTCGCCAAGACCGACGGCAACGTCACGCGCGCCGCGAAGCTGCTCCAGATCTCGCGCAAATCGCTGCAGACCAAGATGAAGGAATTCGGTCTGCGCGACGAGGAGCCGGCCACTCCCGACGAGTGACTCCACCCGGATGGATCGACTCCAGATCTTCCTCGACGCCACGAACGACGACACGGCGATCCACGTCACGCTGCGCGGGCTGGTGTTCCACATGCTCGAGGCCGTCGCGCCGAGGCTGTACGCCGCGCGATCCATCCAGCCGATCCACGAGGCGACGCTGCAGGCGTGCGCGAACGTCAGCTACGCGTTCGATGAAAGCGACGCCGACGTGCTGCAGGCGGGCATCGACGCCTGGTACTTGCGTCACGTGCGCGGGCTGCCGCACCGCAAACCCGACGAAGCACGGCTGCGCGCGATGCTGCAGAGACTGAACGACTCAGGCGATGCCATCTATTCCTGGCTGCTGGGCGAGCTCGCTGCGCGGGCAGGTCTCGACGTTCGACTCACGTTCACGAACGGACAATTCAGCGAACCGCCGCTCCACGGCGCCTACTTCCTGACGCATCTGGTGATGCTCGACACCGACTACTTCACGCGGCCCGCGAGCCACGCCGAGGTGCGGGACTGGAGCGACGCACTCGCCCGCCTCATCCCCTGGCTCACGCGCGAGCCGAACCCTGATCTCGCGGGAGAGGTCGCGCTGTGTCTGCACTTCTTGAAACACCCGGAAGCCACGGCCGCGAAGAAGCTGATCGAGGGCATCGAGCCGGGCCCCGACACGCACGAGCAAGCGACGATGTTGTTGGCGCTTTGCGCCGAGTAGCTGTCGCTACAGGCGTGTGGCAGAAAACTCGCAAGGTCCAGCACCGACGGTAGCTTGCGAGTCTTGGAGGAACGTCTCATGCCCGAAATGCCCACGCTGGGTGAACAGCCCAAGCAGACTCCGGTGATTCCGATCGCCATCACCGCGGTCCTCGTCGGCTGCATCACTGGCGGGATCTATTGGGTGCGATCCAGGCCGGCCGAGGTCGAGACGCCCCCTGTCGTCGCCGCTGCACCCGCCGAGCCGGCCAACGCTCCCGCGTCGCCCGAGACGCCGCCCGCTCCCGGAGCGCCTGTCGCCGCCGTCGCTCCGACGCAGAACGCAGCGGCACCGATTGCTCCCGTCGTCACCGCGCCTCCCGGGCTCAAGTCGTTCACCGTGAACATCAACGGCCCGCTCGAGACCGCCATCGTCACCTCGGAAGGCAAGGAGACGGGCACGGCGCTCACGCAGGTCGTGAATCGCTCGCTGGTGTGGTGGGTCCGCGTGCCGAACGATCTCGTGAAGGGCGACACGCTCTCGGTGATCTACGAGACGCGCGACGGCCAGGAGCCGCTCGTGCACGCCGTTCGCTTCACCAGCGGCAAGCTCGGCAAGACCGTCGAGACGTACCGCTTCAAGGCGAGCGCCGAGCAGTTCGCGCGCTACTACCAGGGCGACGGCAGCGAGCTCGAAGAGCGCCTCGTCGATGGTCCGCTCGACTCGTGGGAGCAGGTCACTTCGCTGCTCCGCGACGGCCGCAAGCACAAGGGCGTCGACTTCAAGACGCCGAGCGGAACTCCGGTGAAGGCCACGTTCGATGGCGTCGTGGTGCGCAAGAACTGGAACTTCCGAGGCAACGGCAACTCGGTCGAGCTGCAGGAGATCGGCGGCAAGGGCCGCACTGCCCTCTTCCTGCACCTGAGCGAAGTGCCGAAGTCGCTCGAGGCGGGGCAGAAGGTGAAGAAGGGGCAGGAGATCGCCAGGTCGGGCAACACCGGCCGGAGCTTCGCGCCGCACCTCCACTATCAACTGATGAGCGGAGAGAAGGTCGTCGATCCCTTCGACTCACATCAGACCACTCGGATTTCGCTCGCGGCGACCGAGAAGCCGGCGTTCGAGAAGCGGAAGAGTGAACTCAACGCACTCTTTCCTCCGGACTCGCAACCTCCTACCTTTGGAAGCCGATGAAGCGACTCGCAGCAGTCGTGGTCCTCGCGCTCGCGACTTCCTCCTTCGGGGCTGAGCTCACGCGCGTCGCGTCTTCCTTCGAAGAGAAGGATCCGTTCGGCCTCTTCCTCGACTTCAACTACCTCTTCCAGAAGGACCGCGGCACCCTGGTGCGCGAGTGGTACCAGCTGGGAGAGCTGCAGGACGTCACCGAGCTCCGCTACGAGAAGCTGCAGCACTCACTGGGCATCGACGTGCACGTCGGCATCTACAAGGACCTCGAGCTCCACATCGGCGTGCCGATCGTCTTCGCGCAGGACCGTGAGTGGTTCTTCGCCGGCGGCACCAACGAGACCAACACCACCATCTGGCGCAACTGCGCGCTCGATCCGCTCGGAACCCAGTGCGCGAATCCCGGCGCGGGTGATGGCCGCCTCTTCGAAGTTCCCGCCAAGAGCTACCGCGGCGGTCTGGGCGACTTCACGTTCGGCCTCGCGTGGAACGTGTTCGTGCAGAAGAAGGATCCCAGCAAGCCGACGTGGACGCTGCGCTTCGACTACACCGCTCCGACGGCGGCGCTGCTGAACCCGAGCATCGCCACCAGCACCTCGATGCGTGGCGGCATCGGCGACAAGGTCCACAAGTACACGTGGAGCACCGCCGTCTCGAAGAAGCTCAACCAGTACGTCGAGCCCTACTTGCAGGTCTTCTACACGCTGCCGTGGAAGGGCCCAGGCTTCTATTCGAACTGCGACGACGCCTCGGCTGCGCGCCAGGGTCACCCGGAGAACTGCGGCAAGGAAGGCTGGACGCGCGACGACACGGGCATTCGCCCCGCACACGTCGGCGGCTCGTCGTTCGGAGCGGAGATCACCGCCTTCGCCCGCGAAGATCGCCACCAGCGCGTGGCCTTCGATTTCCGCGGGTACTTCAACTACACGTCGGAAGGCCGCTACTACAACGAGATGTCCGATCTGTTCGGCAAGCTGCTCTACACGTCGGACTACGGCACCGCGGGCGGTCAGTTCACGTTCATCGGTCAGGCGGCGGAGTTCGTCTCGCTCAAGGTGATGACGTCGTTTGGTTACGCGACGGAGCGGTTCCTGACGAACGAGAACATCGGAAAAGATCTCACGGGCAACGGCGTCGTCGACGTCTCCACCGCGCCGTACGAGATCAACCCGAACTACGACTTTCGCGTCGATCGCGTGGGCCGCCGCTTCCGCATCGAGCAGAACTACCTGTGGCGTGTGCAGGCCACGGCGACGTTCAACTTCTGAAGTGACGACGCGCGGTCGCTGACGAGAGTTCGTCACGCGGCGGCTTCAGCTCGGCAGGCGTGACGAACAGCGCCACGTTCGGCTGGCCCCACGACGCCCCCTCTTCGCACGCGTGGAGCGTCAGCCCGTGTCGGGCCAGCTCGGCGCGAAAACCGTTCTGCGTCGAGGTCAGGCTCGAGAGGCTGGCGATCACGATCGGCACGCTGGGATGCGCGGCGCGCGCGGCGTCGAGCACCTCTCCCACGGTGGCCTTGACCGACGAGCTCACCGCCGTGCTGATGACGATCGCCGCCAGCTCGGTCGAGACCGCTTCTTTCAACTCGCCGACCGAGCTCAGGCGAACGGGTGTGTACCCGAGCGCGCTCACCCACCGCTGCATGTCGACGACGACGAAATCGTGCGGCCGGGCCAACAACACCTTCATGCCGCGGAGATACTGACCCTCACGGGCGCGCGCCACGTTTTGCCAATTGGCCGAGGCGCGGGAGACCAGCCACGGCACCGAGCCTGGTGACGACGTGCGAGCCGACCAGACACCCGAAGCGGGCGTGACCTTCGAGCGCGTCGAGATCGGCTGCGTCGAGCTCGGCGCGCGTGCCGTAGAGCCGGGTGACGCCGTACAGAAAACCAGCCGTGAAGCCGTCGCCTGCGCCGGTGGTGTCGATCACCTTCACGCGGCGCGCCGGCACTTCACGGCGCTCGCCGTTGAAGGAGAAGGAAGCGCCCTTCTCTCCGCGCGTCACGATGGGGATCAGCACGCCCTTCTTCTCGAGCCAGCGCAGCGCTTTGGAGACGTTGCTCGACCCCGTCACGAACTCGATCTCTTCTTCGCTGAGCTTCACGATCGCGCACGACGAGAAGAGCGTCGCGAGCAGCCGCTTCAGGATCGACGGATCCTTCCAGAGGTGCAGCCGCAGGTTGGGATCGGTCGAGGTGATCTGCCCGCGCGCGTGTGCACGCTGCATCGCTTCGAGCACCGCCTCACGCGCCTCGGGGTGAATCAGCGAGTTCGTCCCCACGTGCACGACCTTCGACGCGTCGAGCAGCTTGCGAGCGCCCTTCGTGTCGGTGGAGCACAGGAACGTCTCCGCCGCGCGTTCTCTGTAGAACGTGAAGCTGCGCTCGCCGTCGCGCGTGAGAGAGACGAACCCGAGGCCCGTCTTGCCCTCGCGGGTCTGGCGCATGAAGCGCACGTCGACGCCTTCTTTACGGAGCCCATCGCGCAGGAAGTGACCGAACTCGTCATCGCCGGTGACTCCGACGATCGCTGAGCGCGCGCCGAGCCGTCGCAACCCGACCGCCACGTTCGCCGGAGCGCCCCCCAGACACGGCGTCCACTGCGCGACTTCGCGAACGCGAGCGCCGCGTTTGCTCGGGAGAAAATCGACCAACGCTTCACCGAGCGAGACCACATCAGTCACACATCACCCCACTGAGCAGAGGCGCACACATCTTTATTAGTCAGTTCCCACCTGCTCCATGAACTCGACCGAGTTGAGGCGGCGGCCGAGGTGGTGCGCGATGAAGAGGTTGAGCAAGTCGCGACTGCGCGCGCGCAGCTCTTGCGGAAGTGGAGTGCGTTCTCCGGCCTGCAGACGCGCGAGTGCATCGACGACTTCCGGACGCACGGCGATGCCGCGAGGGACGCGCGGGCTGCACGAGAAGCACACCACGCCGCCATGTTCGGGATCGAAGCGCGGGCGATCTCCGGTCTCGCGTTCACACAAGGCACACGGAGCGAAGCGCGGCATGAACCCGGTGTACTGCAACGCATCGAGCTCGAACTTGAGCAGCGAGGTCGGCCCGGCTTTCCGTTCTTCGAGCAGCCCGAGGTACTGCACCAGCGCGTCGAACAGCGGCTCGTGCGGCTGGTGATCGCGCGTCAGCTCGCGGCACAGCTCGAGGCAGTACATGGCGCGCGCGATGTACGAGAGGTCGTCGCGGAGGCGGTGGAACGACTTGATGACGTCCACTCCGTCGAGGCGGTGCGTGTCGCCGCGCGTGCTGACGAGTCGCGCGGTGAGATGCGTGCCGGCCTCGAGCGCTCCGGCGAAGCGGCGCTTGCTCTTCCTCGCTCCCGCCGCGAAGCACGAGAGGCGGCCGTGCCCGCGCGTGAAGAGCGTGACGATGCGATCGGCCTCGCCGAAATCGACCGCGCCCAACACCAGCGCCTCATCCGAAAACCGATCCACGCGCGGCTAGATACCACTCCGATGAGAAGGAGCGGATCCCGCGCGCGACGATCCCCTCTCCCGCCCCTGCGGGAGAGGGTCAGGGTGAGGGCGAGTCAGAATGTGACTACGGTCGCGCCGACTTCCACGCTCTGAGCACGCCGCAAGGTTCGATCGAGTTGCTTGAGCCGCTTGTACTCAGCCTGTCTCGGCGCATCCGCGATGAACGAAGCGATCACGAGCCCGATCCCAACCGCGCCCACGACCGCCATCGCGACCCAGGCGAGCGCCGGTATCGCTCCAGCCACCAGCGTGAAGAACGATCCGAGTCCAGTGCTCACCGTCGCGGGACTGAACCACAACCCGATCGCCCCACCCGCGAGCGCACCAGCCAGCACCCACGTCGGCACGATGGCCGCCACCGCGAACGCCGCGAGGCCGATCGCACGCAGCGCGCCATAGGACGGCCGCTCGGCTTTGACCTTGTACATCTCGAGTCGAACTTGATCGGCAGTGCTGATGCCCGCGATGGGCGCATCAGTCAGCAAGCGCGCAGTGGTGCCCACCGATGGAACCTGCGCGGAAGAAGTGAGGAGAACAGCGAGGAGCAGCGTCATGACACGACGTCTTTCTCCGGCCCGGCGCTTCCGAGCATACACACCCTCAGCGGTGGGTGAAGCGCATCGCGGTCTCGTACACCGCGTTCAGGCCGAGCAGCGCGATGGCGGTCACCACGGCGGCGATGGTCGCCCACATGGTGTTCGACGCGCGTTCCCGACGTTCGGC
>JAEUJS010000173.1 GCA_016792935.1 Archangium sp. | reverse complement strand
ATCCGCTGGCCGCGCTCGCTGCAGTCACTCGTGTTGCCGTGGGTGAGCGACGCGACGCGCGAGGCCGTCGAGAAGACGATGCGCGTGAAGGTCGTCGCGAAGTAGAGGCTGCACATGGCGGAAGTCGAAGGTTGGATCGATTGGGTCTCTGCACCGCGTGAAGAACGCGGGTGGGTGCTCGGCTTCTTCCTCGCGCCGTGGCGCGGGACGGGCGAGACGAAGTGGCGAAAGGGCAAGCTCGTGGTCCTCGCTCCGGTGCCCAGCGTTGCTGCCGGCCGACGGCTCGCGAAGAAACTCAAGGAGGGCGGGAGCTACCGCATGCGCGTCAGAGAGATCTCGCACGGCCGCATGCGTGCGACGACGCGGCCCAAACTCGTCGACGACGTCCCGGAGCCGCGCTGATCAGCGATAGCCCTGCGCCTGCAGCGTGAAGAGCTTCTCGTAGCGGCCCTTCCGTTCGAGCAGTTGCTCGTGGCTTCCGAGCTCGGTGAGCTTTCCGCCCTCAAGCACCGCGATGCGATCGGCCATGCGCACGGTGGAGAAGCGATGGCTGATGATGATCGCGGTGCGGTCTTTCGCGAGTGCGCGGAAGCGATCGAAGAGCGCAACCTCGGCTTCGGCGTCGATGCTCGCGGTTGGCTCGTCGAGGATCAGCACCTCGGCTTCACGCATGAACGCGCGAGAAATGGCGAGCTTCTGCCACTGGCCGCCACTGAGCTCCTGGCCCTTCTCGAACCAGCCTCCGAGCATGGTCTCGTACTTCTGCGGGAGCGTGTCGATGAGCGGCTTCGCTCCACCCGCATCGGCGGCGAGCTCGATCTTCGCCTTGTCCTCGAGCATCGGAGGATGACCCAGCCCGACGTTCTCTCCGGCGGTGAACTGGTAGCGCACGAAGTCCTGGAAGACGGCGCCCATGCGGCTGCGCAGATCCGTCACATTCAAGTCGCGCAGATCGATTCCGCCGTAACGAATCGTGCCTTCCGTCGGGTCGTAGAGACGGAGCAGCAGCTTGATCAGCGTCGACTTCCCTGCCCCGTTCTCTCCGACGAGCGCGAGCTTTTCGCCGGCCTCGAGCGTGAGGTTGAAGTCCTTCAACGCCCAGTCTGATTTTCCCGGGTACTTGAAGCTCACGTTCTGCAGCTCGAGCTTGTGCGGCCCCGGAGGCAACGTCTTCGCGGGCAGCGCGCGCGCCGCTTCAGCCGTCGTCGGCAGCTCGAAGAATTTCTGGAGGTTCGAGAGGAAGAGCGCATCTTCGTACATGCCGGCGACTGCGCTCAGCACCGACTCGAACGCTGACTGGCCCTGGCGGAACACCGCGATGGTGAGCACGAGATCGCCGACGGTGATGGCGTTCGACGCCGCGCGCTGCGCGACCCACAGGTAGCAGAGATAGAAGGCGCCCAACGAGAGCACGCCCAGACCCGTGCCCCACGCGAGACGTTTGCGCGCGAGCTTGCGGTCTTCTCCGAGGAACTTGTCGAAGAGCGCGCGGTAGCGGCCGAGCACGAGCGGACCGAGGCCGAAGAGCTTCACCTCTTTGACTGACGAGTCGCGGGTGAGAATCCACTCGAGGTAGTTGAGCTTTCGCCCCTCAGGAGCGCGCCACGAGAAGAGTCGAAACGCTTCGCTGCTCAACTTGGTCTCGGCGATGAATGCGGGAAGCGCGGCCGCGAGCAACACCAGCACGGTCCACCACGCGATGTTCCACAGCAGCACGGCGAAGGTGGCGAGCGTGAGCAGGTTGCGCACCACTCCGACGGCGGACATCGCGAGCGAGAGCGGCCGTGAAGAGGCCTCGCGACGCGCGTTCTGCATCACGTCGTAGGTCTCGCTGTCTTCGAAGTGCCGCAGCTCGAGCGTGAGCGCCTTCTCGAGAATGCGAATGTTGAGCAGGTTGCCGAGGCTGGTGCGGAGCAGGTTCTGCGAGAAGCCCGCGAGCCTGCCGAGGAGCAGCGTGGTGACGGCGAGGCCGAGCTCCCAGGAGATCCAACGCCACACTTCGGCACGCAGCGCTTCGTCGAGCGGGTTGGCCTGCGACTTCACGACGGCGTCGATGATCAGCTTGCCGACGTACGCCATCGTCGCGGGGACGACGGCCTGCACCAGCGTCAGCAGCAGCAGGATGATCGCGTTGGCCTTGTCGGCTTCCCACACCAGCGCGAGCGCCTTCGGGAGCTGCTGCAGCAGCTCGCGGGTCGTCAGCTTCTTCTCTTTTCGCTCTCCGGCGCGACCAGGCATGGACAGCGCTTCTTAACGGCTCGGCGTCCGGACACAGCTGGTCGAAAGATGGAGGATCTCTCCCCGAGGGAGAGGGGATCCTTCACTTCTTCGCGATCACTTTCGCTTCATCACGCCGTCGAGGATCTGACGGGTCACTGCGGTCCACGCGTCGGCGCCGGTGAGCGTCGAATCGATGGGAATTTCTGCAGCAGCCTGCGCCCAGTGCACGCGCGGCCGCGCTTCACCGACATCGATGATCGCGTCCGGGGCGCTCGGCCCCTCGAGCCCGCTCCGCATCTTCGAGGTGAAGTACATGACGCGGGCGCGGTTCTTGTGCGTCTCGCGCGCCTGCGAAATCGCCATCAGCGTCGAGTCGATGCGCAGCACTTCGACCTGCCCGCGCTCACGGAACTCACGGAGCAAGAGCGACAACACGCCCTCTTCTTCGATCAACGCCGTGTCATCGCCCTCAGCCGAGAAGCGCAGCTCGAACTGCAGCGCCTCGTTGCTCAGCCACTCGGACAGCTTGCGGATCAGCGCGGTGACCGCTCCGAACATCCACACCAGGCGCTGGTACGCCTCGCCGCGATCCTTCACGCGCGAGCGCATCAACGACGGGTCGAACACGAAGACGAGCGCCCGCTTCTTGCGCACCGCCACCGACTCATCGCGCGCGTAATAGAGCAGCTCACCCTCGACGAACCGCACGTCGAACAAGTCGGGACGCAGGTTCGGGTCATCACCCTGCTCCATGTAGATGAGCTCGGACGTGACGAGGTTCTCCATCGAGCCCACCGTCGCGATGCTCGAAAAGCCACCGACCGGATACGCGCTGTCTTCTTCCAACGACGTCGGCGCATCACCGTCTTCGAACACCTGCCCACGCAAACGCGCCGGCAAGCGCTCTTCCACCGCCTGCGCCGTCTCCGCGAGCTGACCCAACTGCACGCGCGGGCCGAGCCCTTTGAGCGCCGTCAGGTTCTCGAGCAGGAACACTTCCGCGTCCGACAGCAGCTCACGCGTGCGGCGCGCGGCCTTCGCCATCAAGACGAAGCCATCGACCAGTCGCGCGGCGATCTCCGGGTCGTAGAGCGCAGCGCGCCCCGCTTCCAACACCTCTTCCGGAGAACGCGTCGCCAGCCGACGCACGATGCCCGTCGACACGCCTGTGCCTTCGTTCAGCTTCAACCGCGTCAGCACCTGCGCGACCGTCACGCCCACCGCGGCGGGACGAAGTTCTTTGGGTAGACCCGCGATCGCTTCGGTGAGGCGCGTCCACCGGCGATCCGAAGTCAGCCGCGCGAGCACGTGATCTTCGTAGCCGCGCATTGCTTCACGCACCGGCTCCTGCGTGGGCGGAGGAATCGGCAACAACCGCTCACCCAGAAGCAGCGCCGTGAGATCGAACGCCAGGGTCGGAGCAGGAATCAACGGCCGCTCGCCGTACGCCGCCTCCAACGAACGGATCGACGTCTCGAACCAGGTCGAAGACACCGACGCTTCTCTCGCCAACGCCAGCGCCGCAGTGAGGAAGCCCTCCGCCCGCGGCCCATCGAGCCGTTCATCTGACATGCGGGGGTGACACTACCGCC
>JAEUJS010000168.1 GCA_016792935.1 Archangium sp. | reverse complement strand
GTAGCTTCGAATTCGTGACCGACGTTGACGAGGTGGCGGCGCTCGACGAGTACGTCTACCTCGGTGGCATGCCTGTCATCTCGATCCTTGGGCAGTTGAGTCAAGCGACGCGCACTCGCATGTCTGACTTCTCGACCGGCTGGTGCATTCGGCGCGGCGTTGAGCGGCAGTGCGGCATGCACCAAATTGTTTCGGACTACCAGGGCACGCCGATCGTCGTGTTCAATCAAAAGAATCGCGTGACTGGAGTAGGAGAATACGACCTCTTCGGGCACCGCAACCGCATCTCGCTTCCTGCCGTGGAGTCCAGCCACCCGGCATCGACGGAGCAGATCATGGCGTCGCAGATCGGTCGCGCGAACGCCGAAATCCAGACGTTCGTCCGTCTGCGTGTCAGCTACCTGGACTCGTCACCAGTGGGCTGGTTCGACACGCCGCCGCAGGTCGCGATTCGCGGGACGGGTTCGTCGACGACGCTGTCTACAGCGATCGGTGTTTTCCCGAGCGTCGTTACTCAGTTCCACCCTGGCACGATGTTCGACGCAGTCTTCGTCCCGGGCACGACAACCAGCCGCGGCGCGGCACTCGACTCCTATGAGTTCGAGCGAGCGACCGCTCATTCTTCGGTCGCGCGATACTTCCCACCGCTTCGGTTTCCGGGTCAGTACTACGACGAAGAGACGGACTTCCACGAGAACTGGAATCGCTTCTACGACCCGACCACTGGGCGCTACCTCTCCCCTGAGCCGATGTTGCAGTCGCCGCTCTTCCTCCTCGGCGTGGGCCAACGCGGGTCGAGTTCCCCAGCCTACGCATACGCATCGAACAACTCAGTCAATTACACAGACTCAACGGGACTCTTCTTTTCGGAGGTGAGTTGGGAGCAGAATTGGGCCCTCGAGGATGCGAAATTGGACCCGAATTTGAAGCCAGGAATCGAAGCACTGGAGGTTAGTCCGCAAGAGATTCAATTCTCGCGAGCGAGTTGCCTGAAATCGCTCAACTCAGGCGGCGGGAATTCCTATCTCGGCCACAGTGGTCGATGGCAGCTCTCGGTGAATGAGTATGTCGCAGACTGGATTATCCGAAACGACTTCGGTTTTGAGCAGTCGCTGGAGATGGCCCTTGCACACGAACTTGGACACATTCATGCCTCAATGTTTGAGGGGCTTCGTGACGCGAGAAATCCGATGCGTGCTCTTGATTGGGAGAACTCAGTGCGACTGCGTCACGGAGGTCCGCTGCGCCGATCTGAGCTGAGTCCCAAGGCCCTTAATAGCTGCGTTCCGGTGCCGCCATGCCCATGAAGATCGTGTCTGTCATTGCTTTTTTAGCTGCTCTCTTCTGCTGCAGAGCTCTGGCGCTTGATGGAGGCACCGCAAACTACGGGGTCGCGTGTCAAGTCGATGGAGGGTGTCCGTCAAATCTAAGTTGCACGAGTTGGGAATTTCGCGGAGGCGGGCAACAAACATGCGAACTTGACTGTTCGAAGAGGCACTGTCCAGAAGGTGCGTTTTGCATGCAGCAGTCCCATGGACCTTCAATGGTGTGCCGAGTTCGCGAAGGTAAGGAGTAGGTAGCACAGCGAAGCGGGCGAGCGTCAGGGCGAATGGCTCAGTCTCAGCAGAGCACGGCGGCACTTACATTGGGGGCTGGGCGAAAAGTGAGTCGAGCTCTATTCGTCGTCGTGTTCGCAGCGTGTTTGCCGGCTCAGGTCGCGCAGCGCAGCGCGGTCGTTTCTGCGCTCAACGTGGAGTGCGCCTCCCACGGCATCCGCGCGTTCGACGATCAACGAGCGCTCTTGCCCGGTGTGAAACTGCAGTGCAACGCAGTCATTGCGAATCGCAGCGGAACCCCCATCGAGGGCACCAAAATTCGACTCTTGAGCGAGGCGGGGCGTTTCGTCGCCGCCGCCCCGTCGAGTGCGGATGGAATCGTGTCGATTGAGCATCATGTCTCGTTTCCCCTGCCGCGCGACGTAGCTCCAGTGACCTTCGCGATGCCACTCGTTGACCCGACGCACACTGGCGTGCCGGTCGCGCCTCCGTGGATGGAGCCACAGACCTGGACAGAGAATCCACTCGCCCCAGGCGCGCCAACTGGTGTCGAGCCACGCCGCCCTGACCCGCTGAGGCTCGATGCGAGTGGCACTCCCCTCACCAACAATCCGCGCGACAACCTCGTCTCGTGGATCGCCGTGGTCGATGGCGAAGAGACCATCACCGACGCCAACGGCAACGGCGCGTTCGACACTGGCGAGAGCTTCGTCGATCAAACCGAACCCTTCGTCGACGCCAACGACGACGGCACCTGGAATGAGGGTGAGCCGTTCGTCGACACCAACAAGAACCAGAAGTGGGATGGCGCGAACGGAATGTGGGACGCCGAGACGCTCCTCTGGGCCGCTGATCGCGTTCTATGGACGGGCGCAGTGAGTCGCCTCGACCTCCAGCAGCAGGTGGTGGGCGTGGCCGACCAGCGACCAACGTTTGCCAATTTCGGTAGCTTGAACCTGAGGCTCGAATGTCCGCCCACCGCGTTGTGTTCTCAGGCACTGCCACCCGCGACGGTCGGGTTCTACCTCGCCGACCCGTGGTTCAATTCTTATACACATTCGCCCGGAGACAGCTGTGAACTCCTGCCCGACGGTCTCCCCGTCGTCGTGACAGGTGAACGACTGCGCGCACAGGGTGTACAGACTTCATGGCCACCCGGAGAACGTTTCTCGTTCATCGTGTCCGACATCCGCGACCCGCTGATGCCAACACCGCGCCGTTCGCCGCCTCAGCCGTTCGAGGCGCGCCTGGTCTGCACCTGGTCGAACCCCGGCGGTGCCCAGCCGATTCGCTTCAACATCAACCTCGCGCAAGGGACGATCGAATGAACGCCCGCGTCCTTGCAGCGCTGTCGCTCTCACTCGCGGGCTGCGGCGAACAACCAATGGAACCAGCGGCGGGTGCTCGGCCGAGCGCGGCACACTTCACGCTCGAATGTGAGACGCGGTCAGTGTTCGCGTGGAACGCCGATCGCACGCTCGTCCCCGGCAACCGTGTTCGCTGTGTCGCGCACGTCGGAGATCGCCTCGGCGCCCCAGTGAGCGGCGCCCGGGTGTCGTTCCTCTCCGAAGCTGGCTCACTCTCGGTGGCCGAGGGCATCACCGACGGCGGCGTGCTCGAGACGGAGCTCGTCGTCGGGCTGCCCGAGCCGCTCAACGTCGCACCCGGAACGTTCTCCTTCTCCGGGAATGGCGTCCTGGTTCCCGCGTGGATGGGCCCGCGCACGTGGCTCGCGAATCCGTCGATGCCGTCCGCGCTCCTCGACATGGCCGAACCCCGGCGTGCCGACCCGATGCGTCCTGACGCCGGGCTCGACAACAACCCGCGCGATCACCTCGTCACGCTCATCGCCGTCGTCGAAGGGGAAGAAGCGTTCAACGACGACAACGCCAACGCGTTCCGAGACGCGGCCGAGGCATTCATCGACGCCAGCGAGCCCTTCGTCGATGCCGATGACGACGGAGCGCGAGGCCCCAACGAACCGTTCGTCGATGGAAACGGCAACGGCACCTGGGACGGCAAGAATCGCTCGTGGGATTCGGCGGCGCAGGTGTGGGCGCTCACGCACGTGCTGTGGACTGGGCTCCCCACCGCCATCGACGTTGCGGGACCTCGCCCGTCGGTCATGAGCGCCACCGTTCTCATGGGGTGCAACATGTCGCCGTGCTCAGCGCACGTTCCGTTGCTCGCGACCGTGTCCATCGCAGATCCCTGGTTCAACGGCATCTCGAGAACGCGCTCGACTGATGGGTGTCGCGTCGTCTCGGGAGATCCACGCCTCACCGCGACGCTCGCCTTCGGGCCTGACGTGCTGGGCCCCGAGGCCACCATCCCCGCGACTCTGGCCATCGCCCTGCAGGACGAGCGCATCACCGCAGGCGCGGGGCGCGTCACCGTGAACCTGCGATGCGACTACACCGATCTCGCCGGTACGACTCGTGGCTTCGAGTTCACGGCCGTGCAGGTCGATCTTCAGTAGCGGCTACCTGGTCTTCAGGTACTCGAGCAGGTCCGCCCGCTCGGCCACCGAGATGCCCGAGACGCCGCCGTGCAGGTCACCACCCGACGACATCGCGAAGCGGTCTTCGGGGCGCTGCATGCGACCGTCGTGGAACCACGGCGCACGCCACGCGAACTCGGTCAGTCGCGGCACCTGGAACACCGCGCCGGTGCCCACATCGATGGACGCGTTGTTCGTGCCTTGCGTCCCGGAATGACACGCGACGCACGCGCGATTGAACACCACCTCACCCCGCTGAGCGGCGGCCGCATCGACGCTCGGCGGCAACAACGCGGGCTGAAAGTGCAGCCAATCTTCGACCGCCTGCGCGCCGTCGAGCGAGAGCGCGGGGCCGCTCATGCGAATGGTCATCACGTCGTTCATGAGCACCGAGATGCTCTGCATGTCGCCGCTCCAGTGGAACGGCGCGGTGCCGCCGATGCCTCCGCGCAATGACGGCGTGCGACGAGCGCCTTCGATGAACTTCCAGGTGTGACCGTCTTCTCCGGCTTCGGGGTGGCACGAGGCACACGCGATGCCGACGCGCGTCGCCCGATGGAACAGCTCGTGACCGGTGGACGCGCTCCCCGTCGACGTGAGCAGCACTTCGACGGCCACGGCTCCATCGGGACGCATGCGCAGCAGCTGCGCGGGCTGCCGCGAGAAGGCGATGGCGTCTTCACCATCGAACACCACCGAGGTGACTTGCGAGAGCGCGTTGAAGTCGCGGCGCTGACCCGGCTCGAGCAACACCAGCGACCGCGTTCCCGCCGAGACGACCGCGAGGCGGCCGCTGGGAGAAATGGCCACGTCCATCGCCAACACCGTCGACTGGAACGACTGCGAGAGCGGAGTGGTCGTCGCGGTGTCGCCGCTGATGACCAGCAGCTCCGAGGTGACGATGGGCTGCGGGAGCGTGCCGGTGCCTCCGCCCGACGAGCGGCCTCCGTTCTGCGCGAAGCCGCCGTACGCCGAACACGAGGTCGTCGAGGGCAACACGGTCGTGCGGTGCTGCTGCCGCAAGACGATGGCTCCGCCGCCCGGGCGCGGAATCGCGCGCCACGCGACGTGCGGCTCATACCCACCGACCGGGAGCGTGCTCAGCGTGCTGACCGTTCCATCCAGCGCGACCGCGGAGATGGCCGCCGAGCGCAGCTGCGTCACCAGCAGGCGCGAGCCATCGAGCACCACGTCGCGCAAATCAGTCAGCGGCACGGTGGTGAAAATCGACGCGCGCGAACCGTCGAGCGGGTTGAGCTGTTCGAGCTCTCCGCCAAGGCACCCGACGATGAGGCGCGCATCGCTCGCTCTCCACGCGAGGCCGCGCGGCTGCGAGCAGGTGGTGAGGCGGCGAATCGTCGCGGTGACGATGTCGACCTCGAGCACCTCGCTGCTGCGACGGAGCGCGACGTACGCGAGGCCCGCGGGTCCTTCGATGATGCGCCCCGGCTCGTCGTTGCTGCCGAGCGCGATGCTGCGCACCGACGAGAAGTTCGCTTCCACCACCCACAACATCGCGCGGTCGGGGTCGCCGACCAGGTAGCGGCCGTCGGTCAGGCGAGCCAGCGTGCCTCCGCTCAATGCGCGCGGCGTGGGACCCGTCTCGACGACGCCTTCTTCGAGGCCGGTGCCGCAGAGACCGCCGCCGCCGCCGGTGATGACGCCGCCGCCGAAGCCGCCACCCCCACCGAAGGGGACGCCGCCACCATCGCCGCCACTTCCGGTCGGGAAGCCACCGCCTCCGCCTCCGCTGCCGGTCGCGACGAAGCCACCGCCCGTGAAGAACGGACCGCCGGCTCGCTGCGGGGTTGGGTCACACGCCACGAGCAGGAGTGCCGCCACTGCGGAGAGGAACGGTCGCATGAGACTTCGACACGCGGCCGCTGCTCAGTGGGACATCGCGGATCAGCTATTTCGGCATGAAGCCCAGCGCGACGGCGATCTTGATGCCCACACCCATCAGGCTCTCACCGGCGACGAAGCCCGAGGCGATGGGCATGGTCGCTCCGTCGGCCTTCTTCTCTCCGTACTTCCGGCGCGCCCACTCCGCGAGCCCGGCGCCGATGCACATCATGATGCTGTTCCACGCCGGCAACACCATCGCGATGCCGAGCCCCGAGGGAGAAGGCACCCACTTCTTGTTCTTCTTCGACACCTTGGTCTCGAGGATGGCGAGCGTGGTCCCGACGATGACGCCGCACAGCGCCGCCCAGCGCGCGGTGGGGTGCACTGCTTCGATGCCCTTCACCAGCATCTCCGACACGTTCTTCCACACCATCGCCGACGGCGCGGGGAAGTCCTTGCCGCCGAGCACGTCAGCGGTGGGCACGAGCAGGTTGAAGAGCGGCACGATGACCAGCGAGCCGACGGCGACACCGAAGAGCTGACCGATGACCTGCGTGCGCGGCTTGGCACCGAGGAGGTAGCCCGACTTCATCGTGGTCAGCAGGTCGGCCGCGTGCAGCCCGACGCCGCCGGTGATGTTGGCGGACATGATGTTCGGCGCGAGCTGGCCGGGGAGCAGGCCCGCGTAGGTCAGCTGCGTGACGGGCCCGAGCGCCTTGGTCGGCGTGACGTCGGTCTCTCCGGTGACGCGCGCGGCGATGACGCCCATCACCACCGACAGCGGCAGCGCGATGAGGCCTGCCCATAGCGGAATGTTGAACGCGTACCAGGCGAGCACGATGACGGGCGGCCCGAGAATGAGGAAGCCGAGCGGGAACCAGGAAGGCGGCGCTTCGACGTCGGCGAGCGGGTCGTCTTCGGTCTTCTTCTTTCCGAACAGCGCGCCCAGCGACTTCACGCTCTTGATGACCGACCGCCACTGAAACGCGAACGAGGTGAGGCCGGAGCTGACGAGCACGGCGGCGCCCATCCACACCGTCCACTTCGCCATGATTTTGAAGCTGACGATTTGCACGCCCACGTCGTCGGCCACGGTGGGGATGACGCCCAGGTCCACCATCTGCGGAGCGACGATGCCGAAGGTGAGCAGCGCGCCGATGAGCAACGACCAGCCGGTGCGCCACGACATCAACGCGCCGGCCCCGAGCATCAACACGCTTCCTTCGAGCGCGAGCGTCCATTCTTTCAACGTGTGGTTCTTGAAGCTCAGCGGGAGCGAGAACTCCGAGGGCAGATTCCACCGCTTGAGCCACGCGAAGTGCGCGTCGCGCCAGAACGCGATGACGCCGGCCGCCGCGGTCGACAAGAAGAGGAGTCGCGCCTGCTGCTTTCCTTCCCCGGTGTCGGCGTTGAGCGCGCGCAGCGTCTCGGCGGTCGCGGTGCCGGTGGGGAAGATGAGCTGCTCGCGGTTGATGAGCTGGCGCTTGATGGGAATCGCGGCGAACACGCCGAGGCCGGCGATGCACGCGAACCACGCCATGAGGATGAGGGGTGAGGGCCGTTCACCGGTGAGGATGATGAGCGCCGGGAGAGCGGCCATGTTTCCGCCGCCGGTCATGTACCCCGCGCCGCTCGCCACGGTGCCGGTGGCGTTGTTCTCGAGCATGCCCATCTTCCACTTCGGCCCGAGGATTCCGGCGACCACGCTCCAGAACGACCACGCGATGATGCACGCGGTGATGGTGACGCCGACCGACCAACCCGTCTTGAGCACCACGTAGAGGTTGGCGAAGCACATCAGGCCGCCGACCAGCATGCCGGTGATGACCGCGCGCACCGTCAGCTCGATGGCGTTGGGCTGGTAGACGTTCTGAAGCCACAACTTCTCGGCTTCGATCGCCTGGGCTTCCTGCTGCTCCGGCGTCAGCTTCGGCTGCTCGGTGTCACTCACGGCGGCGCAACATATGAGAGAAGGAGCCCCATGACGCGCCTCGCTCTCTGTGCGCTGCTGTTTGTCGGCTGCGCGACTCCGGGCTCCAACGGCCCCGATGAAGACGTGGTCGAGCAGTACGACGACGAGCTGCACATCACGGACACGAAGGTCGGCACTGGAGAAACGGCCACCAAAGGCGCCACCATCACCGTGCACTACCGCGGCACGCTCACCGACACGACAGTCTTCGATTCGTCGTACACGCGGGAGCCGCTCACCTTCGAGCTCGGCGCGCGTCGCGTGATTCGCGGGTGGGACCAGGGCCTCATCGGCATGCGCGTGGGAGGCAAGCGCACCCTCGTCATCCCTCCGCGGCTTGGCTACGGCGGCAAGACCAAGCCGAACATTCCGGCCAACTCACACCTCATCTTCGAAGTGGAGCTGCTGGACGTGAAGCCTTGAGCCACGCGACTGTCGCGGCGACGCCGTCGTCGAGCGAAGTCGCCTTCGCCTTTGCGCCGAACGACGAGCGGAACTTCGAGTCGTCGAGCACGAACGGCAGCTGCCACTGGTAACGCATCTCGAGCAGCTCCTTCACCGCGGGCACGAAGAGCGCCATCACGCGCAGCACCAGCGAGGGAATGGTGTTGGTCTGCAGCTCCTTCGCGAAGCCGAGCGCGCGGCCGAAGCGCTTCACGATGCTCTCCGTGCTCTCGGTCTGTGCCACCGGCAGGTGCCACACTTCTCCCACGCTGCGTTCGGACTCGAGCGCGAGCGTGATGAGCCCGTCGGCGACGTCTCCCGCATAGGAATACGAGTGCGGGAGCGTCGGGTCGCCGAAGCACTCCCCTGACTGGCCCTTCACCACGCGGCCGAGGAAGCGCTCTCCGAACGTCGCGGCGAGCGTGACGTTGGGCCCGTAGAAATCGGAAGCGCGCGCGATGGCGACGCGGGCGTCTCCTCTTCGATGCGCGTCGAGTTGCTGTTCCGCGATGCGCGCGCGCAGCTCGCCCTTGCGACTGCAGGGGTTCACCGGGCTCGTCTCAGTCAGCGGAGCCGTCGGCTTTCCATACCCGTACAAGTTGTCGAGCACGATGAGCGGCGCCTTCGAGGTCTTCGCGGCGTGCAGCACTCCGGCGTTGAGCGGTTCGAGCTGCGTCAGCCACTGGTGATACGGCGGCACCGCGCAGTGAATGATGGCACGCGCACCTGCGGCCGCCTTCTGGGCGAACATGAAGTCGGAGAGGTCACCACCGCTGGATCGACGTACGACCTTCACGGGCTCGCCGCGGGCGGTCAGCTTCTGGGCCACCAGCGCGCCAATCTGTCCAGCACCCAGCACCACGAACGGTCGTTCAGCGTCAGAGTTCATGGACGCAAGATGGGCCTTGCATGAGTGCCGTTCAATTCGCAGTCGAACAACGGTGCCTTGCACTGGTGCAAGATGGCCTGAATGGACTCCTGGGACGACGTGCAGCTCTTCCTCGCCCTGATGCGCACGCGCCGCCTCTCGCTGGCCGGCAAGTCGCTGGGCTTCGACACCTCGACCGCCTCGCGCCGCCTCGCGAAGCTGGAAGCCGCGCTCGACGTGTCGCTGTTCGATCGCACGCGCGAAGGGCTCGTTCCGACGGCGGCGGCACGAAAGCTCCTCGCCTCGGCAGAAGACATGGAACGCGCCTCGCACCAGTTCGCGAGCGACATCGAGAGCCTCGAGCGTGAAGTGGAAGGTGTGGTGCGCCTCTCCGCGCCACCGGGAGTCGCGGAGAGCTTCCTCGTGACGTCGCTCGTCGAGCTCCGGGAACGACACCCGAAGCTGAACTTCGAAGTCGACGCGAGCACCAGACAGGCCGACCTCACGCGCCGCGAAGCCGACGTCGCGCTGCGCACCATTCGCCCCGCCGGTGGACCGCTCGTGATGCAACGCCTCAACCGCACGCCGTGGGTTCCGCTCGCTGCACCGTCACTGGTGAGAACGCTCGAGCCGCTTCGGGACTGGACCGACGTGCCGTGGATTGGTTGGTCGCCACCGCTGCATCAGCTTCACGTCGCGCGGTGGCTCGACAAACGCGTGAAGACGCCGCTCGCGCTGCGCACGAATTCCTTCGTGGTGCAGGTGAACGCCGCGCTCTCGGGTCTCGGAGCGGTGCTCGCTCCCGCGCCCTACGAAGCCGTGCACGCCCTGCAGCGCGTGCCGTTGTCGCGCGCGCTCGCCCGTGACGCGCAGTCAGCGCCCGAAGACGACCTGTGGCTGGTGACGCACGAGAGCCTTCGCCGGGTCCCGCGTGTCGCCTCGGTGTGGGACTTCCTCGCGCGCAGACTCACTTCTTCTTCTTCTTCGAAGTGAACGAGGTCTTCAGACCAATCGTCCCGTCGATCTGAATCGGCTTCTTCCCTGTCTGCAGCTTCATGTGGAGTGGGCCGCTGGCGTCCCACGACGCGCGCCACGCCTCGGGCGGCACCGTGACCGTGCCCTTCATCGACACCTCGGTGGTCTGGTCGCGAAACGGAGCGTTGAGCGTGAAGCTCACCGCGTACTTCGTTCCATCGGAGCCGACGCACGTGCCGGCGGCGTTGGTGACCGTCTCCTGATTGTCGCGCTCGGTCTTGATCTTCATCATCGTCTCACCCACCGCCTTCGCGACGGCCGCTCCCGTTTCGGGCGTGCACTTCGCGCCCTTTGCCGCGGCGACGATGGGGTCCGCCTTGAACAACTGCGCGAGCGCACGCCTGAACGCGGGCAACTCGGGCGCGGGCGCACCCGTCGCGAGCGCAATCGTCAACTCGTTGAGACCGACGCGGCGCTTCCCCTCGTTGGGCGTGACGTCCTTCACCACCGCCTCGCCGTAGTTGCTCTCGACCTCGAACTTCAGGTTGCGCAGGTTGACGTTGCCGGCCTTCACGAAGACGGTGAACTTGCGCAGCGCTTCTTCGCTGGCCTCGGTCACGGTCACCTCGAGCGTCATCTTCTCGAGGTGCGGGTCGACGCTGAGCTCGCCTTTGGGGCTGGTGAGCTTGAGCGCGCGTTGGTCGTCGATGGTCCACGTCCACTCGCTGCCGACGGGAGGTGCAGCGGACACGACCAACAACGCGAGCGCGGTGAGCACGCGCGGACCTTACTCGTGCTTGAAGCGGCGGTGCGCCTCGCGCTCCAGCGCTTCACGGTGCTGCGGAGCGGCGATGGCCACCAACGCCTTCGCGCGCGCGCGCAGCGACTTCGCGTACAAGTCAGCGACGCCGTGCTCGGTGATGACGTAGCGAACGTGCGCGCGCGTGGTGACGACACCGCCGCCTTGATGCAGCGCAGCGGCGATGCGGCTCTCACCCTTCGAGGTCGTCGACGGCAGCGCGAGAATCGCCTTCCCGCCTTCGCTCAACGTGGCGCCGCGGATGAAGTCCATCTGACCGCCGACGCCCGAATAGATGCGCTCTCCGATGGAATCGCTCACCACTTGCCCGGTGAGGTCCACCTCGATGCACGAGTTGATGGCGGTCATCTTCGGGTGACGCCGAATGACCATCGTGTCGTTCACGTAGCTGCACTCGCGCAGCTCGATGAGGCGGTTGTCGTGAATGAAGTCGTACAGCCTGCGCGTGCCCATCACGAAGCTGGCGACCGTGCGGCCCTGCTGTCGCGCCTTGTGCTCGTTGGTGACGATTCCCTTTTCCAGCAGCGGCAACAGGCCATCGCTGAACATCTCGGTGTGCACGCCGAGCCGACGATGTGACGACAGCGCGCGCAGCACCGCGTCGGGAATCGCGCCGATGCCCATCTGCAGTGTCGCTCCGTCTTCGATGAGCGCGGCCACGCGGCGGCCAATCTCGTCTTCGATGGCGTTGCCCGTCTGCGACGCCGCGTGCTCGAACAGCGGGCGGTCCACTTCCACCAGCGAGGTGAAGCGCGACCAGTGGATGCCGCCATCTCCGAGTGAGCGCGGCATCTGCGGGTTCACCTGCGCGATGACCACCCGCGCGCACTGCGCCGCAGCGACGGCTGCATCGACCGACGTGCCGAGGCTCACGTACCCGTGCGCATCGGGCGGGCTGACGTGCACCAGCGCGACGTCGAGCGGCAACACGCGGTTGCGGAAGAGTGCGGGAATCTCCGACAAAAAGATCGGAGTGTAGTCAGCGCGACCTTCAGCGACCGCGGCGCGCAAGTTCGCTCCCACGAACAACGCGTTGGGCCGAATGCCATTCGGAGCGACGTCAGGACGCGCGTGCGGCGCTTCACCTTCGAGGTGCAGGTGCACCGTCTCGACGTTCTTCAGTTCTCCGGCGCGCGCGCGGGCCGCGAGGGTCTCGAGCAACACCGTCGGCGTCGCCGCTTGCCCCTGCACGAAGACACGCTCTCCCGACTTCACGTGCGACAACGCTTCGGCGGCGCTGACGAACTTCATGACGGGCTCACTCCCTTCTTCACCACCTGCGTCTTCGACTTCGCGAGCTCGAGCACGCGCGCGAAGTGCGCCGGCGTCACGGTCTGTACGCTCAAGCGCTGACCCTTCTGCAGGAGCGGCATGCCGCTGAGCTTCGGGTCGGCCTTCAGCACCTCGAGCGGAATCACCGCGTCGAAGCGCTCGACGAATTCGACCTGCCGCATCATCCAGCGCGGGTCGTCCTTCGGGCTCGTGGCGTCGTAGTACTCGTGCTTCTTCTGAAACTGCGTCGGGTCGGGAATCGGGGCGCCGTGCACCTTCGCGACGCCCGCCACGCCCGAGGGGTCTCCGTTCGAATGGTAGAAGAGCACCAGCTCTCCTTCCTTCATCGAGTCGCGCATGTAGTTGCGCGCCTGGAAGTTGCGCACGCCTTCCCAACCGGTGACGCGCGCCTTCTTCAAGTCGTCGATGGAGAAGACGTCGGGCTCGCTCTTCATCAGCCAGAAACTCATGTCAGCGCGGTCTACACACTTCTTCATGGTGAGGGCAGCGCGGCGAGCGCACCATCACCCGCATGACCACACTGGGCTCGAAGTCGACCGCGGAGCAGGCGTTGCAAGGGCAGTCCCTCGCCGGAAAAACGGCCATCGTCACCGGCGCGACCTCGGGCATCGGCACCGAGACCGCGCGCGTGTTGGCGCTCGCCGGAGCGAACGTGGTGTTCGCGGTGCGCAGCGTGAAAGCGGGCGAAGAGCTCGCTGCGCAGCTGAAGGCGTCACTCCCGGCCACCGCGGGTACGTTCACCGTCGAGGCGCTCGACCTCGGCGACCTGAACTCCGTGCGCGCGTTCGTGAAGAAGTGGCTCGACAGCGGCCGCGCGATTCATCTGCTGGTGAACAACGCGGGCATCATGGCCACGCCGCAGGGCACGACGCCGCAGGGCTTCGAGCTGCAAGTCGGCACCAATCACATCGGTCACTTCGTGCTCACCACCGGCCTGCTCCCCGCGCTCGAGAAGGCAGGAGAGGCGCGCATCGTCACGGTGTCGAGCGACCTGCACAAACGCGGCAACGGCCAGCGGCTGGTGAGCGCGCTGCAGAAACTCCCGACCGACTATTCGCCGTTCGGCGCGTACGGTGACTCGAAGCTGGCGAACGTGTTGTTCGTGAAGGCGCTCGCGAAGCGATTGCCGAAGGGCGTCGAGGCGTTCTCGCTGCACCCGGGCGTCATCAAGACCAACCTCACGCGCAGCATGGGCTTGAGCGGAACCATCTTCCGCGTCATCGGCGGGCTCTTCATGAAGAGCATTCCGCAGGGCGCGGCGACCAGCGTGTTCGCGGCGACCGCTCCGGAATTGAAGGGGAAGTCGGGCGCCTACCTCGCGGACTGCCACGTCGTCGACGCGAGCAAAGAAGGCGTCGACGCCGAGCTCGCCGAGAAGGTGTGGAAGCTCACGGAGACGGCCGCACAGGCCTGAATTGCGAGACAGGTCGTTTCGATCATTTTTGCCGCGTCAAGACACGCAACTCTCGCTCTCGCCGGCTGATACTTCCTCCATGGCGAACCCGATCTCGATCAACCCCCGTCCTTCCCAGCCGAAGCCGTCGCCTGAGTTCAAGGGTGGCCCGGGCGGGAAAATCACCGACCAGACTCCGCGGCAGCGCCTCGACCTCGACAAGCCGCAGGGCCGCGAAGAGAAGAAGGGCGGGCCCATCGGCAAGGAAGACTGCTTCGACCTCAAGGCGCCCGACCTCGACACGCCCGACTTGAAGCCCCGTCCGCGTCTCCCGAAGTTGCCCGACCGCTTCGACAAGCGGGAGCGCTGATCACCACGAGCACGGCAGCGGTTGCCCCTTCACCCAGGGGCGCTGCGCCGCTTCCAGCCTCCGTCGCGCGAGCGCGAGCTCGAAGTCGTAGTGAGGCTGCTTCTCCATCCACTCCACGGCAGCACGCGCAGCCTCCGCTGCCGCCGGTGAGGGCCGCAACACGCACGCCTGCGTCAGGCGAACCTGCGCGCCCATCTCGTCGAGCTCTTTGCCGAGCAACGGCACCGCTTCGTCGAGCGCCTTTCGGGCGGTGAGGAGGTCGCCGCTGAGCGCGGCAGCTTCGGCGAGGTAGCTGAGGGCCCAACCGAGCTCGTCGTGGTCCTTCGCGACCGCGCGCAGCCCATCGGCCGCCGCGCGCGCGTCGGCGAGTGCATCGGCGATGCGACCGTCGTGGAGATCGAGCTCCGCACGCCACATGTACGCGTCGGCGAGGTACGTGCCCGGGCCGAAGTGCTCCGACGTCAGCGTCACCAGTCGGTCTCGCAGAGAGCGCGCGCGGGGAAGGTCGCCCAGCCGCATCGTCGAGAACGCGAGGTTGTCGATGATGGAATACAGCGTCAGCGAGTCGGCGGCGCGATCGGCGTCGAGCCTCCGCAGCGCTTCCTCGAGCAGCGGCTGTGCTTCGGCGTCGCGCCGCGCGGCGACGAGCTGCGACGCGTAGTCACTGCGCGCCTCGAGCGTCAGCACGGACTCCGGGCCGTGCACCGACTTCATCGCCTCGTAGACCTGCCGCTGAATCTCGATGGCCTCTTCGGAACGGCCGATGCGCACCAGCGACGCCGCCACGTTGGTCGCGGTGTTCAGCGTGTCGAGCTCGTCGGGGCCGAGCGCCGTCTTGCGCAGCTCCCACGAGCGCGAGAAGTCACGCGCCGCGCCCTCGTAGTCACCGAGCAGAAACCGCGCGCGACCGCTGCGGTAGAGCACCGCGGCTTCGCGCGCCGGAGTGCGACCCACGCGATCCATGCTCGCGTCGGCGACGGACTTCACGAGCTCGAGCGACACGACGTCGACGGCCACCAGCGGAATGAGATCGAGCCACGCGCGCAACGCGACGTCGTCGGCGTGAGCGACGATGGCGAGCTTCCACGCGTCGAGCAGCAACACCTTCGCGCGCGCATTCGTGCCGGCGCGCAGCTCGAGCTGCCCCTGCACCCACATCGTCTCGGCGCGCAGCGCTAGGTTCTTGCTGTCGGTCACCTGCGTGGCGACCTCGTTCGCGAGCGCCAACCCTTTCGCGTCGAGGCCCGAGGCCGACAGCGAGAGCGCCTCGTCGAGCCGGGCCCGATGCGGGAGCGCAGCGCGCTGCTCGACTTCGGTCTCGAAGCCGGTTTGCCGGAGCAAAGCGTCAGCGTCGGCGCAGTCGTCGAGGTCGGGCAGCTCCGAGGTCAACGCCGCGAGCCGCTCGAGCGTCTTCTTCGGCTCGGAGAACGTCACGCTGAGTGCCGCGTGTTGAATCGCCTCGAACTGACCGAGCCGGCGCTCGAGGCACAGGCTCTCGAGGCCGTAGAGCTGATCAGACAGCTCTCCGCGAATGCGGCTGGCGATACACGCTCCCGTTCGCGCGCCGGCCCAACGCTGCGCCCACGCGTCGAGCCGGTGCTCGAAGCGCACGCCTTCCTCTCGAGCCCAGGGTGCCGCGGCGAAGTGGCCCTGAAGCGCCGCCCGCGCAGTCGAGTTCCAGCGAGCGTCGAGCTGTGAAGCGGCGCCTTCGCACTGACTGGTTCGATTCGAGCGCTCGAAGACCAGCGCGCCGACGAGCAGCGTGGCGACGCTCAACACCAAGGCGCCGCGAATTCGATTCTGTCGGCGCGTCACGCCGCCGCGGAGCGCATCGACCACCGCGCGCATCGAGGGGAATCGCCGTGAGGGTTCTTCTTCGAGCAGGCGACGGCAGATGGCGTCGAGCCAGCGTGGTGGCTGACGGTCCGTCGCAGTCGCGGAGTCGTTGGGCTTGCGGCCGTGCAGCGCTTCGAAGAGCGAGACGCCGAACGCGTATTGGTCCGTTCGCGCGTCGGCTTCACCGCGGCGCTGCTCCGGCGCCATGTACGCCGGCGTGCCCATCACCAGGCCGGGCAAAGTGACGTCCCCTCTCCCTCGGGGAGAGGGTTCAGGGTGAGGGAGCACATCCCGCGCCGCGCCGCGCGCGAGACCAAAGTCGGTCACCTTCGCGACGCCATCGCGCAGCAACACGTTGGCGGGCTTGAAGTCGCGATGCACGAGCCCAGCGTCGTGCGCGGCCTGCAGCCCGAGACCTGCCTCACAGAATCGCTCCACCACTTCTCGCCACGGCCGCGCGCTCTTCAGCCAATCGGCGAACGACGGGCCCTCGACGAGCTCCATCGCGACGAACACCTCGCCGTCGTTCTCTCCCGCGTCGAACACCGTGACGATGTTGGGGTGCTGCAGCTTGGCCATCGCCTGCGCTTCACGCACCAGACGCGCTGCTGCCTCGGGGCTCGCGCGCTCGGCCTTCACCAGCTTCAACGCGCATCGGCGATCGAGCTGTGGGTCGTACGCGCGCAACACACGGCCCATGCCGCCCTCGCCCAGCACGCCGAGCAGCACGTAGCGTCCGAGCCGTTCGCGCTGTGAAGGGCCCGCGCTCTCGAGCGCATCGAGTCGCGGCCCACAGGTCGGGCACTCGAGCGTGTGCTCGCGCAGCGCAATCGCCTCGCTCGCGGGGAGCTTGCCCTCGAGCAACGCGGTCAGCGCAGCGTCGGACGCGCACCCGCTCATCTGACGTACTCCCTCTCCCTGCAAAGCGGGGAGAGGGTCGGGGACGCCACGACCACTCGACTGAACGCGAGATGAGCGCGCGCAGAGAACGCGGACGCCACGACTGCTCGACTGCTCGCGAGATGAGCGCTCTCAGCTCGACGCGGCCCCTCACCGTGTTCTTTGAGCGCGCTCATCTCGCGAGCGGCCCGGTGCTGGTCGTGTCGTCCTGCGTGTTCTCGCTCTCCACGCGCGCTGCGGCCGCGAACTCCTTCGCGAACGCCTCGAAGTCGTCGAAGCGCTCGGCCGGATTTCGCGCGAGCCCGCGGTTGATGACCTGCGCGAGCGCGACCGGCACGGTGGGCTCGACCTCGGACACCAGCTTTGGAGGCCCCTTCAAGCGCGCCACCATCGAGAGCGGCGCCGAGCCCGGGTACGCGCGCTGACCGGCGAGCGCTTCCCACAACAACGTGCACAGCGAGAACAAGTCGCTGCGCTGGTCCACCGGCTGCGACTCGACCTGCTCCGGAGACATGTACGGAGCAGAGCCGACGATGGCGCCCGGGTCCGTCAGCTGCGCTCCGCCTTTCACCGGCCGCGCGAGCCCGAAGTCGAGCAACACCACGCGGCCATCGGGCTGCACCAACACGTTCGATGGCTTCAGGTCGCGGTGCACGAAGCCCTGGCGGTGCAGAAAGCTGCAGCCATCGCAGAGCTGCTTCGTGAGCGGCACCAGTTCCTTCACGCTCAACTTGCCGCGCTCGGCGAGGAGCGCTCCCAGCGTCTGACCCTCGACGAACTTCATCGCCAGCATCGGCACGCCGTCTTCGACCTCGACCGCGTGAATCGGAACGAGGTTGGGGTGGTCGAGTCGCGCCAACACGCGCGCTTCACGAAGAAGCCGCTTCACCGCCTGCTCGTCTTTCGCGAAGTGCGGGTGCAGCCGCTTGAGCGCCACGCGTCGCCCGAGCGCCACGTCGGTCGCGAGGTAGACCACGCCCATGCCGCCGTGGCCGAGCGTACGTTCGATGCGCCACTTTCCCGCGAGCACCACGGAGCGATGCGGCGCGCTGCGCGTCAAGTCACGCCCGCAGACGTCGCACTTCGCCGCGCCTTGCGCAGCGAGCGCACCACAGACGCACTGAGTCATCGTCGGCTCGGTCGTCCCCACGGAAATCACGAGTGTACTGGTTCCCTGCGCTCGCTGGTCGCTCGGAAATGCCCGGTGAAATTCGCCCGCACGCTTTTCGGCGCTGAGTGGCTCCTCTTTTCGAAGCGATTCACTCACCCCAACTCGAAGCACTCTGGAGCCCGCCATGACCATCAACTCGCTCATCAACAAGACCCCGTTCCCCAGGCTGCCCCGTCCGACGAAGCCGCGCCCGGAGTTGCCGAAGCCGCCCCAGAAGCTCCCCGGACGCCCCATCTCGATCAGCACACCCGGCTCGGAAGGCGCCAAGCAGCTCAGCCGCGGCGCGAGCGGACCCGAGGTCGAGAAGCTGCAGAAGCAGCTCAAGGCGCTCGGCTACGAGGTCGAGGTCGACGGCAAGTTCGGCCCGGAGACCGAAGCCGCCGTGCGCCAGTACCAGGAGGACCGCGGCTTGAAGGCGGACGGCATCGTGGGTCCGCTCACGCACATGGCGCTCGACAAAGACATGCTGAAACGCATTGTTGCGCCCCGGCACGAAATCGACGGTTCGTTCGTCGACAAGTTCCTCGACCACAAGAAGAACAACTCGGCGTTCTGAGTCTCACCAAGGAGCTGAGCAGTGCGTTTCGAAGACCGCGTCGCCGAGCTGCTCCTCGGGTTGCCCGTCGTGAAGTTGCGACTGGCCGACGCGGTCTCCGTCTTCTCGAAGCGCGGCGTGACGAGCCTCACAGGACTCGAGGAGCTGAACGGTCCCGACTTGTTGCTCGCGCACGCCGCGCTGCTGCATCAGAGCGCTGCGCTCCAGGAACTCGACCGTCGCATCATCGCGGTGTGTCAGCGCGTGAAGCGCGCGCGGTTGGACCTGGACGACCTCGTGCAGCTCGTGCGCGCGCGGGTGCTGGTAGGGCCTCCGCCGCGGCTCGAGACGTACAGCGGTCGAGGCGCGCTCTCGGTGTGGCTGCGCGCGGTGGCGTTGACGACGTTGAGCCACGCGACGCGCGCGAAGCGCGACCAGGAAGCCGACGACGATGCGGGCGATGAAGTGCTCGCGCTGGTCTCGAGCACCGCGTCACCCGAGCTGCGCGCGATCGATCGCAAGCGCTCCGCGGTGCTCATCTCCGCCCTCGAGCGCGCGTTGAAAGCCTTCACCGCCGACGAGCGCACCATGTTGCGGCTGCGCTTCGTGAACGGCCTCAGCTTCGAAGAGGTGGCGCGCATCTTCGGGCTCCATCGCACGACCGCGATGCGCACGCTCGAGCGGTGTCACCAACAGCTCGTCGCGCGGTTTCACCTCGAGCTGGAAGCCGACGAGATTTCGAAGAGCGAGTTCGACAGCCTGTCGCGGCTGTTCGAAGGCAGCTTCGTGATGCACCTGCAGCGCGTGCTGGGCGAAGAGAAGTGATCAGCGCTTCAGCTTCGGCCGATCTTTTCGCGTCGGCCGGCCAACCGGAGCGCGATCGATGACCGTGGCTTCCAACGCGTGCCGCGCGATCTCGAGCTCCCGGCGCGCCTTCTTCATCGACGAACGTTTCTTCGGGTCACGCTCGAGCAATCCGGCGAGCCACGCTTCGAGCTCGGGAGAGGCGTCATCGAGCACCTCGCGCAACTTCGGCGCGGGCTTCTCGAGGTGCGCGCGCATCACCCGCAGCGGAGACTGCCCCGCAGTCTTGAACACCGGCGTGCCAGTCAGCACCTGCCATGCGATGCAGCCGACGGCGTAGAGATCTGACGCAGCGGACGCCTGTGTTCCCTCGAGGAGCTCGGGCGCGAGAAAGCCCACGCTCCCCATCACCGACTCGGGATTGGTGATGGCGGTCGCCTCGTCCTGCCGCGCGAGGCCGAAGTCGATGAGCTTCACTTCGCCGTCCACCAGCAACACGTTCGACGGTTTCAGGTCGCGGTGAATGACCTGCTTCTCGTGACACGCCGAGAGGCCGCCGAGGAGCGAGTCCATCCATTCCAGCGCGAGCCGCAAGCCCGGCGTCTTGCGGCTCAAGCGCACGTTCAATGTCTCACCTTCGAGGTACTCCATCGCGATCCACGGTCGCCCATCGGACAGCTCGCCAAAACCAAACACGCCGACCACGTTCGGATGAGAGAGCGCTGCGAGGGCTCGCGCTTCGGCCCGCATGCGCACGCGCGCGTCGCGTGAGGGCAACGCGAGCTTCAGCGCCACCGGCCGCTGCGCATTCGGAGCGCGCGCCACGTACACCGCGCCCATCGCTCCCTTCGAGACGTAGGACTCGACGAGGTAGCCGCCGACCATGCTGCCGATGAGCGGGTCGCTCGAACGACTCGCGCTGCTCGAGGACGTGAACTCGGCGAGCAACGCGCGACATGAGGTACAGCCATCGAGGTGCGCGACGAGCCGCTCGCGTTCCGCCGGCTTCGCCACGCCGTCGGACAGCGCGAGCAATTCGTCCTCGGTCGGGTGACCGACGGCGGGCATTTCTTTCTCGGTCACCAGGGAGCCGCGCGCCATCCCCGCATCATCACAGGGTCTTTCGACGCCCGCACGTTTCACAGGGCTGGGTGGCTCCTCTTCGCATGTCACGAATCTCTTCCCGATCCTCGTTCGTCGCGCAGCCCACGCCCACCAAGCTCGAAGGCAAGACGCCCGCACCCGCGGAGCGCCTCGTTCCCAATCATTCGCTCGACAGCTTCGAGATGCCGAAGCGCGGCCCGAAGCGCGTGACGTTCGCCGCGGTCTCCGACGTGGTCGGCGCGATTCCCGACGGCACGGCGAAGGTCGAAGGTGGCGTGGCCCTCGGCGTCGTGAAGTTGAAGGGCGGCGCGTCGGCATCATCGACGACGGAGGCGGACGGCACGAAGGTGTTGAAGGTCGAAGTGCACGGAGAAGCGTCGGCGTCAGGCAGTGGCGGCGCGGTCGGCGGCTCTGCGTCGGCGCAGGCGAGTGGCTCCATCACCATTCGCATTCCGCCGGGGTGCAATGTGGACCCGGCGACCATCGATCCGCTCGACCCGGCGACGTGGCCCGAAGGCACCGAGGTGAAGCTCGAAGGAGACATCAGCGGCGCGCTCACCGGCTCCGTCGGTCGCGAAGGAAAAATCGGCGACGTGCGCGCGAAGTTGAAGGCACAGCTCGGCATCAGCGGCGAAGCGGGCGTCGACGTGACCATCAAGAAGACCGGGCCGCAGAAGGTGGAAGTGACGGTCGCTCCGCACACGGCGATCGGCGTGAACGGTGAAATCGGCGCGAGCGGCAGCATCGACGGCGTCGAGGTCGGAGCGAGCGCGAGTGGCGCCATCGAGAGCACCTCGAGTCACGCGCGCACGGTGGAGTTCGATCTGGCCACGCCCGAGGGTCGCGCGGCGTTCGAGGAATTCGAGCGCACGGGGCTGCTGCCTGGTCCGGGCCCGGGCATCACGAAGTGGAAGGACGTGCAGGTCGACGGCGTGACGGGCGAATACGAAGGAGAAATCTCCATCGGTAAGACGAAGCTGAAGCTCTTCGGAGACGACTGGGAATCGACGCGCACCACGACCACGACGGCCGACGGGAGCAAGGTCATCGAAGATCGCATCCGCAACGATCACGACAACGCGACCATCGTCATCGAGCGCACCTTCAACCCCGACGGCACCGAAGACGTCAGCAAGCGCAAGGTGCGCCAGGAATTGAAGGTCACTGCGGAGAACGAGAAGCAGCTCGAGGCGATGCTCACCGCGGCGTACGGCGTGCCGTACGACCTGCAGCCCGGCCAGACCGTCAGCGTCGAGATGACGCCCGACGACCTCGTGAAGATGGCGGAGCAGGTGGACGCCTACGGGTGGGACTCGTTCTGGACTTCCATCACTGGGTACGACCGCCGCATGCATTCCGAGCTCGAGAGCGGAGCGGAGATCGAAGGCACCGACATCGAGATTCCCAACCTCGACGTCGAGGCGGTGACGCGCATGGCGGAAGATCAGGAAGTGCGGCTGCCGGGCACGGTGAAGGTGACCAACCCCGACGGCAGTCAGGCGAAGCCGCTCACCGCTGAGGAGATCGCCGCGCAGATCGTGAAGCTCGTCGAGGAGACGTTCAATCGAGTCCGCGCCGCGTCGTGATTCGAAGAACGATCCCTCTCCCTCGGAGAGGAGGGAGCACGCCTTCAACACCCCGGGCTCGTGTACTTCGCAGCTTCGCGCACGAGCTGGCCCTTCTTCGCCTTCGACGAGAGGAACAGTCGCGAGGTTTCGATCGCGTAGTGCGTGTCGGCGGTGATCAGAAAATCCACGCGGCCATCTCCGTCGAGATCTCCGGCCCAGCGAACGGACCAGCCGTCCTGATCACAGTCGGTGCACTCGAAGAGCGTCTGCTTCACTTCACCGACACGCAGCTCGATGCGCCCGCCGCGCTCTCCGACTTTGATCGCCTCGAGCGTCGCGTCTCCGAGCGTGAGCGGCTTGCCGAACTCGTACAGCGGGCCGGCCTCACTCGTGAGCAACGGCTTCAGCTCCGCGCGTGGAGCGACGCCTTTGATCAGAATGATCGGCCGGACCTCTTCGGTCATTCCAGGCACCGTCACTTCGACTCCCGTCTTCACGGTGTCCGGCTTGCCGTCGTCGTCGATCGGATGATGCGCGGGAACGAACGTGACCTTCGCGGCGACGAGCTTGTCCTTCCAGAGCGCGTTCCATCCCGTCGCGCCCTTCTTCTTGATCACGCCGTTGGTGAGACCGACGGGCATCAGGTCTTGCGCGCTCGCTGAGAACGACACGAGCGCTGCGAGAAGAAGTGCTCTCTCACCCCAACCCCTCTCCCCGAGGGAGAGGGAGTGATTCGTCACTCTCGACTTCATGGCGCGGGCACTCCGGTCACGAGCGCGAAACCGCCGACGCTGCCCTTCGGCTCATCGCTGAGCGCCGCGTGCGCGAGCTGCACCAACGCCTTCTCGGTCTTGCGTGTCTTCCAGTGCGCGGTGAGCGCTTCGTACAGACGCGACGCTTTTCCTCCGCGCCACACCGTCGCGAACGACTCGGCGGCCTGGTGCTGGTTCTCGTAGTTCAGCTCGCCAGGGAAGAAGAGTCGCGACCCTTCGTGCACCGTGGCCTCGCCGCCCTCATCGAACTGCTGCATTCCATCGCCGCGTGTTCCGCGCGGGCCGAGCCCGATGGGCTGCTTCCACAGGTGCCGGAAGTACTTCACGCGCTCGTGCACATCGAGGAGCTGAATCACGGAGAGCCGCACCGCTCCGTCCGGCAAGCCGAGCGCGGCCAAGGCATCACGCCCCGCGCGACGCGGGTTCTCGTTGTCGCCGGTCTCGGAATCGAGCACTTCCTTCACCGCCGCGACGGCCTTCGCCATCGCCCCTTCCGCGAGCCCTCCGCTGACTGGAGCAAGCCACACCACCATCTGGCGATCTCCATGCAGCGGTACCAATTCGACCGCATCCGCCGCGCGCGCGAGCACCGACACCTCGAAGCGACGTGACCGAAACGAACGCGCGGTGAACTCACCAGGCAACGCACTCACCAGCGGCGGAGAGATGGCGCGCACCGCCGCGATGCGCACGTCACCGACCGGAGCGACCACCGAACGCCGATGCCGCTGGAACTCCGCCCAGAATCCATTCTTCGCGAGCGTCACCACGCGGAGCGGCTCTTCACCGAGCTGTGCGTTGGCCACGTCGTTCAACACACGCGGGCCTTCCGAATATCCGCGCGCGCCGCGGCCCATGAAACCGGCGGAGGGAATGAGCACCAGGTCCTTCGATGCGAGATGAATCGGGCGCCCATTCGAAAAATGATCCGCCGACTCCCGCAACATCTTCCGTTCGAGCGCGCCGCGGTGTCCGTCGATGGAAACGGTGCGGCCCTCTTCACCGCTCGCCCACATCAGGCCCGATGAGACGCCTGCGGCGTAGGTGACGACGCGCATGTGGCGCGGCTCGAACAACACCACCGCGCACTCGAGGCGGTGGTCGAACGGCTTGCTGCAGAGCGTCTCGAGGGCGAGGTTGGCGGCGAGCCCGGGGTCGCCATCGTCTTCGAGCGAGGTCCGCAGCGAATCGAAGGCCGCCGTGAGGTCGAACGCGAGCGGCTTGCCGTCTTTGTCCACCACGCGCATCGAGATGAACGCGAAGCGCTCGTCACCCAGCTCGATGCCCGCGAACGTCTCGGGGACGGCCTGCGGAATCTTCTGCTCGATGATCGACAGCTCGAAGCGCGGGAAGACCTTCGCCCACAGCGTCGCGTCGGGTTCAGGGTAGGGCGCTTCGTCGTCTTCTTCGGTGCCCGCGCGCGGAGGGTCCGAGCGCTGACGTCGTGTCGAGACGCGCTCCTCTTCGATGACGAGCACGGTGTTGCAGTAGCCGCAGGTGACGCGCGCGGCTCCGACGGGGACATCGATGGGCGCGCCGCACGACGCACAGTGAGGGGCCTGAATGCGCACGCGTGAACGCTAGTTTCCGAAACGACGAAGGCCCAGCCTCCTTTCGGAGACCGGGCCTTCAAAGGACTCAAAGAGAGTCTGGGTGGCTTTTCAGCCGACCACGCGAACGTTCGCCGCCTGGAGCCCCTTCGGGCCGCGGTTCACGTCGAACTCCACCTTCTGTCCCTCAGCGAGGGTGCGGAAGCCGTCCGCCTGAATCGCGGTGTGGTGGCAGAAAACGTCATCTCCGCCGCCGTCCTGGCTGATGAAACCGAAACCCTTCGCGTCGTTGAACCACTTCACAGTACCAAGTGCCATTTGCTGTTCTGCTTTCCAAAAAAACAGGTCGCGAAAATTGCGGCCTGACCACGCCTTCGTTCGGCGCGGCCTGGGTCAAGTATCCGCAAACCGGCCGGAGCGCAATCTGACTGGGGGATGAGGCCCCAAATGCCCGGAACTAGGCTGCGGTAAGACGGTACCCATGTCTTTGGTCCTGATCAGTCTGCTCGTTCTGAGTGGCTCGCCGAAGAAGGTCCCGAAGGAGAAGCACGATGCGTACGGCGCGGTGATTCTGAACGGGACGCGCGTTGAAGTGCGCTGGACCGACGGCGACTCGTTCAACATCAAGGAAGGCGAGCACAAGGGAAGCGGTACGCGGCTCGTTGGCTACAACACGCTCGAGGCGTACGGCCCGGTGCATTCGTGGGGCGAGTGGACGGCGCGCGAGCTGTACGAGCTGGCGAAGAAATCGAGCACCGTGGCGGCGTCGCAAGAGTGGGAATGCAGCACCGACTTCAAGCGCGATGGCTACAAGCGGTTGCTGATCAAGTGTCCGAAGTTGGCGGTCGAGATGGCGCGCTCTGGTCACGGCCTCGCGTACGCGGTCGATGGAGAGAAGCCCGCCCCCGAAGTGCTCGCGGCACAGCAGGAGGCCATCAAGGCGAAGCGCGGCATGTGGGAAAAAGGCACGACCAACGGAGTCATCACGTCGCTCCACTCGGTCGGTGAAGACGGAGACGACGACGGCGGCGAGGCCTACAACCGTGTCGTCGATACGCGCACAGGCCAGGCATTGAAGCGCAAGCACACGAGCACGTACGGCACCTGCGAGAAGGTCTGCGAGAAAACGGACGAGCAGGAGTCGTGCATGGTCTACGTGCCGTTCAAGAAGCGGTATCGCGGCCAGCCCGACTGTCTGAAGTGATCAGCTCGTGATCGACTCACTGCTCGCCGGCGACTGAGCCGTAGGGGCCGATCCACCCCTGATCATCGACCACCGCGAAGCCGCTCTCGTACGCGTAATCGCCTGGCTCGGTCGGCTCGAGGTCGTTGACCCCGGCGTTGAGGCCATCGAGGTTCTGCACGTTGTTGAAGGTGAGGGTCTGCGTCGCGAAGTAGCTCGTCATCGATCCACGCGCCATGTCACCCGCAGCGTAGAAGTCATCGCCGTCGTAGACCGGTGTCGTCGTGCTCACCGACTCGTCAAAGACACGCGAGTCGAAGCGGTAGGTGGTCGCGGTGACGCGCTCGATCGAATGCTCCAGGCGGTAGGTGCGGTGCTTGTTGAGCAGGGTGACGAGATGGAATTGGTCAACTGGAAAGGGGTTGCTCAAGAAGCCGTGACCGAGCTTCCACACGTCCGCTCCGACGTTGTTGAAGCACTGCATGGTCCAGTTGGTCTGCGAGCCGGCGCTCCCGTCCTGCATCGGGTGCGTCTGGGTGTCCATGGTGGCGTTCGGCTGCACCTGGCGGAAGTAGTACCGGTAGTGGCGCGTTGAGCCGATGGCCAACGCCGGGAAGCCCGCGCCGAACGGCGGGCCGACGCGCCACATGGCCGTCGGCACGCTCCACGACACCTTGAGCACGTTGGGCATGTTGGCGGGGAACCCGAGATTCTGCGGGTTCGCGAGCACCACGCCCGACGAGCCGTGCACGTGCCACTTCCCGTTGTCGGACAGCGCCATCGCCGTGGTGCCCGTCGCTGCACGGAAAGCCGAGACGAACACCGGGGTCAGCACGCCTCCGTCTGAGGTCCCGCTGCCGCCGCCCATTCCGCCACCGGTCGCAGCTCCTCCGCCAGTCGCAGCTCCTCCGCCGGTCGCAGCTCCTCCGCCGGTCGCAGCTCCTCCGCCGGTCGCAGCTCCGCCGCCGGTTGCAGCTCCGCCGCCGGTTGCAGCTCCGCCGCCGGTTGCGCCTCCGCCGCCAGTCGCAGCTCCGCCGCCGGTTGCAGCTCCGCCACCGCCGCTTCCACCATCGATGCCCGAGGGAGCGGAGCAGCCGAATGTGAGGACTGCAGCCAGACCTGCGGCTCGAACGCGAAAGGAGATCATCGCGCGATGATACTCTGTGCGCTCAGTCCCATGACGCGCTGAACTTCACCTTCGTCCAGATGCTCGACTTGAGCACCGGCAGGTTGCGCTGCACGCGCGTGCGCTCGTTCTGGTCAGTGTTGCCGCGCGAGTCCTGCCACGCCTGCATGTCACGCTCGAAGGCCGTGGCGAGGTCTTCCCAGCTCGTGAACTGCTTCTGGAGCAGCTCGCGCACCTGCTTCACCTTTTCCCAGCAGTCGTCTTCGTCGAGGTAGCCGGCGGCGAAGCCCATGCGAATGAGATCGATCGCGCGCACCATGTCCCACGAGGCCGACTCGCGACCGGCGCTGCCCTTGAGGCTCTCGACCATCTTCATGAGCGACGGACGGTCCGTGATGCCGTACCAACTCTGGAGCGACTGCTTCGCGCGATCCGCCGGCCAGGTGCCCGAGTCTTCCGCGCCCGACCAGATGCCGATCGCTCCCTGGGTCCAGCGTTGTGCGGTGCTTGCTCCACCTTTCATCGAGACGATGCCGATGATCACTCCGAGCACCACCACCACCGCGGCGATGCCGCCAATCACCAGCGTCATGTTCTGATTCACGAAGTCCATCGGTCTCCTGTGGGGTGAACGGTCGGCGACGACTTTATTCCCGCGGGAGTCCGAGGCCGCTGCGAACCTCTCCGGGTGTGCGACCTTCCCGGAGTCAGGACTCGGTGAGTGCGTCTGGCGGCGGAGGCGGCGGCGTCATCGCGGCGGCCATTTCCGCGGGCGACATGTCCTTCATGTGCGTCGCGATGGCCCACACATGCCCGAACGGATCTTCGATTTGGCCGTAGCGATCGCCCCAGAACATGTCCATCGCGGGCATCGACACCGCGCCGCCTGCAGCGACGGCCTTCGCCATCGTGTCGTCGATGTTGGGCACGTAAAGCATCACACCGCCGCTCGTGCCTCCGAGATTCTTCGGCGACTTCCGCGGACTGCCTTCAGGGCGCCCCGGCATCGGCGGCTGCTGATCAGACAACATGATGATCGAATCACCGATCTTCAACTCGGCGTGCATCACGAGGCCACCGGGCCCGGGCATCGTCATCAACGTCTTCGCGCCGAACGCGGCCTCGTAGAACTTCATCGCCTCGTTCGCGGGACTCACGATGAGATGCGGAGTCGCCGTTCCGTACTGCGAAGGAACCGCCTGCACCTTCTTCGCGCTCACCTTCTTCCTGGGAGCGGCCTTCTTCACGACCTTCTTCGCGGCGACCTTCTTCTTCTTCTTCGCAGCCATGTGACCTCCTCGAAAGAGACGCGCGGAACCGAACACGGCGCGTGGGGCTGATCAACGAATGCTGATCAGCGACCGTCAGGGAGTGCACACACGCGTTGCAGTGCCCGTGAAAACGGGGCCCGGCGTGCTGCCGTGCGTCGCTCCGGCGTTGAGGATGAGGTCGTGAGCGAGGCCGCTCGAATCCGCGCCGACCGATGACGTCGCAGCGAGTCGCCAGTCCGCGATGAGTCCGCTGGTGCGCATCGGCGTCGGTGATGCGAACTCCGCCTGAATCTCCGCGTCGCTGAGCACACCGTTCCACAAGCGCGCCATCGCCATGGAGCCGTTGATGAACTCGGTGAACGCGAAGTTCGACGCGCCGACGTACGACATCTCGACGTGGTCCACGACCGCGACGGTGCCCGTGCGCTTCGTCAACGTGCCGCCCTGTGGCGCGAGCCACGCACTCGCCGCTCCACCCGGTCCGACGCTGACGGCCGCGAAATACCAGGTGCCGACGGTGAGCTGACCGAGCGTGATGGCGGCTCCGGTCGAGTGGTCCCACAACACGAGCGTGGTGCCGTCGCCCGTGGTGACGAGCTCGTTGTATTCGGTCGAATGGCCCGCTGGCTGCTCGATGGTGAAGAACGCCGAGTACTCGTTGCGGTCCACCGCGATGCGCACCCAGCTCGCGAAGGTCCAGTTGGTCGTGCTCGTCGGCCACGCGGTGTTCGGCACCACGAGGCGGTCCTGCTGATCATCGAACGAGATGGCAGTGGTGTTCACGTTCGCCGTCGAAGTCGTGCACGTCTGCGTCGCGGAACAGCTGCTCGCCTGACCACACCGGCACGCGCCGGCTTCACAGCGGTCGGCCTTCATCGCGTTGCAGGCGACACACGAAGCGCCGCCGGTTCCACACGTCACCATCGATGAGGTGCGGCACGTCGCGCCTTCGCAGCACCCGCTCGCGCACGACGTCGCGTCGCACACGCACGAGCCGCCAACGCAGCGTTGGCCCGTTCCACACAGCGGACCGCCGCCGCACGTCGAGGTGCATGCGCCGCTCACGCATTGCTGGCCTGCGACGCACGCGGGATTCGCTCCGCACCTGCAGGCGCCGCTGGAGCAGGTGTCCGCGCGTGAGCCGTCACACACCAGACAGACGCTGCCGTTCAGTCCGCACGAGTTGAGCGAGTTCGCGGCGCAGACGTTTCCGTTGCAGCAGCCGGAAGGACACGAAGCGGCGTCACACGAGAGCCCTGCATCGACACCCGCATCGATGCCCGCATCCACGATGACCACGATCCCCGCGTCGATCGGAGCGAGCCCCGCATCCGCCGGGGGAATGTAGAAGATGCAACCGCTGATCAGACACGCAACACCGAAAGCGACGAGACGCACGGGGCGCTCATACGACAAGCGGGTCCCCAGCTGAAGATGTTGAATGTACGAAGGTCTTCGTTGACATCTACGAAGTCATTCGTATGATGCCCAATGTGAAGAAGCCGCTGCCGACCGATGCCGAGCTGTCGATCCTCAACGTGTTGTGGGGGAAGGGCCCCTCGACGGTGCGTGCGGTGTTCGAGGCGCTGCCTGCGAGCGCTGGCTACACGACGGTGCTCAAGACGATGCAGATCATGGCCGAGAAGGGCCTGGTGAAGCGCGACGAGTCCGAGCGCAGCCACGTGTACCGCGCGGCCGTCGGTGCCGAGGCGACGCAGGAACGGATGGTTGGTGAGTTGATCGACAAGGCGTTCTCGGGGTCGGCGGCGCAGTTGGTGATGCGAGCCCTCGAGTCGCGCGTGTCGAGCAAGGAAGAGCTCGCTGCCGTGCGCGCGCTTCTGGAAAAGAAGAAGGGTGGAGCATGAAGGTCGCGCTCCCTCACCCAACCCTCTCCCCGAGGGAGAGGGGAATGGTCGGCCCCCTCGAGCTGGGACGACCTCTCGGGGCCCTCGGGGTGAGGGAGCCGCATCCGCTCTCCGCATCCGCGACGCAGCACCACGCGACGCAGCACTGCGTCGAGGATTGTCACGCATGATCGCGCTCGCCTCCGCACTCCTGCACTCGCTGTGGCAGCTCGCGGCGCTCGCTCTGGTCTTCGCCGCGCTGCGTCCGCTGCTCCGCACGCCGTCACATCGCTACGCCGTGGCGATGCTCACGCTGAGCGCACAAGTCCTCGCGCCGATCGTCACCTTCGTCGAGCGCATGTCGCGCGAAACGACCGAGGCCGCCATCGGTGGAGGCCCGACCGAAGAGCCCGCGTGGGCGTTCCGGATCGTCATCGCCTGGAGCATCGGAGCCGCGCTCGTCTCGCTCCGCGTCGCGGGCGGCCTGCTCACGATCCGCAATTGGATCCGCGCAGCAACGCCCGTTCCCGTGGAGTTCCGCGCGCGCCTCACGCAACTCGCAGCAGGCTGGAAGCTCACGCGCGTCCGCTTCCTCGCGACGACGCGCGACACCGTGCCGATGACGGTCGGCTTCCTCAAGCCGGTCGTCCTCATCCCGCTCTCCCTCTTCACCGCGTTGCCGGCCGAATCACTCGAGCTGCTCATCGCGCACGAGCTCGCGCACGTTCGCCGCTGGGACTACCTCGCCAACCTGCTCCAGCGCGCGGCGGAAGCGCTCCTCTTCTTCCATCCCGCGGTGTGGTGGGTGTCGGCCCGCGCGCGAGATGAACGCGAGCTCTGCTGCGACGACCTCGTCACGCGCGGCACCGGAGCGAACGTCGCCTACGCCGAAGCGCTCCTCGCGCTCGAAGAACACCGTCACGTCACCGCCGGCCTCGCGCTGGCATCACACGGAGGCAGTCTCATGAAGCGCGTCGAACGTCTCGTTGCTCCCACTCGCACCGCGCAACCCGCGTGGGGCCTCGCGTTGATTGCCGCCGTGTTCACGCTGACGGCGGTGTCGCTGATCAGCGCTCCGGCGCGTGCCGAAGGGCGCACCCTCGGCATCACGTGGTTGCCGCCAGTGCTCGAGCCCGTTCGCGGTGACATCGAACGCGCCGCCGCCGAACACGGAATCGACGCCGATCTCCTCGCCCTCTTCGTGCTCGTCGAGTCACAGGGAGATCCACGCGCGCTGAGCCCGAGCGGCGCGCGCGGATTGATGCAGCTGATGCCGAAGACGGCCGAGCGCGTCGCCGGTGAGCTCAAGGTGCCGTACGCGCCCGAGCTTCTCGACGAGCCGCGCTTCAACCTCGACCTCGGAGCGACGTACCTCGCGACGCAGCTTGGCACGTACAAAGGCGACCCGCGTCAGGTCGAGCTCGCCGCCGCTTCGTACAACGGTGGACCGAAGGCCGTGCGCGCGTGGCTCGATGGAAAGGGCACGCTCTCGCGCGAGACTGATCAGTACCGCACGCTGGTCTCGGGCCTGTGGAGCGAGCGGACCTTGCCGAGTTCTCCGACGTGGAGTGCGTGGCGCGGTTCGTACCGTGAGCGCGCCGCCGCGAAGTCAGTCGCGCCGATCTCCGCGAAGGCGTCGATGGAGTTCGGAACGCAGCCCCATCCGTTCAGCGGCCAGCCGTATCAGCACCAGGGCGTCGATCTTCCGGCGGCGATCGGCACGCCGGTGAAGGCGCCGCTCGACGGAGTCGTGACGGAGATCAGCAGCGACGCGTCGATGGGCACGGTGCTCGTGCTGCGCCACCGCGGAGGACTGACGAGCCGCTTCCACCACCTCGGCGCGGTGAAGGTCGCCCTCGCTCAACAGGTGACGGCGGGCGCTCCGGTCGCCGAAGTCGGCATGACGGGCAAGACCACGGGTCCACACGTGCACTTCGAAGTTCGCGACCTCGGAGAGCCGATCGATCCGAAGCCGTTCCTTCGCTGAGAGGCGCGAGAGTGAGATGGCAACTGCGAGTTGCCATCTGCTTGACCACGGCTAGCGGCGCAGTCGTTCGAGCCGCATCACGTGACAGTGATCAGGTCCGAAGTGCCGCTCACCGATGAAGCGAAAACCCATGCGCTCGTAGAATTTGATGGCTCGCACGTTCGCCACGAGCGGATCGATCACGATCGCCGTCACCTCAGGCGGAGCGAAGCAGCGATCGATCGCCAGCTTCATCACCCGGGCTCCGAGGCCGCGATTTCGGTCTGACGGATCTCCGAGCCAGATGTCGATGGCGCGAAGGTTCGGCTCGATCTCGCCCCAGTAATGCGTGGGCTCGACGTGCGGGTCGCAGATCTGCACGACTCCAATGGGACGCGCGTTCTCTTCGGCGATGAGAATTTCCTGCCACGTGACGTCGCGAACGACTTCCTTCGACCAGACCCAATCGTCGGGCTCGAGCTCGGCTCCGGAGAAGGCAACGTCGGGCTCGTCGTCCCACTTCTCGAGCAGAGGAACGTCAGCGAGCGTGGCTCTGCGCAGGGTGATGCTCACGCGCGCGTTACGCACCACCCACCGTGTTGGTTACTGCCCCTCACCCGACCCTCTTGCGCAGGGGCCGGAGAGGGAGTCCGCAGCCACTCGTCACGGGGCGGGCGTGCACTGGCCTTCGCGACACACGGCCTTGGTCCCGACCTCGCGACCTGCGCACGCGGGACATCCAACGCCTCCACAATTGGCCTGCGCGAAGTTCTTCTTCATCCGCGCCACGACTTCCTTGCGCGCGGCCTGTCGCCACACGCTCCCGCAGCCCGGACACGTGCACGGCGTCGTCGGCGTCAGCGCGCATTCCGCATCGGCCTTGCACGCACGGCGCTCCGCGGCCGCCAACTTCGGCGGACCCTCACCACGGGGCTCGCCCTCAGCTGCTTCAGGGTCCACGCCGTACCCGCCAGAGCCCTGCGCGATGCGGAGCAGCTCCGCGTTCATGCATTCCTCATGGGGCTTGAAGCCGGCCCTGGTCGCCTCGGCCAACGAATAGAAACGCAGCCCGCCGCACTTCGCGCACTGCGTCGCTTTCACGTGCGGACATTCCCAGCCGCCGTGGAACACCTTGCCTTCGACGTCTCCGAGGAACGTCACCTCGCGCCACAGCCACGGCTCGACGGGGTCCACGTCAGCCCACAGCCCGCGCTTGGCCGCCTTCGCTTCGGCCTCGAGCTTCATCAGCGCCGCGTCGCTCCGCTTCGCAGGCACGACCCACGCCCACCCGGCGCGCAGGAGCTCCTCGTGGAACCACTTCTTTCCGAGGCGCACGCGACCGTACGCGGTGACCTCTTCTTCATCTCCGAGCTTCTGCACGTCTTCGCTCGGCTTCACCGGTTCGATCGCGATCTGCTCTCCGAGCATGGCGTCGTACGCGAAGCGCAGCGACTCGTTCGACTTCGCCTGCAGGTACCTCGGCGCGATGACGTCGGTCAGCATCACGAGAAACGTGTCCTTCGGCATCCCGGAACCGGGCTTGCCGACCTCCGCGACCTGCAGCGCCGACGCGCGCGACCCGACGCCGATGACGATTCCCGACTGCGCCGCCAACACCAGAGGCACGAGCATCAACATGTGGTCGACGCTACCAGCGCCTCACCGCGCGGCCTTCTCCTGCTTCACACCCAGCCACGGCCCAAGCGGAGTGCGTCGCACGAACAACGCGAAGGTCACGATGGCGAACGCGAACGTGCCGAGCGTCGCCAGCGCGTACTCCAGCAGTCCGGGCCACGACTGCTGCGAGAACACGATCTGCAGGGCCAGCACCACGGGGTAGTGAACGAGGTAGACCCAGTACGACGACTCCACGATGAAGCGCAGCGCCGGATTTTCTTCGCGCGTCGCGCTGCTCAACGCGAGCCCGAGCGCGCCCAGCGTGATGGTCCACGCGATGGGGCCACCGAGCGCGTGACCGAGCGGTTCCCACTGCACCGAGCCGCGGTACACGTAGATCATCAGCGCGATTCCGAGCGCGAGCGAAGGCCACGCCCAACGCCGCAGCGGCGCGCGCGCTTCCTCACGAACGCGCCACAGGTTCCAACCGAAGGCGAAGAAGAGCCCGTAGTGGAAGAGCTCGAAGGGCTGCGGCCAGAACGCTCCGTCGGGCCGATTTTCCGGGTGCAGCCACAGCCCCAACCCCGTGAGTGACGCGAGCAGCACCAACACCAGCGGAGGAAATCGCAGCCCGCGCGCGAGCAGCGACGAGAGCGCAGTCGTCGCCGGAGCGACCCACGCCAACGCGCAGAACGACCACAGGTAGATGAGGAACCACAGGTGCAGCGGCAACGCGTGGAACTCGGTGCCGGGTTTGAACTCGCTCGACATCGCGCCGACCGAGTGACTCCACACGCGCAGTTGCCAGTACGCGACCATCGCGATGGGCAACGCGACGAGCATCGGCACGAGCAGTCGGCGCGAGCGGTCCTTCAAGTATTCGCGCGGTCCACGTCGTTCGAAGACGAGGTGCGAGAAGAACCCCGAGAGCGCGAAGAACAACTGCATGCGGAACGAGTGCAGACCGCCCGTGATGCTCACCAACGCTTCGACTGGCGAGGAATCAGCGACGAAGTACCAGGGCCCGATGCGCGGAAGCCACGCGTACGTCGCGTGGTACGCCAACCCGAGGAGCATCGCGCCAGCGCGAATTCCGTCGAGGCCTGCGTAGCGTTGGGAACCGGACACGGCCCCGCGAACTTCAGGACGGCGTGGCGACCGCGCGCAGCATGTCGAGCGACTCGAGCGCCTTGCCCGCACCCATCACGACCGACGAGAGCGGATCTTCCGCGAGGAACACCGGCAGGCCAGTCTCTTCACGGAGCAGGGTGTCGAGGTTCTTGAGCAATGCTCCGCCGCCGGCGAGCACGATGCCGCGATCCGCGATGTCACCGGCGAGCTCGGGCGGCGTGCGCTCGAGCGTCATCTTCACCGCGTCGACGATTCCGTTCACCGGCTCCGCGAGCGCGTCGCGAATTTCGTCGGCGGTGACCGACAGCGTGCGCGGAACACCGGCGACCAGGTCACGTCCCTTGATCTCCATGTTCATCGCTTCGTCGGTTGGGTACGCGGTGCCGATGCCCATCTTGATGAGCTCAGCCGTGCGCTCGCCGATGAGCAGGTTGTACTTGCGCTTCACGAAATGAATGATCGCTTCGTCGAGCTTGTCGCCGCCGATGCGCACCGACTTGCTGTACACGATGCCGGCGAGCGAAATCACCGCCACGTCCGTCGTGCCGCCGCCGATGTCGACGATCATGTTGCCGCTCGGCTCCGTCACCGGAAGGCCCGCGCCAATCGCCGCCGCCATGGGCTGCTCGATGAGGTGCACTTCGCGCGCGCCGGCGTTCTCCGCCGCTTCACGCACCGCGCGCCGCTCGACTTCCGTGATGCCCGACGG
>JAEUJS010000108.1 GCA_016792935.1 Archangium sp. | reverse complement strand
CGAACTTGCCCGTCGTCGCCGCGAGCTCGCTCTCCGCGTCCATCGTGGTGGTGTCTTCACCGTCGATGACGGCGTCGGCAGGGCCGCAGGCGGCGAAGGTAACGGCGAGCATCAGAAGCGAGGTGCGGAGGGCGTTCATGGGGTTTTCTTTCGTGACTGCGAGGATGCAGACCTGATTTGCAGCGCACGTACCAACACCCACACAGACCCAACCCATTGATCCCCCGTCACATCCACCTACACTGATGTTGCATTGACGCAACATGAGTTGCTCACGTCGTCTGACTGATGCATACACGCATCATGGAACCGCTCGAGTCACTCGACACAGACCTCCAGCTGCACTCGGCCGACATGGAATCGGTGGCGCGCCGGCTGGTCGAGCTGGCGTGCAAGCGCACCGAGACGCGCAACGGCGCCGTCTTCCTCTGGGACGGCAAGGCGAAGGGTCTGGTCGTCGACTTCCACATGGTCGAGGGCGTCATCGTCACGCTCCCGGGCACCGGCACGGTCCTCCGCCCACGTCGTGATGGCCGCCCCAACGGCATCGCGGTCACCTGCTACGAGAACTCCAGCCCGTACCTCTGCAACGACACCGCGAACGACCCCAACTACGCGCGCTACTTCCTCGACGTGGCGTCGGTGCTCGCGGTGCCGATTCCCTGGCAGGGGAAACCGATGGGCGTGCTGACGGTCTCGAGCACGCAGAAGGAAGCGTTCGACTACGCGCACACCTTCGCGCTCGAAGAGGTGGCGTCGGCTTCAGCGAAGTACCTGCGGCGCGCATCGCTGGCGCGGCAGACGAAGGCCGACGGGAGGCCGTTCGTCATCAAGGGGCTCTCTCCGGCGTGGCTCGAGGTCGAGCGCAAGCTGGAACAGGTCTCGCCGACCGACGCGCCCGTGCTCGTGACCGGAGAGTCGGGCACCGGCAAGGACCTCGTCTCACGCGCGATTCACTTCAACAGCAAGCGCGCCGGTAAGCCTTTCGTCACCGTGAACTGCGCGGCCATTCCCGAGACGATGCTCGAGAGCGTGCTGTTCGGTCACGTGAAGGGAGCGTTCACCGGCGCCTCGTTCGACAAGGTGGGCGAGTTCCAGAAGGCCGACGGCGGCACGCTGTTTCTCGACGAGCTCGGTGAGCTCCCGTTGATGTTGCAGGCGAAGGTGTTGCGCGCCATCGAGCAGGGGGAAGTGACTCCGCTGGGGAGCAACGCGCCTCCGGGCCGCGTCGACGTGCGCTTCGTCTGCGCGACCAACCGCAACCTGCTGCAGATGGTGAAGGAAGGAAAATTCCGCGACGACCTCTTCTTCCGCGTGGGCGTCATCACGGTCGAGCTGCCTCCGCTGCGCAGCTACAAGGACAACCTGCCCATCCTCGCGCAGGTGTTCCTGCAGCAGGCCGCGCAGCGCCACAACCGCAAGGTGGCCGCGCTCAGCCGCGACGCGATGGCGGTGCTGACCGCGTGGGATTTCCCTGGAAACGTGCGCGAGCTGAAGAACTCCATCGAGCATGCGGTCATCATGGCGCGCGGAGACACCATCGCCGCGGCCGACCTGCCGAAGGTGATGAACACGCCACAGAGTTCGAGTGCTGCGAGTGCTGCGAAGACCGAGCGCGTGAGTACGGGCCCGAAGACGCTCGCGCAGATGAGGGAGCTGTGGGTCGCTCCGCAGGAAAAGCGGTACCTGTCAGAGCTGCTCGACGCGCACCAGGGCCGGATGGACGCCGCGGCGAAGGCGGCCGGCATCAATCGCGTCACGCTCTACCGGCTGCTCCAGAAATACGACCTCAAGGTGCAGAAGCGCGTCGCACGCGACTGACGGGCTCGCATCGCACGACCGCGTCGACCGCGCATCGCGGCGCATGCGACTCATGCGGCGCACGTGACTGAGCGGCTCGCGTCGCGCGACCGTCGGCGTCGCATGCGACTGAGCGCTCGCATCGCACGACCGCGTCGACCGAGCATCGCGTCGCACGCGACTCACGCGGCGCACGTGACTGAGCGGCTCGCGTCGCGCGACCGCCGGCGTCGCATGCGACTGAGCGCTCGCATCGCGTTGTGCGTCGGGCGACGTGCAACCGCAACAATTCGAGAAAGACGTCACGCGACTGAGGCGACTTTCGGATCTACGCTCCGCGGCCTGATGAGCCAGAACGAGAACGAGACCGAGACCGAAGCCGCGCAGCAGAACGAGAACCCGGAAATCGAGACGCTCGACGCGGCCCCGCCCGCGAGCCCCGAGCTCCGCGCGAAGATTCTCGCCGACCCCAACGTCGCGAAGGTCGCCGCGCAGCTCGGCACTCCGCTCGAGGAGTACGTGAATCAAATCGCGTACTACATGAACAACCCCGGCGTGGTGCCCGCACTCGCGCAGATGAGCGACGAGGACATCAAGAAGCACACCGGCAACGACGCGCCCACGTTCGAGCAAATCGGAGCCGCGGTGAAGGCCGCCAGCGACGCCTTCATGGCCGGCCAGGCGCCCAGCGGGTTTGATCCAGCGCGCAAGAACACCGTCGACATGCCTTCGACTGGCGGCGAGCAGGTGAAGACCACCAGCGCTGATCCATCGCTGCAGGACGCGATCAAAAAGGGTCGCTTCCCTTCAAAGGGCTGATTTCACTGTAGTTCTCTGTGCGCAACTTCCTCTCTCGAAGTCCGAGAATCACTTCACGCTTCACTTTTCCAACTTCAACTCTCCAGGTGACACATGGGCTTGTTCAGCGGAATCAAGAAGGCCATCGGCGGTGCGCTCAAGACGGTCGGTAACTTCGCCAAGAAGGCGGTCTCGTTCGGCGCCAAGCTCATCAACAACCCCATCATCGGAACGGCGCTCAAGCTCTTCCCGCTGACCGCTCCGTTCGCGAACGCGGCGAGCCTGATTCTCAACGTCGCTGACGGCGCGCTGAACAAGGGCGGCCTCAAGGGCATCCTCGGTGGCTTGATGCAGGGTCTGCCGGGCGGCGCGGGTGGCCTCCTCAGCAAGGCCGGCTCGTTGCTCTCGGGCGCGGGTCTGAGCACCATCGGCAACCTCCTCGGCAAGGCCGGCGGCAGCAGCATGATCAGCGACATCGTCGGTGGCCTCATCACCCCGGAGCGCGCGCAGCAGAAGACCCCGGTCGCGCAGGCCGAGATGTTCAACCTCCAGCAGCTGTCGGCCTTCCGCTTCGCCGAGCTGCTCAAGGGCGCGCAGTAAGCCGACCTTCAGCTTCCCTCTCCTCGAACGGGCGCGTCCTCACGGGCGTGCCCGTTTCGTTTTGCGGGCTGGTTCCCTCGGCGAGTCCGCACCGCCCCAAAAAAACGGGGTGGAGCCACGAAGGCCCCACCCCTGACTTCCCCACGAGCAATCGCGGGTTCGTCACTCAAGCTCAGCTCTTCTCGGCCTTCGCGGCCTCACCGGCGGCGTTGGCGTCGGCTTCAATCTGCTGCGCGGCGGCGATGTCGACCTGCTTCAAGAGGTCCCACTCCATCTGCCAATCGCGGTTCATCGAGGTCTGGCCCTGCTGGCTCTTCGCCGCGCGGGTCGCCTGCACCTGGCACTGCGTCGCCGACGGCGCGCTGCCCTGGAAGAGGTAGCGGCTCTGCGAGCTCATGTTGCCGTTCTGCACGTACTTCCACTCGGTCTCGAGCGTGAGACCCGCGGCCGCGTCAGCCGACTTCACCTGGAAGTCGCGCGCGAACAACATGGTGCGCGCCGCAGCCCAAATCTCGTTGCAGGGCTTCTGGTACGTGTGACCCATCACCGCGGTCTGGATGTGCTTGCTGCGAGCAGCAGCGGCGCGCATGCCGGCGCAGCCAGTGGTGGTGAGCGAAAGAACGGCGAGGGACAGGGTGGCGACGAGCTTCTTCATGGTGGCTCCGTTTCCAGCAGCAGCGTGGCCGCTGATCTGGTTCTCTTGAGTGACGACCAGCCGTCATTGGCCGGAAGTGCCCATCAGTCGCCGCACCGATTTTTTGTGGGTAGGTGTCGCGAAAAAAACTTCTGCCGAGCCGCTTGGGCTCAGTGGAAGTACCAGCCCATCCCAATGGTTACGAAGCCGAACCATTCGAACTGCCGCGTCGCCTGGTTGTAGAAGAGCATCGGGCCCGCGCCGAACTCTCCAGCGAAGCCGCTCCGACTCATCCACTGCACGCCGAGCTCTGCGTGGAAGGTCTTGCCCCAGATGTCATCGTACGAGAGCGCGATGGGCTGCCCGTTCACGCTGACCGAGGAATGCCCACTGCGCTGCCACGCATCAAAGCCGTAGTGCGCTCCGAGTGAGACGGTCGGACTCCACGCAGACACGAGTGGAATCGCTTTCACGGTGAAGTCGATGCCCGGGCCGATGACGTCCACCGCGAAGGTCAACGACAGCCACGACTTCGGCAGCCACGTTCCCTCGAGCACGATGATGCCCTTGGTGCTGATCAGCAGAAACCCGATGCCCCAGCGCTTCAACAACCGCGGGTCATTCGCGAACTCGTCAGCGACGGCCTTCTTGAGCGCCTCGTTGCGTTCGATTTCAGCGCGCAGCACTTTCTTTCGTTCCGCATACCGCGCGACGGACGGGTCTTCGGCGAACGATGGGTCGAGCGCCATCGCTTCATCGAGCGCCTTCATCTCCTCTTCGCGCTTTCCTTCCTTCTGCAGCTCGGTGGAACGAATCAACAGCGCGCGCGCCTTGCCTCGACGCGCCCGCGCCTCGTGCGGGTCTTCCGCGAGAATCCGGTCGAACATGCCGAGCGCTTCATCGACGTCACCGTTGGCGAGCTTTCCACTCGCGGCCCACTCGGGGAGCACGCTGCCCTTCACCAGTCCGCGCTCGAGCGGCTCTTTTCGATAATCGAGCCGCGCGACCCACATCACCGCGCCCGGAGCGAGCGTCACGTCCGCCACGTCGATGCCATCGGTGCTGGGCCGCTTCACGCGGTACGTGCCTGCGGCGAGCTGCAACCTCCGACGCTCGGTGGGGTGGCTGCGCGCTTCGGCGACGAGCCGCTGTTCGTTGCCGTCAACGACCACGTAGCGGCGGCTCTGCTCGACTTCGATTTCCAGCGTGCTCGCCGCCGACACCAGTCGAGTCAGCGGAACATCGCCCTGCCCCTTCAAGTTGAAGCGAAAACCCGGGCGCTGCGGGAGCGCGGTGCTCTCCGTGTCCGCGCGCGTGCGGTCGTACGCGTAGCCGTACGCTTCGGTGAGTCGCACCACACCATCGCCATCGGTGTCGCCTGCGCCGCGCAGCGCCGAAATCCAGTGATGCGTGAACAGCGAACCCGCGAGCGCGCGTGATTCCTGCGCGAGCTCGTCGGCTCCGGACGAAGACAGCATCGCGAAACCGGAAACGGGCTCGTCGACCTGGAGCTTCACGGCGGCGACGGGCGTGGCGCCTTTGGTGCCGAGAATGGCGCCTGAGCGGCAGGAATCGAGCACCGCCAGCGTCACGTTCGCCTTCGAGCTCGAGAGCCGCTCGGCGAGCGAGGCGAGGTTCAGCACCGGCCCGCGCAGGTGCAGCGCCGTGGCGTCGGAGTGACCCGAGTAGAAGAAATAGACGAGCGTGGTCTCGTTGAGGACCGAGAGCGCTCCGTCGAGGCGGTCGAGCGCGGCGGTGAGCTCTTTCGTGGTCGGGTCGAGGAGCAGCGTGGTGTCGCGCTCGGAAAAACCGCCCAGCTGAATGAGCACGTCCTGCATGCGGCGCGCGTCGTCGTGCGCGTAGCGGAGTGGCCGGTCGGTGGCCCACCCTTCGTTGGCGCCCACCAGCACGGCGAAGCGCCGCTCCGCGAACGCGCTCCCGGAGAGGACGAGAAAGAGGAGCGCGAGAATCCGCGTGGTAAACCGCACTGCGTGTCGGAGCGAACCGAGTTCGAAGCGCTCTACCGCAAGCATGGGCCGGCGCTCTTTCGGCGCTGTCGTCACTTGCTGGGCTCCGACGCCGAGGCGCAGGACTGCGTTCAAGACACGTTCCTCGGGTTCCTGAAGGGCAACTGGCGGGGTGAAGCGCAGCCTTTCACGGTGCTGTACCGCATCGCGACGTATCAGGCGATCGACCGGCTGCGGAAGCGGGGGCGGTGGTTCGGGCGCGCGGAGACCCTGGAAGTGCGTGAGGAAGAGCACGACACGTCTGTCGAAGAACAGGGTGCGGCGTGGGCAAAGCACCAGGGCACGACCACTGAATCCGAGCGGGTCGAGTGGGCCCATGACCTCGCCATCCTCACGAAAGGTGAGGACGAGTTCACGCTCACGGCCTCGATGATGCATTGGGTCGAAGGTCACACCCTCGAAGAAATCGCACAAACATTGGGAGTGACCCGGAAAACCGTGTCCGCACGACTAACTCGATTCATGGAGCGGGCGGCCGAGCGCAAAAAGCAGGAGCAATCCAGATGACGCGCCGTTTAACGGACCTCCACCTCGAACGATTCATCGCCGACGCGATGAACCCGGTCGAGCGAGAGCAGGTGAAGAAGGTGCTCGCGGAGTCGCCCGCCGACGCGGAAGCACTGCGCCTGCTGGAAGCCGACAGCGCGGCGTTCTTGCTGAAGATGCCTCCCGCCGCCTTCGCCGAGAAGGTGATGCCAACCTCCAAGCCGTCATCGTTGCGGTTGTGGTGGGGCGCGTTGGTGGCGGTGGCCGCGGCGGTGTTGCTGGTGGTGTTCAAGCCGTGGAGCGTCGAGCCCGACACCATCGTGAAGGGCGACGTGGCGTGGAAGGTGACGTCGAGCGGCAAGACGGTCTCGTCGGGCGCTTCGGTTTCTGCGGGTGACACGCTGGAGTTCGAAGTGACGACGGGCGCGCCGCGGTGGGTCGCGGTGGTGTCGCACGCTCCGGATGGCTGGTTCGTGTACGTCGCGGCGATGCGGGTCGAGACGGGGCACTTGATGTTGCCGACCGGCGCGAAGCTCGACGCCACGAAGGGCGCTGAGTCGTTGCACCTGTTGTCGTCGGAGAATCAGTTCGACGCAGACATCGCGATGGCGGCGCTGGTGAAGGGCGGTGCTCCGAATGGAGTGCAGCTCGAGAAGCTCGACCTCACGAAGCCGTAGAAGCGGAGAGGGTCAGGGTGAGGGAGCGAGAAATTCGTTCAGCGCTCGGGGTACGGCACCCGGGACGTCCGCGCCGAGCGCGAGTTCAAGCTAGTCCGTTTCCCATTCGGGGAGCGGCGTGAGCTTTCCGTCGTGCAAGCGCCACGCACCGACGATGCCCTCGCGCGCGGCGTCGAGGCCGTCGAGCTTCGCCACGTTCGCCGCGTCGTCTTCACGGCAGAACAACACCAGCTCGCGCAGGCCGAGGTACACGCGCAGCGGCATGCCACCGGTCGTCTTCTCGATGGCCTGTTGGTGCGAGAGCGTCAGCAACCGCGCCGCGTCGTGACCGTCACCGTGCGCCAACGCCCACAACCCCGTCGGCGTCGGAGAGAGCCGCAACGCACCCTGTTCCAATTCCAGCGCGCGCACTTCGGTCGGCCGCGCGGCGAGATTTTTCCACGCCTGCTCGTCGAGCTCTTCGAGCGTCACGCGGTACGACGAGAGCAAACCCTCGGGCACGTAGAGGACCGCTTCGGGGTCATCCACCGCGTAGAAGAACCACAGCGACGCCGGACCTTCGCGACGCACGCTCCCTTCTCCACGCTCGAGGAACGCCGAGTCGCGCACCACCGGCAACACCTTCGCCAGCAGCTGCATCTTGCCCGGCGGCAACCCGAGCGTTCGTTCCGCCAACTCGCGAGCCAGCAACGTCACGCTCTCGTCGAGTGAACGCCCGACCTGCGACGACTCCTCGAAGAGCGCGCGGAGGTCGAAGCGTGCGACTCCACCGCGACCGAGCCGAATCGTGAGCTGACCCTTCGCGACGACGTGCGGCGTGGACTGCGCGCGCAGCCGCCCGATGAGCGCCCGCGTGAAGTCATCGAGGTTGGGAGGAGCGCTGACCTCTTCTCTTCCCGACGACTGCGCATCGAGTTCGGCGAGCAGCACGCGCGCCTCGTCATCCATCGGGTCGAGGTGCAGCGCGTTGTTGAGCAACAACCGCGCGCGGGAAAATTCAGCGCGGCGCATGGCGACCACGGCGAGCGCCTTCATCGGCTCCGGGTCATCGGGCTGCAGCGTGAGCGCTTCTTTGAGCGGCGCCTCGGCCTCGTTCCACTTCTCGAGCGAAATCAATGCGCGACCGAGCGCGAGATGCGCCTGCACTTCACGCGGAAAATCACGACGCACCGCTTCGAGAATCGGCAACGCTTCGCGAATCGCGTCGGCGTTGATGAGCGCCTGGGCGACGGTGGTGCGCCACACGGGACCGCCTTCGCGTTGCGCGGCCTTTTCCAGCTCGGCGAGCTCGGCGTCGGTGAGCCGCTCTCCGGCCCAGACCTTCTCTTTGATGCGTTCCAACTCGGGCTCCACGAGGTGAAGAAACTTACTCCGTGCTCACTGTTGTTGACGATACTCGCGCACCATGACCGCACAGACCCGCACCGTGACCCTGATCAACGGCGATGGCATCGGCCCCGAAGTCGTCGACGCCGTTCGCAAGATTCTCGAGGGAGCGAAGGCTCCGCTGCAGTTCGAATACAAAGACGCCGGCGCCGAAGTGGCGAACAAGTACGGCACCAACCTCCCCAACGAGACGGTCGAGTCGGTGCTGCGCAATGGGTGTGGTCTCAAAGGCCCCACCGCGACCGGCATTGGATCGGGCCAGCAGTCAGCCAACGTCGGCCTGCGCAAACGCCTCGACCTCTACGCCTCACTGCGCCCGGTGAAGTCGGTGCCCGGCGTGAAGACGCGCTACGAGAACGTCGACCTGGTGGTGGTGCGTGAGAACACCGAAGACCTCTACGCGGGCATCGAGCACATCGTGGTGCCGGGCGTCGTCGAGTCGCTCAAAATCATCACCGAGAAGGCCAGCACCCGCATCTGCCGCTACGCGTTCGAGTACGCGGTGAAGAAAAACCGCAAGAAGGTGAGCGCGGTGCACAAGGCCAACATCATGAAGTTGAGCGACGGCCTGTTCCTCGACTGCTTCCGCAAGGTGGCGCGCGAGTTCCCGAACATCCAGGCCGAGGAAGTCATCGTCGACAACCTCTGCATGCAGCTGGTGAAGAACCCCGAGAAGTACGACGTGATGGTGATGGAGAACTTGTACGGCGACATCGTGAGCGACCTCTGCTCCGGACTCGTCGGCGGACTCGGCGTGGTGCCGGGCGCGAACATCGGCCACTCGTGCGCGGTGTTCGAGGCGGTGCACGGCACGGCTCCGGACATCGCGGGCAAGGGACTGGCGAATCCGACGGCGCTGCTGATGTCGACGGTGATGATGCTCGACTGGCTCAACATGGAAAGCCACGCGCGCCGCATCGAGAACGCGGTGTGGAAGGTCTACACCGAGGGCAAGGTGAAGACCGGCGACCTCGGCGGCAAGCACAACACCGCGGAGTTCACCAAGGCCGTCATCGACGCGATGAGCTGATTCGCTGTCGGTCAGCGCTTCTTCCACTTGCAGGTGAACTCGTGCGCCGCTCCACCGCGAGAGGCGCACATCGACTCGCGCGGCTCGAGCACGTCACAGCCGAGCGCGTTCATGGTCGCGACCATCCACCCTTCCATCAGCTGGCAGTGCTCGGGCGCCATCGTCGGAAAGCCCGAGATGCGGAGCATGGTGTCTTCGGGCGCCCAGCGAATCGCTTCCATCGTGCCGGCGTCGCGGTAGTAGCTCGCCCACACCTTGGTGCAGCCGCGGATGAGGCGCTCGGTGCTGGCGATGGCCAGGTAGATTTTGAAGACGGTGTTGATGTCGCGCACGCCCGAGCCACGACCGAGCTCGCGGCAGTATTCGAGTCTTCCGCCGCCGTAGCGCGTGGTGAGGGCGCGCAGAAACCCGACGTAGCCGGCGTACGGGTACCAGGCGGCGTGCGTGATGCGCGACCCGAACACCGCAGCGGTGGGCCCGGTGAGGAGCGGCTTGAGTTCGATGAGCGCACCCGGACCGTGTGCGTCACGCACCTGGTTGATCAACCCGAGAAAGGCCCGGCCGCTGACTTCCGCCACGAGGCCCACGTGTCCGACTCACGGCTCGAGTGCAAGCACGCACTGCGCGGTGTCACACCAGAGGCCTTCACCTCAGTGAGGAGTCAGTGCCTCGCTGATCATCAGCGTCAACACCACGGGGTACGTGAGCTGCTCATGTTCGCTCCCGTTGATGAAGTGATGGAAGAACGGAATTCGCGCCAGCAGCGTCACGGCTGTTCGTGCGTTCACGTTCCACGTGACGCCTCCGCTGATCAGCAAATCCGTTCGGCCGAGATTTCCGTCTTGTTGCACCACGCCGTTCCACGTCTCGGGCTGCTCGTGCAACACGTCGAAGCCAAGAATCAAAGCCCCCTGGGGCGACGACGTAGGGTGGTGAAGCGGTCGCACTGGCCCGAGATTGAGAGCAGCGCGGAGCGTCGCGGTGATGCGATGGCCTCCGCGGTAGCCGTTGGTATTTGCATACGCCATCCACACCGCCTGGCCGTTCGCGAGCAGCGTCACCGGCCCGAACGCGCGTGACACCTCGAGCCCGGTGAGCGGATTGAACGTGCCGGTGCCGAACTGAATGTGCTGGTGCGGTTTGCCTTCGTCTCCGAGCGCGAACGGATTCGGCTCGATGCTTCCCAGCGGCAACGTGACACCCAGCCGCGCGGTGAGCCGGAAGCCCGCAGCGGTGATGTGGCCATTCGCCATCACCCACGGGTCACCGATGCCGAGGAGAATCTCGTTGCGGTGGTGGATGTTGCCTTCCGCCGGAATGAAGACCGTCCCATCGAACTGCTTGAACAGGATGCTGGTGGACGTGACGCGAAGTGGGAGCTGCGTCTCGAGCGTGACGTTCTCGTGCAGCGCGACGTCGGTGAACAGCCGCAGCTCGAACAGGTGCAGCGAGAGGTCGTGCAGGTACGGCATCGCATCATCCAGATCAGCAGGCGAGCCTGCTGGGTCAGTCGGATGCACGACGCGCATGGTGGTCCACGTCGCGGCGGCGCTCAGTTGCAGCGCGCCCGCGCTCGAAGCTTCCGGAGAATCGACTCTCCCGACCGGGAGATTGGGGTTGCTTCAACCCGCTCAGGCGTCGGCCGGTGTCGGCACGAACGCCAGCGCGAGCACGAAGCTGAGCGCAAACACTCTCGGCGTCATTTGCTCGCTCCTTCAGCGATGGCTGCATCCAACGCAGCGAGGTCGAGGCCCGCAACGCTCTTCACCAGTTTTCCATCGCGCCCGAAGACGAGCAGAAACGGCAACGTCGGAGCGTTCACCAGGTACCGCTTCGCCACCGGCGTTTCC
>JAEUJS010000103.1 GCA_016792935.1 Archangium sp. | reverse complement strand
TGGAGCGCGTCGAGAAGGGCGGAGTGACCGTGCTCGTCGACTACGCGCACACCGACGATGCGCTCACGCGTGCTGTTGAGTCGGCGCGCGCTGTCACGAAGGGCAAGCTGCTCGTCGTCTTCGGCTGCGGTGGAGATCGCGACACCGGCAAGCGTCCACTGATGGGCGAGGTCGCGTCGCAGGCGGACATTCCGATCGTCACGTCGGACAACCCGCGCACCGAAGATCCCGACGACATCATTCAGGACATCATCCCGGGCCTCGAGCGCGGCGAGCTGCGTCGCATGAGCCCCGCGAAGGCGCGCACCGGTGAGCGTGGCTATCTCGTCGAGGCTGATCGCAAGGCGGCCATCGCGTTGGCCATCTCACTCGCGAAGGCGAACGACACGGTGCTCATCGCGGGCAAGGGCCACGAGACGTACCAGGAGCAAAACGGCGAGAAGAAGCACTTCGATGATCTCGAGGAGGCACGCAAAGCGCTCGGCGTTTGAGCAAAGCCCCCCGGGGCGACGCCGTTGGGTGGAGAAACGTATGGCGGTTCGGTTCACTGATGCAGAAGTGATGCAGTCCACGGGCGCTAGCAAGGCGCACGCTGGGAAAGCTGCAGCCTTCGAAGGCATCTGCACCGATTCGCGTCAGCTCACGCCGGGTTGTCTTTTCGTCGCGCTGAAGGGCGAGAAGTTCGATGCACATGACTTTCTCGATCAGGTGATCGCAGGCGGCGCAGCGGGAGTCGTCGTCAGCAACGACTACGTCGGCAGCGGCAACGCCGCCGTCTACAAAGTCGGCGACACCCTCCACGCGCTCGGCCGTCTCGCTCGCTTCCACCGAGATCGTTTCAAGAGTCCGTTGTGCGCAGTCACCGGCAGCAACGGCAAGACGACGACGAAGGAACTCGTCGCGTCGATCCTCTCGATGCGAGGCGCCGCGCTGAAGACGTACGGCAACCTCAACAACGAGATCGGCGTTCCGCTCACGCTCTTCGGTCTCGAGCGCACGCACGTCGCGGCCGTCGTCGAGATGGGCATGAATCACGCGGGAGAGATCTCGCGCCTCGCCGACATCGCGCGCCCCGACGCGGGGTTGATCACCATCGTTCAGCCCGCGCACCTCGAAGGGGTCGGCTCGATCGAAGGTGTCGCGAACGCGAAGGGCGAGCTGTTCAAGGGGCTGAGCGCCAACGCCACCGCCGTGGTGAATCTCGATGACGCTCGGGTCGCCGCGCAGGCGAAGGGCATCGCCGCCAGGACGCTGACCTACGGCCGCGCTCCCGAGGCGCAGGTGCGGTTGGTGTCAGTCGAGCCGCAAGGTCGCGAAGGACTCTCGCTGCGCATCGCCCACGCGGGCAAGGAACACTCGGTCGCGCTGCGGCTCGTCGGAGATCACAACGCGATGAACGCCACGGGGGCGTTCGCCCTCGCCATCGCCCTCGGCTACCAGCCCGACGAGTGTGTCCGCGGGCTCGAGGCCGCGAGTGCGCACGCCCGCCGCCTGCAGATCGTCGACGCGCCCAACGGCGTGACGGTGGTCGACGATTGTTACAACGCGAACCCCGCCTCGATGCAGGCCGCGCTGCGAACCGTGCAGGAACTCGCGTCGAGCGCCGTGGAGATGCGGCCGTCTGCGCCGACGGGGTCGTCATTGCTTCATGACGCCGTCGGCGCAGACGGTGCGCATCGGAGCGGCGCTCAGGAAACGGTAGGCCGCGCAGTCGCAGTGCTCGGCGACATGCTCGAGCTCGGCGCGGAAGAGACACACGAGCACACGCAGCTGGGTGTGATCGCTTCTGACCGCGTGGCGCTGTTGGCGCTCTTCGGCCCGCGGATGAAACACGCGTACGCGCAGGCGCAGAAGAAGCTCGGCGCCCGCGTGCGGCACTTTGACGACGTCGATGCGTTGGTGGCCTGGCTCTCGCACGAGCTTCAGCCCAACGACTTCGTGCTGGTGAAAGGGAGCCGCGGAATGCGACTCGAGCGGGTGGTAGCGGCGTTGACCGGCACGCAAGCGTCAGGAGGACACTGACCATGCTGTACCTGCTCTACGAGTGGCTCAAAGACGGCGACTACGCGAAGTATTTCAACTTCCTTCGCTACCCGACGTTCCGCATCGTCGCCGCTGCGACGTCATCGCTGGTGATCGGAATGTTGTTCGGGCCTCGACTCATCGAGCGCCTGCGGGTTCAGCAGCACGGGCAGTCGAACGTGCGCGAAGACACTCCGGAATCGCATCAGAAGAAGAAGGGCACGCCCACGCTCGGCGGCACGCTGATCCTGCTCTCGATCTTCATGGGCACTCTGCTGTTCGCCGATCTGCACAGCCCCATCGTGTGGTGCGCGCTGCTCATGACCGCGGGCTATGGCTTCACGGGTTGGCTCGACGACTACTTGAAGTTGAGCAAGCGCAACTCGAAGGGCCTCGCCGGTCGCTACAAGATCGTGCTGCAGACGGTGTTCTTCCTGATCGCCGTGTTCGGGATCATGTGTGACTGGACCGGCGGTGTTCCGCATCTGCAGATCCAGACCACGCTGACGTTCCCGTTCATCCCGACGCGCTACGCGAATCCTGATCTCGGCTGGCTCTACGTGTTCTTCGCGTGGATCGTCGTCGTCGGAACGTCGAACGCGGTGAACATGACCGATGGGCTCGATGGACTGGCGATCGCTCCGACCATGATCGCGGCGTTGGTGTTCACCGTCCTGCTCTACGCGGCAGGCACGACCGTTCAGATCTCCGACTACGAGATGATCAACGGCGTGCGCACGCTCGTCGGGCGGCCGGTGCACGAATACCTCGGCATCACGAAGGTCGATGGCGGCGCTGAGCTCGCTGTCTTCACCGCCAGCATCATCGGAGCCGGCATCAGCTTCCTGTGGTTCAACGCGCACCCCGCGAGCGTCTTCATGGGCGACGTCGGCTCCCTCGCGCTCGGCGGAGCGCTGGGCACCGTCGCGATGCTCAGCAAGAACGAGTTCCTCTCGGCGATCATCCACGGCGTGTTTCTCGCGGAGATCCTCTCCGTGATGATTCAGGTCGTGAGCTTCAAGCTCACCGGCAAGCGCGTCTTCAAGATGGCGCCGCTCCACCACCACTTCGAAAAAGGCGGCATGGGCGAGACGAAGATCGTCATCCGCTTCTGGATCATCTCGGTGCTGCTCGGCGGCATTGCATTGGCGTCTCTCAAGTTGAGGTAACGATGTTTCCTGGGCGGAAGTTCGTCGTCATCGGCATGGGGAAGAGCGGCACTGCGGCCGCGAAGCTGCTCCTCGAGCGCGGCGCGAACGTGCTCGGCATCGATGAGAACGCGAACGCTGCTCCGCTCGATTGGAAGCCGCGCGCTGACACGCCCGGAGAGCCCAACTTCACGCTGCACGCGGGGAAGGGCTTTCCCGACGAGTACTGGAAGGGCGCTGACGCGGTCATCGTTTCGCCCGGCGTTCCGCTCTCGAAACCGGAAGTGCAGCGTGCGGTCGATGCAGGCGTTCCCGTCTACGGAGAGATCGAGCTCGCCTACCGCACCATGCCGCGCGGAGCGGGGCCCCTGCTCGGCATCACCGGCACCAATGGAAAAAGCACCACCACCGCCCTGCTCGGCGAGCTGGTGAAGCACCACCTGCCCAACACCTTCGTCGGCGGAAATCTCGGCACGGCGTTCACGCTCGCGTACCAGGACCCGGCGCAAAAGCCGTACGACATGCACGTCATCGAGCTGAGCTCATTTCAGCTCGAGGGCATCATCGACGCGCGCTTCAAGGCCGCGGCGATCCTGAATCTCACCGCCGATCACATCGACCGGTACCCGAGTCATCAGGCGTACGGACTCGCGAAGGCGCGCATCTTCGACACGCAGACCACGGGTGACTTCGCGATCGTCAACGCGGACGACGACGACGTGCTCGTGCTGTCACGGCTCGCGAAGGTTCCGGTCTACGGCTTCACCACCGACGCGCGCCGCACGAATCCCGGCTTCGCGGGCCTCGCCGTCGGGAGCGACGACAAGTTCACGTTCACCTTCGGCGCTTCCGTTCGCTTCACGCTTCAGAACCGAGCGTTGCGCGGAAAGCACAACCTGCAGAACGCGATGGCGGCGGCGTTGATGGCGCGGCTCGCGGGAATTCCCGACGCGGCGATTCAGAAGGGACTCGATTCGTTCCCGGGTCTGCCGCATCGCCTCGAGTTCGTGCGTGAGCGTGGCGGAGTCGAGTGGATCAACGACTCCAAGGCCACCAACGTCGATTCCACGCTCGTCGCTCTTCGTGCGTTCAAGGGAAACGTGTGGGTGATCGCGGGCGGGAAGGGGAAGGGCGCTCCGTACGATCCGCTCGTCGCAGCAGCGAAGGGGAAGGTGAAGGGCGTGTTGACGATCGGGAAGGACGCTCCGGCCATCGCTGCGGCGTTTCGGCCGATCTGTCCAGTTCACGACTGCGAGAC
>JAEUJS010000001.1 GCA_016792935.1 Archangium sp. | reverse complement strand
GGTGGCTACATCGGCTACCTCCTGTGGGAAGGCCCGGGCATCTGGGGCAACAACAACCCCGTCGGCTGGGCGTGGGACATCGTGAACTTCGTGTTCTGGGTCGGCATCGGCCACGCCGGAACGCTGATCAGCGCGATTCTCTATCTCTTCCGTCAGAAGTGGCGCACCAGCATCAACCGGTACGCCGAGGCGATGACCATCTTCGCCGTCATCTGCGCCAGCTCGTGCGTGGCGCTGCACACCGGCCGCGTGTGGATGGACTACTACCTCTTCCCGATCCCCAACCAGATGGGGCTGTGGCCGAACTTCCGCTCGCCCCTCGAGTGGGACGTGTTCGCCGTCAACACGTACTTCCTCGTGTCGTTGCTCTTCTGGTTCACGGGCCTCGTTCCCGACTTCGCGACGCTGCGTGACCGCGCGACCGTGCGTTGGCGCCAGCTGTTCTACGGCGCGCTCTCGCTCGGCTGGCGCGGCTCGATGCGCCACTGGGTGACGTACGAGAAGGCGTACCAGATCCTCGCGGCCTTCTCGGCGCCGCTGGTGCTCTCGGTGCACACCATCGTCTCGTTCGACTTCGCCGTGTCGCAGCTGCCCGGCTGGCACACCACCATCTTCCCGCCGTACTTCGTCGCCGGCGCCATCTTCTCCGGCTTCGCGATGGTGCAGACGCTGATGCTGCCCGCGCGTCACTACCTGGGCTTGAAGGACCTGGTGACCGCGAAGCACATCGAGAACATGAACAAGATCATCCTCCTGACCGGAAGCCTCGTTGGCTACGCGTACGCGATGGAGATCTTCATCGCCTTCTATTCAGGCAATGACTACGAGGGCTTCACCTTCATCAACCGCACGTCTGGCCCGTACTGGTGGGCGTACTGGATCATGGTGAGCTGCAACGTCATCACGCCGCAGCTGTTCTGGTTCCGGAAGATTCGCACCAGCGTGATGTGGAGCTTCGTGCTCTCCATCTTCGTGAACATCGGCATGTGGTTCGAGCGCTTCGTCATCACCGTGACGTCGTTGCACCGCGACGCGCTGGTCTCGAGCTGGGACTACTTCGTTCCCGTCACCGAGATCATGTACCTGCTCGGCACGTTCGGTCTCTTCTTCACGTGCTTCCTGCTCTTCATCCGCTTCTTCCCGGTCATCGCCATCGGTGAAGTGAAGGCCGTGATGCCGCAGGCCAACCCGCACTGGGAAGGCTACGAGCACGGACACGCTGCTGCCGCTCCTGCCGCCGCTTCGGGAGGTCACTGAACATGAGCGCGAAAATCTGGGGAGTCCTCGCGCAGTACGAAAACCCGCACACCATCTACAAGGCGTGCGAGCAGGTCCGCGATGCGGGCTACGAGAAGTGGGACGCCTGCACGCCGTTCCCGGTGCACGGGCTCGACAAGGCGATGGGCGCTCCGCCCTCGAAGTTGCCGTGGGTGGTGTTGACCGTCGGTCTCACCGGCTCGGCCCTCGGCCTCTTCTTCGAAGCGTGGGCGATGGGTTCGGCGTACCCGATGGTCGTCGGCGGCAAGCCGCTCTTCTCGCTGCCGGCGTTCGTGCCCGTTTGGTACGAGCTGACGGTCTTGAGCAGCTGCGTGACCGCGTTCCTCGCGAACTGGATCATGAACGGCCTGCCGCGACCGCATCACCCTGCGTTCAACAGCAAGGCGTTCGAGCGCGTCACTGACGACAAGTTCTTCATCATGATCGAAGCGGAAGATCCCAAGTTCGATCTCGAGAAGACCAAGGCGCTCCTGTCGGGCGCTGGCGCGACGCTGGTCGAGGAGCTCGAGCCGTGAAGACTCGCATCTTCGTTGTCACCGTGTTCGCTCTCACCGCGTGCCGCGGCTGGGAGACCGAGAACCGGCCCATTCACCTCATCAAGAACATGGACACCCAGGAGAAGGGCAAGGCGTACCGCCGCGACTCCACGGGGCTGTTCGCCGACGGCCGTATGATGCGCGCTCCCGTCGAGGGCACCGTCGCGCAGGGTCAGCTCGGAGAAGACGATCTCTGGGAACTCGGCGTCGACGAGAAGGGTGAGCCGAGCAAGGAATGGCCGGCGTCTGTCGCGGAAGGCGGCAAGTTCAAGGACGGCATCGTGGAGCGCGGCGAGAACCGCTACGCCATCTACTGCACGCCGTGCCACGGCCCGTTGTTGGACGGCAAAGGTCTCGTCGCTGGTCTCGCGTTGGATGGTGGACCGCGTCTGACGGTCGCTCCGGCTGACCTCCACAGTGAGCGCGTCGCGAAGGACATGGTGGTCGGCAAGATCTACTCGGCGATTCGCAACGGAGTGAACGCCAGCAACATGCCCAGCTACGCCGCGCAGATTCCGGTCGCTGACCGCTGGGCCATCGCGGCGTACGTGAAGGCGCAGCAGATGAAGAAGGACCCGAGCATTCCCATCACATCGGGTGGCCTCGCGGTCGTCGTCGTCAACAAGGCCGACGCCGAGACCGGCGCGCTGCTCTACAAGAGCAAAGGCTGCAACGCGTGCCATTCGATCGACGGCGCGAAGATCGTCGGCCCGACGTTCAAGGGTTTGTGGGGTCGCGAGGAAGAGACGAGCGCGGGCAAGGTCACGGTCGACGCCGCATACGTGAAGGAGTCGATCTTGAACCCCATGGCGAAGATCGTGAACGGCTTCCCGCCGGCGATGCCTCCGCAGGTGCTCACCGATCTCGAGATCGAGAGCATCGCCCTCTACATGCAGACCTTGAAGTGAGGCGATCATGAGCCACCACGAGATCAAGAAGCCGGAAGACATCACCATCCCGCCGAGCTCGTTCTTCGCGAAGCTGCCCATGTTGGGCGGCATCCTCGCGGTCGCGGGCCTCGGCGCGACGCTGGGCGCCATGTTCGGCGAACACAAGGCGCGCGCGGCGTTCAGCTACCTCTTCGCGTTCGAGGCCGTGCTCGCGCTCGGCATGGGCGCTCTGGGCTGGCTGCTCATCGACCACTCGGTCCGCTCGGGCTGGGCGGTGGTGATTCGCCGCTTCATCGAGACCATCGCGGGCTCGTTGCCGGTGTTCGCGCTGCTGTGGATTCCCATCGGCCTCATCGGCTTCCACGAGCTGTACCCGTGGACCCACGAAGCCGACGCCATCATCATGAAGAAGCGGTGGTTCCTCTCGACCGGCTTCTGGTACTTCCGCGCGGTCATCTACCTCGCGGTGTGGGCTGGCCTCGGCTGGTTCCTGTACTCGACGTCGATCAAGCAGGACTCGCTGGGTGACAAGCCGGCGGAGCGCGAGCGTCTGGTGCACCTGATTCGCAAGGTGTGCGCGGGCGGTCTGTTCCTCTACGGCCTGACGCTGAGCTTCGGCGCCGTCGACTGGATGATGTCGCTCTCGCCGCACTGGTACTCGACCATCTACGGCGTGTACTTCTTCGCTGCGTCGATGCTGGCGTTCTTCGCGTTCGTCACGCTCGTCTCGATGTTCGCGCAGAGCTCGGGTGTGCTGAAGACCGCCATCACCGCCGAGCACTTCCACGACATGGGCAAGTTCGTGTTCGGTTACACGATCTTCTGGGCGTACATCGCGTTCAGCCAGTTCATCCTCATCTGGTACGCGAACTTGCCGGAAGAGACCGAGTTCTACCTGATGCGTCTCGAGGGCGGTTGGGAGTACGTCTCGTACGCGCTCCCCATCGCGCACTTCTTCGTGCCGTTCCTCTTCCTGATTTCGCGGCACGTGAAGCGCAACAAGTCGGTGCTCGCCATCGGAGCCGTGTGGACGCTCGTCATGCACTGCGTCGACATCTATTGGCTGGTGATGCCGAACTACGGCAGCCACGGCGAAGGCCACACGCCGCACCTCGAGGTCAGCTACCTCGACTTCACGGCGCTCATCGGTGTGTTCGGTGTGTTCCTCGCGGTGTTCGGCTTCCTGCTGAACCGCAACAAGGTCGTCGCCATCAACGACCCACGTCTGCCCGAGTCGCTGGCGCACGAGAACTACTGACGTGACGCCGGTTCCTCCGGCGTCGTCTCAACCGCAGCCCGAGAAGACTGGCCTGATTCTGGGCCTCGGTCTTTTCGGGCTGTGTTGTTTTCCGCTCGCGCTCGTCGCCGGAATTCTCGGGCTGACGTCGTTCATGCGTGCGCGTGCGGAAGGTCGCTCACCGCACCCCGTGGCGATCATCGGCATGGTGCTCGCGTTGATGTCGGTGGCGACCAACGCCGCGGCCATCGTCTACGGAAAGATGAAGGACGCGCAGCGCCAGTCGCAGGTGGCAGACCTCAAGTCGAAGCTCGGCACCAGGCGTGAAGCCGCGACGCTCGATGCGACGACCGCGTGCGACCTCGCGCAGCTCTACTTCGTGACGGAGCGCAGTGAGTTCACCGACAAGGTGGTGTGCACCGGAACACTCGGAGGGAGCGCGGCGATTCCTTCGCTCGAGGTCGAGGCGGTGAACGGCACGAAGGCGAGCACGGTGGAGATGTGCTTCGCGCGCGGGTACCGCTGGTACGTGTTGTCGGCGCTCCACGACGGTGACGGCGAGTGCGCGAGCGAGGCGCCAAAGTCTCCTGGCACCGCGAAGACCGAGGAAGACGTCGAGGCAGAAGAGGGTCGTTGGCGCGACGCGGAGAAGGAACGGCTCTCGAGCGCGCGCGTCGCGGAGTTCGAAGCGCGCCTGGCTGAGCTGCGAGATCAACTCGACGCGTTCGAATCCGCGCGGGGAGATGCGTGCGCCAGGGCGCAGATGCCGAAGGGCGCTCCGAAGCGCATCGCGTTCGTCGAGCGGCGCATGCTCGAAGTGGAAGGCCGTGCGCAGGACGACTGGGATTTTCTGACGCAGGGCGAGTTCCGCTCGGCGCTGTTGTCGACCAAGACGGTCGATCGCGCGAAGTCGATCCGCGTGTTGATGGAGCAGGGCGAGTTGATCGCCGTGCTCGATCCTGAAGTGCGCGTGTGGCCGAAGACGACCGACGACGACTCGTTCACGTTCGGTGAACTCGAGGGCCGGCTGGTCGTCGCGAACGTGAAGACGGGAGCTGTGTGGTGCGCGATGGAATTCCGCGCGCAGAGTAGCAGCGACGTGTCGAGCACGCGCCTCACGAAGCTCGAGACGAAGCGGCACGCGCTCGAGCGCGCCATCGAGAAGGACTTCCGCAAGCAGGTCGAGTCCAAAGCCGACGTCGCGCTAAAGAAGCTGAGCGGCGGCCAGCTCGAGCTCGACTGGGGCCTCTTCGACTGAAGAAGACGAGAAGTGCCCCCTCTCCCTCGGGGGGAGGGGGTGAGGGAGAAATCACTTCATGCGCATCGCGATCATTGAGCTGAGCGTTGAGCGCGACGATCCCCTCTCCCGCCCCTGCGGGAGAGGGTCAGGGTGAGGGAGAAGTCACTTCATGCGCATCGCGATCATCGGAGCCGGAGCGATCGGCAGCGTCTTCGCCTCGTACCTCTTGCGCGCGAGTCACGAAGTCACGCTCATCGCCAGAGGCGCGCGTCTGGCCGAGCTCGAGTCGCAGGGACTCCGCGTCAGAGGGCTCAATGAGCCGCAGCGCCCAAAGCTGAGCGCGCAACTCGACGAAGCAGAGAACTACGACCTCGTGCTCGTCACCGTGCTGGTGCATCAAGTCGACGTGCTGCTTCCAGCGCTCCAACGCAGCAAGGCGCGAGCGGTGATGTTCATGTTCAACACCTTCGGCGGACTCGAGCGTCTCCGAGACGCGGTCGGCAGCGAGCGCTTCTCGATCGGCTTCCCAGCCATCATCGCGGGCCTCAAAGACGGAGAGCTCACCGCGACGATCGTTCCGCGGCTCTTCCGCCTCTTCCAGATCACCTACGTCGCAGGAACGCGCGCGAAAGCGTGGCGGGATCTGTTCGAAGGCGCCGGCATCCCGTGCGCGGAACACGAAGACCTCGAGGCCTGGCTGAAGACGCACGCTGCGTTCTTCGCGCCCATGATGCTCACCGGAGCGCACGGCCAGCCGCTCACCTGGTCACACGCGACGAAGCTCGCTGAGACGATGAAGCAGGGCTTCGCGCGCGTGCCGCGCATCACTCCGTTCATGGTGCGCCTGCTCACCTGGTACCCGCGCTTCTTCATCGCGTGGATGCTGTGGCTGATGTCGCGCACGCCGATCGCGAAGTCACTCGGCGGTCGCGGCCCCGCGGAAGCGAACGCACTCCTGCAACAGATGAACGTCCCGACTCCCTGAATCAGCCACGAAGCCTCTGGAGAGTGGTGGCGTGATGAACGAAGGTGCGCGCGCATGATGCTCGCCCTCGTCGCCACCGTCCTCGCGCAGCCGTGCCCCACGCGCGCCTCGTGGCCGACCGAAGACTGGCCCGTCGCGCTCGTCGACGCTCAAGCGAAGGCGAAAGAGATCAAAGAACTCGAGGACTACCTCTTCACCCTCGTCGGCAAAGACGAAGACCGCGAAGGGCTGCGCACCGAAGGCCTCGTCATCATCAAGAGCGGAAAGCTCGTCTACGAGCGCTACGGCAAGGGCTTCGACGCGACGAAGCGCCACCTGAGCTGGTCCGTCGCCAAATCCATCAGCTCCGCGCTCGTGGGAATCGCCGTGAAAGAAGGCGTGCTCACGCTCGACGATTCCATCTGCAACCACCTGCCGGAATTCGCGGGCCGTCCCGTCTGCGGCATCACCGTGAAGGACACCATCACCTTCGCGACCGGTCTCGGCTGGCAGGAAGAATACGAAGACGAGGTGTACCAGGTGAGTTCCGTCATCGCGATGCTGTTCGGGAGCGGCCACCGCGACCAGCTGGGGTTCATTCTCAACGAGAAGCTCGTCGCCGCGCCCGGCGAACGCTGGAGCTATTCCACCGGTGACGCGCAGGTCGCATCCGCCGTCGCCAAGCGTGCGCTGAGCCGCAAGCACGGCAACGACGCGTTCTGGAAGGTGCTCTTCGACAAGATCGGCATGTCGCGCACGGTGTTCGAAGAAGACAGCAAGGGCACGCCGATGGGCGGCTCGATGGTCTACGCGACGCCGCGCGACTTCGCGAAGTTCGGCTGGCTCTTCATCAACGACGGCTGCTGGAACGGAGAGCGACTCCTCCCCGAGGGTTGGGTGGCGAGCAGCACCACGCCGAGCAAGCCGTTCATCGAGTCGACGAAGAAGGGCGAGCCATCGGGCTATTCGTGGTGGCTCAACCGCGAGCTCACCACGCGCGAGCTGCCCTACCCGTGGAAGAACTCCCCGCACGACGCGTACGGGGCCATCGGCCACTGGGGCCAATACATCATGGTCGTTCCCTCGGCCGAGCTCGTGGTGGTGCGCACCGGCGACGATCGCGACGACTACGTCGACGAAGACAAGCTGATCACCCTCTCGCTCGCGGTCGCTCAGTAGGAACAGTAGGAAGCACCTTTGGAGGTTTCGCATGACCAAGAAGCTGCTGTTCCTCGCCGCACTGGTTCCCTCGCTCGCCTTCGCTGCTCCGTCCGCGCGGCTGCTCTCGCCCGATGACGCGCCCGCGAAGACTGAAGCGACTGCTCCTTCGCTCGCCGACGCTGCGTCGAACGTCTCCAGCGACATCGGTCTCGGTGAGCTCTTCGTGAAGACCTCCGCCGTCGCCGTCGCTGCGAGCGCCACCGGCATCGTGCTCGGCGCAGGTCTCGGAGCGTTGAGCAACAACCTCATCGGCGCCGCCATCCCCGGCCTGCTCATCGCCAACCTCATCTTCCCGCCGCTCATCACCGTGCTCTCCGCGGCGCTGATGGGAAATTGGAACACCAAGGACCGCTTCGGCTTCTGGTTGCCCCTCGGCGCGGCCTTCCTCGTGAATGCAGCCGCGGTCGTCATCACCGGCCTCTTCATCAACGTCGCGGTCGGCATCACCAACCCGCTCTCGATGCTCGTCTTCTGCACGCTCGACGGCCTCTTGATGAGCGGCGCGACGGTCGGCGTGATGGCGCTGACGGAGAAGAAGAAGGTCACCACGGTGAAGTCGTTTGCTCCCGGAGTCACCGACAGCACGTTCGTCGTCTTGAACGAGGTGGCGTTCTGATGCGCGCGCTCGCTCTCTGCCTCGCAGGACTCTCCTCGCTCGCCGCCGCGCAGACCTGTCCGACGCGCGCGTCGTGGCCCACCACCGAGTGGCCCAAACAGCTCGTCACCGGCAAAGACGCGCAGATCAAAGCGCTCGAAGACTTCGCCTTCACGCTGGTCGGCGAAGACAAAGAGCGAAAGGGCTACCGCACCAACGGCCTCGTCATCATCAAGAACGGCACCATCATCTACGAGAAGTACGCGCGCGGTTTCGACGAGACCAAGCGTCAGCTGAGCTGGTCGGTCGCCAAGAGCTACTCCAGCGCGCTGGTCGGCATCGGCGTGAACTCAGGCGTGCTCAACCTCGAAGATTCGATGTGCGTGCACTTGCCCGAGTTCGAGGGCAGCAAGCAGTGCGCCATCACCGTGAAGGACGCCATCACCTTCGCCACCGCGCTCGACTGGCAGGAGGAATACGAAGACCAGAGCTACCAGGTGAGCTCGGTCATCTCGATGCTCTTCGGGAGCGGCCACCGCGACCAGCTCGCGCACATCGTGAACCACAAGCTCGTCGACCCCGGCCCCGGCAAACGCTGGAGCTATTCCACCGGTGACGCCGAGCTCGCCTCAGCCATCGCCAAGCGCGCGTTGTCGAAGAAGCACGGCAACGACGCGTTCTGGAAATTGCTGTTCGACCCCATCGGCGCCCCGCGCACCGCGTTCGAAGAAGACGCGAAGGGCACTCCGCTGGGTGGCTCGATGGTCTACGCGACGCCGCGCGACTTCGCGAAGTTCGGCTTCCTCTTCTTGAACGACGGCTGCTGGAACGGAACCCGCATTCTTCCGTCGGGTTGGGTGCAGGCGAGCACCACGCCGTCGGCTCCGTTCATGGAGACCGCGCCTGAGAGTGAGAGCACGCCTTCTGGTTATTCGTGGTGGCTCAACAAGCCGACGCGCACCAGGGGGAAGCCCTGGGAAGACGCTCCAGACGATGCGTACGCCGCGCTCGGCCACTGGGGGCAGCGCATCATCGTGATTCCTTCGGAAGACGTGATCATCGCGCGCAACGGCGATGACCGCGACGGCAGCATTCCCGTCAACGACTTGATCAAGTTCTCGCTGGGGGTGGCGCGATGAAGAAGCTCTCTTTTGCTGGCGGCGCCGTCGGGCTGAAGCCCATCGTGATGTCGCTGTTCGCGCTCAGCCTCTCGACGTGCGCTGACCCAGACGCCGAGCCGTACCACACGTATTCCTCGAACGACTTGACGCTCGCGACCGGCAACTCCGCGCGCATGGGCTGCTCGTGCATGTTCGTGATGGAGATGCCCGAGGCGTACTGCCGCGCGTGGGTGAAGGCGTCTCCTGACGTGGCGAAGGTGACGTTCGATACGGTGAACAAGCGCGTCGAGTCGACGGCGTTCTTGAGCTGGGGAGCGGTGGCCCGTTTCGTGGACGACAAACGCGGCTGCATCCTCGAGTGAACGCGTGAGCTCCCAGGGGGAAGAGAGCGGCGCCAGTGAGAGCAGTGCCATCACGCAGCGGGCCTTCCTCACCTCGGCCCGGTTGAAGCTCGCGCGTCTCCACCTCGATGGAGACCTGCCGCGGCTCTTCAAGCAGCTCTGCGAAATTTCCGGCGTGGCGCTGGAAGCGACGCGCGTCGGCGTGTGGGTGTTCGACGACAAGGCGCAGCTGCTCAAGTGCGAGGCGCTGTGGTCGAAGGACGGCGATGCGCCCATCCCGCTCCCGCTCGAGATGGCGCGCATCCCCACCTACGTGAGCGCCATCAAGGAGCGGCGCTTCGTCGCGACGAGTGACGCGCGGACCGACGAAATGACGCGCGAGCTCGAGGCGTACCTCGAGGTCTGGAAGGTGCGCGCGCTGCTCGACGCCGCCGTGTACCGGAACGGAGAGGTCTACGGCATCGTCTGCCACGAGTACGTCGGAGAGCCACGCGAGTGGAAGCGTGACGAGCGGCAGTTCGCGGCGACGGTGGCCGACCTCGCGTCGCACTTCATCGAGGTGAAGGAACGCATCGCCGCGCAGGGCAGAGCGTACGAGCTCGAGCTGAAGCTCAAAGACGCACATCGCCTCGACGCGCTCGGCCGCATGGCGGCCGGCATCGCGCACGACTTGAACAACATGTTGGCGGTCATCACCAACGGCATCTCCATCCTCCACCGCGTGAAAGACGAGGAGACGCTCAAGACGATGGAAGAGTCGGCGCACCACGCGGCGGCCCTCGTCGCGCAGCTGATGATGCTGGGGCGCAAGAAGACACCCATCGCGCAGATCGTCGAGCTCGATCCCGTGCTCGGTGAAGTGGACCGGATCTCCGCGGCGGCTGCTCCGGCGGGCGTGAAGCTGGTGCTCGACGTCGAGAAGGGGCTCGTGGTGTGGGCCGAGGCGTCACAGCTGACGATGGTGCTCAACAACCTCATCAGCAACGCGATGCAGGCGATGACGAAGCCCGGGCCGGTCGTGTTGCGCGCGCACGCCAGGCAGGAAGGCGTGGTGTTCGAGGTCATCGACACCGGTGAAGGCATCAAGCCCGAGAACCTCGAGAAGTTGTTCGACCCGTTCTTCACCACGCGCGCGAACGGCAGCGGCATCGGGCTCGCCATCGTGCAGCAGCTCGTCAATCAGCACGGCGCGGAGATCAAAGTGAGCTCGACGGTCGGTGATGGCACGACGGTCCGCGTGTGGTGGCCGAAGACGCCCACGAAATGAGGCAGAGGTGAGGCGACGGAACACCAACGAAGCAGACGACGACCGTGACGGACTCCCTGTCCCGCCCCTGCGGGAGAGGGTTGGGGTGAGGGAGCGATCAGCCGTTCTGGCCTGTCCGCGTTGCCACGGAGCGTTGTCCGCAGAGGGCCCACAGACCGGCCTCATCCGGTGCGCGGCGTGTGGTCCGTACCCACTTCTCGGAGGCGTCCCAATCCTCCTCGCCGATCCCTTCACGTACTGCGCGCAGTTCCGAGACTCGATCCTCGCCACGCTGGCGGAGCACGACCTCGCCGATCGCACCGCCGTCGCCGTGATCGACGCCTTCTCCCGCGGCCGCGGCACGAGCGAAGTCTTCGCCGACGACTGGACGGAACACGAAGCGACGAGCTCCGCTCCGCCGACTTTCGCGCACGCCTCGCTGAAGAAGCTCGCCGCCGAGGCGAAGAAGAACGGTCCCGGCCCGTGGCTCGAGAAGAAGCTCGCCCAGCGCGGCACCGTCCTCGAAGTCGGCTGCGGCGCGGGAGAACGCAGCGAGGCGCTCGCGGCGTCTGTCGATCGCTTGCTGATTGGAGATCGCTCCCTGCGCGCCGTGCTGCAGGCGACCCGCCGGGTACGCCTCGCGCTCGAAGACGACGCGCAGGTCGAGGGCGTGGTGCTCGACGCCGAGCAGTTGCCGATTCGCAAACGCGCGCTCGACTGCATCATCGCGGAGAACGTGGTCGACCTCCTCGACGCGCCCGAAGACTTCTTCGCCGGAGCCCACGCCGCTCTGAAGAAGGGCGGCTCACTGCTGCTCACCACGCCCGAGCCGTCACTCGGTTCCGAAGACGACAGCGCGGTCGAGCACCTCGCGCGTCAGGCGAAGTTCAAGGTCGTGCAGAAGAGCGACGGCCTGCCGTGGGTGCGCATCAACTCCTCGCGCTTCGTCGAGGTGTACCTGGTGCAAGCGCTCGCGCTGCGCGCCTGAAGTTCAGTTGCAGAAGCTCTGACCGCTCGAGTTGTAGACGCACCGCTGTCGGTTCGGCGGCGGGAGTGGATTTCCCGGCGGGTTCGCGTCGGGGAGGCGACTGCCACCAGTCTCTCCGGGTGGAATCGGCATGCACACGCCCGGAGACGCGCAACGCTGGTCGTCCGCGCACGCGGCACAACGCTCACCATCGACGCCGCAGGCGATCTCGAAGTTACCGCCCACGCACTCGTTGTTCTTGCAGCAGCCCCAGCAGTTGCCCGGTCCACACACCCACTCGGACACCTCGGACGGAGTCGCAGTCGGCTTGCGCGAGGTCGGCTGGAAGCAGGCGCTGCCGACCACCATCACCACCACCACGAGTGCGTTTCGCATGCGGAGCACCCTATTTCGGGTGTTCATTTCTGTGAACAGCCCGCACGCACTTAAGCCAGCGCGATCTCGAAGCCCGTGCGTCCGCGTTGCCACTGCGTCCGCGCGACGCTCGCGGGCGTCACACCAAACAGGCTGAAGCCCAGCTTGCGCACCATGAACCCGCTCAACGCGGGAGCGAGCGCGTCACCCGCATCGAGCTCGAACGTGAAGAAGTGAAAGCCGCGTGGCTGCAGTCGCGCGTAGGCGTGTTCGAGCAGGGCGCGGAACACGCGCGGTGACTCATCGCGCACCCACAGGTTGGACAAGTACGCGTACCGGAATTCGTTTCCCGGCTCGGGCAAGCGAGGCCAACCCGCAACGCGCGCGGCGAGATTGAACCCGCGCTTCACCCACTTCATCGAGCCTTCGTACGCGTGCACCCGGTAGCGCTTCACGCTCGAGGGATCCCACACGGTCGTGACGCCCATCAGCGCGCCACCTGCGTCTTCGGCGATCAACGTCTCGTCGAGTGAGAAGCCGGGCCAGTGCTTCACGCGATGTTCGAACTCGCCTTGATCGAAGCGGTATCCGAACGCGCGCCTGGCGTGTGATTCGGCGAGCACCTCGGCGATGCGCGGCACGTCTTCCGCGCGCGCGCTGCGCACCTTCACGTCAGCGCTCGGCGTCCGCTTGCGGGTGAGCTGCACCGACACCGCGTCGAACTCGTGCAGCAGCGAGTACCACGGCTGATTCGGTCGCTTCGGCCTCCGCTTGGTCAGCGCGTTCATCGCGGCGCGGTTCGAGCTCAGGATCGCCGTGTAGTAGGCGCTGCACTTCGTCTCGGCGCAGAGCTGATCGAAGAACTCCCCGAAGAATTTTCCGAACGTGCGTGCGCGATCGAAGCGCACCCGCAGGTCACCCAGGTAGCCGACGCGTGCCGGAGCCCCGTCGAGCCACCCATCCCGAATCAGCGCGCTGCACATGCCGACCAGCTGCGGCGTGCCGTCGTCGCCCACCCAGGTGAACGGCTCCGCCTTCTGCATGGCGTAGAGCTGGAAGAAGTCGGGCTCGCGCTGGGTCGACAGCACCAGCTCGCCCCTCATCGGAACCGTGCTGAACAACTGGAGACACTGCGAGTTGTCGGCCGGAGTCGCGAGGCGCGGAACGACCACCGATGAGTTCTTCGCAGGCGGCCGGTCTTCACTCACGAAACGCACTCCACCACCAACCGGAGCAACCACCATGGGAAACCCGTTCGCGCACATCGAGCTCAACACCGCCCACCTCGGCAAGGCCCAGACCTTCTACGCGAAGCTCTTCGACTGGAAGATCAAGCCGTACGACGGAGGGAACGACTACCTCGCCATCGCGACCGGCAAGAACTCGACGGGCGGCGGCATGCAGGAGAGCCCGATGCCCGAAGCGCCTCCCGCGTGGCTGCCGTACGTGCTCGTCACCGACGTGAAGAAGACGCTCGCGAAGGCGAAGAAGCTCGGCGCGAAGGTCATGCTGCCGTACGAGCCCATCGGCGAGCTCGGAGCGATCGGCATCTTCACCGACCCGCAGGGTGCTCCGCTCGGCGTGTGGGAACAGAAGAAGCGCTCGAAGAAGTAGCCGTGCCCGTCAGCAGCCGCTCGAGCTTCTTGCGCCACACGCCGCGCGCACCCGGAGCGAAGAACGCGACGACGAGCTCTCCATCGCGCACGCCCTCGACGCGCAGACCTTCGCCCTTCACGCGCACGATGTCCTTCATCGCGGCGTTCAGCTTCGACGCCTCGAACACGTTGAGCTCGCCGATCGATCGCAGCCGTTCCCACACCGAGTCGTCGAACGTCGTGCCCGTGTAGAGAATCTTCAGCTCGTCGCGACACGCCTTGCGCACCTCGGCTCGCAGCGCCCCGCCACCGAGCGGGGTGTAGCTGAAGCCGACCATGCGCTCGCGGCGCGTCATGACGTCACACGCGTTCGGCGACGAAGCGGCAGGCCGCCGCTCCCATCGTGCGGCACTCGACTTCGCGCGCGACGAAGAAGCGCCCATCGCGGAAGGTCTTCTCGTACAGCTCCGGAGTCAGCGCCGGCCGGCTCATGACGTTCGCGTGGTACACGAGGTTCATCAGGCCCGACGTTCCGCCGGTGGCGAGGTAACACCGCGGCGTCGATGACTTGCCGAACGCGCCGAGGTAGCCGTTCGATTCGTAGCTGCCATCGACGGTGAGCTCGAGGCGCTGACCGGGCTCGAGCGCCGACACCGACCAGCGGCCCCACCCGAGCGCGTTCACCACCGAGACCATTCCGTACAGCCAGTCTTCGGTCGTCTTGCACTGCGGCTTGATGAGGCCTTCCCACTCGGCGCTCTCCATGATTCCGCCGAAGGTGTGGAACGCGCAGACCTGGCCCGCCTCGACCAGCAGCAACCGCGCCGCTGCCGTCGCTGCGTCACCGGCGGCCTTCTCCATCTGCTGATCGAACCGGTAGCTGATGAGGTTGTAGTAGTTCGCGTAGTGCCGGGTGAGCGACACGCCGAACGCGTCGATCTTCCCTTCGATGGTTCCACCGAGCGGGAGTCCTCCACACGCGGTGATGATCGCGCCCTCGTCCACCGAGGTCTTCGTCGCGAACGCCGAGCGCGCCGCGAACGGCGTGAGCGAGCCCATTCCGGGAGAGGCGGGAATCGACGCGCGGCCGCCGCTCTTCAACTCGAAGCGGCATTCCTTCGCGCCGCTGGCGACGCACGCCGTCTCCTTCACCGTGAAGTTGCCACCGAAGCGTCGTCGCGCCGCCGCCTCGACGAAGCCCGCCGCGAAGAAGCACACCGGCTCGGCCGCCTTGCCGAACTTCGACAACCAGCCGAGCGCGTAGTGACTCGCCTTCGCCAGCGCGAAGCCGCCGCTCGCCGTCACGCCCTCGAGATCGAGCACACCGAAGCCCAGGTGCTGGAAGAGCTCTTCCGCGTGGGCGTGGCCGATCTTCCCGAGCTCGGCGTGCACCACCTCGGTCGCGGCGTCGGTGAGCAACGGGCGGTGATCAATCAGCGCCGATTGATCAGCGATGCTCCGCTGCAGGAAGCAGTTGTAGTGGTGACAGTGAAAGACGTGCGGCTCATCACCGATCGACGCCAGGTACCGATCTGAATGAAGCTGAACGGGAATGGTCATGCTCTGGCTTCCTCGAGTTTGGGGGCGGTGCGTTTGTAGAGCGGGAAGACGGCCTTCTCTTCGGTCGAGAAGCGTTGGCGAATGATGGTCGACATCGTGCGGTAGCTCGAGGCGACGGTGTCGGGCGCCGCGGTGTCGAGGTTCTCGAAGAATCGAACCACCGCCGCCGATTGCATCTTCATGTTGGCCTCGAAGATGCGCGTGAGCTGCGCCGCTTGAACGTCGTTCGCGGTCGCACATTGCTGGGCGAGCGCGACGTAGAAGGCGTCCTTCTGTGCAAAGTGGGCAATCACCGTTCGACGCATGTTGCGAAGGACCGCGAGGAGCTGTGGGACGTCGGCGACCGCCGCATCGGCGACGTTCAAGTCGCCTTCGATGCGTTGATGCGCGCTGCGGAAATCGTCGAGAACGACCATGTCGCGAACAAAATGCCTCGCGGAACTCTCGCGCCGCAACGTGTGATTTCGCGTACACCTGCTGAGACTCGTCAGTGTCTTTCGTCCGAGACGGATGGAGTGTGGTGCGGTGGAAACGCGAAGCAGCATTCGCCAGCGCGGATTTTTTCGGCCGAGCCGCGGCCTTAGAGCGCGCGTTCGCCGAGTGAACTCACTCACCGATCTCGAAGTGGAGTCGATGTGGGTGCTCTTCGAAAAGTCGTACGCGGGCGCTGAGCGGCTGACGTTCGAACGTGATCTCAACGAGAAGCATCACGTGATTCTGCTGAAGGATGTCGATGGCTACGTGCAGGGCTTTTCGACGCTGCTCAAGGTCGAGGTCCCGGGCACCAACGCGCTCGCCATCTTCTCGGGAGACACCATCATCTCTCCGAGCTTCTGGGGGCAGACCGCGCTGCAGCGGGCGTTCATCTGGTACCTGCACGTGCAGCGGCGTTCGCGCGGCGGAAAGCCGGTGTACTGGTTTCTGATCACCAAGGGCTATCGCACCTATCTGTTGATCAGCCGCTACTTCCCCAACCACTGGCCAAGATACGACTCGGCATTTCCCGCCGAGGAAGCGAACGTGCTCGATGTGTTGTGCACGCAGAAGTTCGGCACGGCGTGGAACGCGAAGACCGGGCTGCTCGAGTACGCCGGCACCCCGAACGCGGTACGGCTGGCGGAGGATCTCGCTGACGTGCCCAAGCGGTTGCTCAATGATCCCGATGTGAAGTTCTTCCTGCAGATGAACCCGCGCTGGTCGGAAGGCAACGAGCTGTGTTGCCTGGCGCGCGCGGATGACGCGTTCGTCGAGAAGACGACGCGCATCTTTCTGTGACGTGATGAAGGTGTTCGCGCTCAACCTGGCGTGGGCGGCATCGCGACGAGCCTCGGTGCGCCGATTTCGCGAAGCGCTCCGAAACCCGGCGCTCGCGCAGGGCGAGCTCTTCTCGGCGCACGTGAAGCGCACCGCCGACTCCGAGTGGGGCAGGGCGCACGGCTACACGCGCATCTCTTCAGTGAGCGATTTCCGCAGCCGCGTTCCGGTGAGCACGTGGACGGAACTGAAGCCGTGGGTCGAGCGCATCGAGCGCGGAGAGCGCCACGTCCTCAACGCCGAACCGATTCGCATGTTGGAACGGACGTCGGGCGGCGCGAGTGGGCCCAAACACGTCCCGTACACCGAGGTGTTGTTGTCCGAGTTCCAGGCGGCGACCGGGCCGTGGCTCGACGATCTCTTCCGGTCGTTTCCGTCGCTGTTCTCGAAGCGCCAGTACTGGAGCGTCTCTCCCGTCGCGCGCGCGCCCGAGCAGACCAGCGGCGGACTGCGCATCGGGCTCGAAGACGACACCGAGTACTTCGGCGCGGCGGAGCGCTTCGCGATGAAGCAGCTCTTCGCGGTCGATGGCTCGGTGGCGCGCGAACGTGACGTGGAAGTGTGGCGACGGCAGACGCTCGAGTCGCTCGTGCGCGCGGAAGATCTCGGGTTCATCTCGATCTGGAATCCGTCGTTTCTCACGCTGCTGATGGAAGCGCTCGAGCGCGAGTGGTCGACGCACTTCGCGCGCCTCGCCTCGACGTCGCAGCTCCGCGCGCTCGAAGCGAGTGGAACGTTCAGCGGTGAGGCGCTGTGGCCGTCGCTGCGATTGGTCAGCTGCTGGACCGACGCGTGGGCCGCGCAGGCCGTGCCCGCGTTGCGACGGTTCTTTCCGCGCACGCCGTTCCAGGGAAAGGGCCTGCTCGCGACCGAAGGCGTCGTCAGCTTTCCGCTGTGGGGGCAGAGCGCGCCCGTCGCCGCGGTGACGAGTCACTACCTCGAGTTCGAGTCGCTCGACGACGGACGCATCGTCGAAGTGCATCAGCTGAAGAAAGACGCGCCGTACGCGCCGATTCTCACGACGGGAGGTGGCTTCAGTCGCTACCGCCTGCCCGACCTCGTGCGCTGCGTGGGATTTCTCGAAGCGACGCCGCTGTTGCGGTTCGAAGGTCGGCTCGATCGCACGTCGGATCTGCGCGGTGAGAAGCTCGAAGCGGCGTTCGTCGAGGCCGCGTTGGCCGAGTCACTGCGCGAGGTGCCTGCGAAGTTTGCGCTGCTCGCGCCTGAGCTGAAGGACGAGCGCGCCGCGTATGTGTTGTTCGTCGAAGAATGTGCGCGGCCGACCGAGCTCGCCGCGAAGCTCGAAGCGCTCCTGCGCGCGCAACCGCACTACGCCTATGCGCGTGAACTCGGTCAGCTCGGTCCGCTGCGCGTCGAAGAGGTCTCGCACGGGGAAGAGCAGTGGATTGGTCTGCAACGCGCTCGCGGGGTGCGGCTCGGTGACATCAAGCCGTCAGGCTTCTCATCGACGCCTGCGACCCTCGCGAGGCGGTGAACTGCCCCTCCTCCCTCCAATGTCACTTCAGACGCGCGCTGTGCCGACTGCACGCTCGTCACGTGCGCTTTGAAACAGGAGTGAGGCACTGGCTGCGTTTCGGCTGTGCGCTAAGAGACCCGCCGTGCAGCCCCTCAAGCTCAGCCTGCAAGACGGAGTGACCTCGCAAGCGCGCCTCTTCTCCGCGCCCTCGAGTGGACCGGGTCTGCTGATTCTCCCGGCGATGGGCGTCAACGCGCAGAAGTACGACCGCTTCGCCGAGAGCCTCGCGACCGAAGGCGTCACCACGCTCGTCGCCGAGCACCGTGGTGGTGACACGTCCTCCATCCGTCCGAAGCGCGGAGTCGACTTCGGGTACGCCGAGCTCATCGACGACGCCGTGCTCCACGTGCGCGAACTCGAGAAGCACACCAGGGGCCCGGTGAGCATTCTCGGGCACTCGCTCGGCGGTCAGCTCGCCACCGTCGCCATCTCCCGCTGGCATCAACCCGGCGGCAAGCTCATCGTCATCGCGGGCGGCACCGTTCACTACACCGCGTACCGCTCGAAGCTCTCCAGCCTCGGAGTGCTCGCCGGCACTCAACTCGCCGGCACCGTCGCGCGCGCGCTCGGCTATTTCCCGGGACATCGCCTCGGCTTCGGTGGCCTGCAGAGCAAAGCCCTCATCGTCGACTGGGCGCACGCTGCACGCACTGGAGACTTCATCAGCTCCACGCGCGGTGCTCTCGAGGTCGAGCTCGATCGCCATGAACCCGAAGTGCTCGCCATTCACGTGAAGGGCGACACGCTCGCGCCGCGCAGCACGACGGAAGGGCTCATCAACAAGCTCCCGAAGGCGCGCACGCAGTGGCTCGAGCTCGACCCGCCCGCGCAGCCCAGGAAGATGAACCCGCATTTCAGGTGGCTCAAAGAGCCGGAGCCCGTGGCACGACACGTCGCCCGCTTCGTCAGAGGCGCAAAGCCCCTGGGGGCGACGCCGTTGGGAGGCAACACAGCCGCATGACTTCTGCGCTCGCGCTCACGCTCGTTCTCGCCGCTGCTCCGTCGTTCACCGACGTGGTGAAGAAGTTCAAGCCCGCGACGCTGCCCCTCGACTCGAAGTCGCTCGGTACTGGCGAGAAGAAGGCGCTCACCGCCGCAGACGTGAAGGTGCTCGCCATCAAGGAACACGCCGGAGGAGAACTCTCCGAGCTCGTGCAGTGGATGGGTCCCAGGCTCGATGGCGCGTACCCCGTCGTGTCCATCGCGCGCGGAGACCACGTGGTGCTCGTGGTGTTCGTCGCGGTGTCCGAGCCGATGGTCAGCGCGCAGCAGACGTACTTGCTCAGCTACTCGACGAAGGGCGAGTTCCTCGATGGCGTGCGCTTCTCGAACAGCATGACCTCGGAGGCGGGTGGACTCGAAGAGCTCTCGACGCTCAACGCCTCGGGTGGCCTCGGCCGACGCTCGACCTCGCGGATTCCGCAATACGACGCGTCGGTGACGGTGAGTGAAATGGTCGTGGTGAGCGATCAAGTCGGCAAGCTCACCGCGAAGGGCACGTTCGAGCTCGCCGCTCCCGAGTTTCGCTCACGCGACGGAGCGTTCATCGACGCGAAGACCAAAGAAGAACTCCGCGTCTTCGGTGAGCAGATTTTCTACCGCGCAAATCCTGAGAAGCCGTTCCAGAAGCTCGTGCGCGAAGGTGACAGCGTGCGCTTCAAGCCCGAGGGCAAGGTGTACCTGCTCAGCTGGGACGAGCGGCGCAAGAGCCTCTCGTGTCTCAACCCCGACGGCAGCGTTCAGAAGTTCGCTCGCGAGTGGTGAACGCCCGCGGTCACTTCTTCTTCGTCGAGAAGTGCATCACGCCGTCTTCATCGATCCACTTGTAGACCGTCGGCCCCGGTGTACGCGGACGCGCCATGCGCTCGGCTTCGCGCGCGGCGATCTCCTTCTCGCGTTGAGCGAGCGAGATCTCGAGCTCCTTCTGCTGCAGCGCGAGCTGTGCCGCGGCGAGCTGTGCCCGCGCTTCGTCGGCTTCCTTTTCCTTGAGCTCGAGCTGACGACGCTCGGCGAGCGCGGCCTGACGCTGTTGCTCTGCGGCCTGCCACGCCTGCTCGACCTGCTGCTGCGCGAGCGCGCGTTCACGCTGGTCGAGCAGCGCACTGCGCGTCGCGAGTTCGTCGGCTTCGCGGCGAGCGTTCTCCTTCTGCCGCTCCACCAGATTCATCTGCGAGAAGTACGCGTTCTGCGCTGCGAGCTGCGAGAGCGCGATCGCCCCAGCCGACACGTCGGCTGATCTGATGGCGGTGCGATTTCGCGACGACCAGTTCACGTACGGACCGCGCTGCACACGCCACGGCGCGGGCACGTACTGCTGGGGCTGCGGCGCCCACTGCCAGCCACCCACGTAGCCCGTCCACACTCCGGTCTGCGCGAACGCGGGAAGGGAGAGCACTGCACTCAACACGGTCAACTGGAGGGTCAGCTGGAGAAGTCGTCGCATGGCGTTGCCCGCGACGAAAATAACGCCGACCGTATTCACGAGTAAACGCGGGTCCCCGGCGAAAAAACGACGGCCTGCCGCTCCACGATGGAGAGGCAGGCCGAAGCTCGTCGATCCGATGGTGGGTGTTTACGGAGCGACGTAGTTCACGGTCAGGTTGTAGGTGCCGGCGGTGTAGCCATTGATGCCCATGTAGAACTGCGACGCAGTGGCAGGCACGGTCAGCGTGCAGGTCTCGGTCGCGCCGCCAACGTACGGACGGCAATCGAACACCGTGAGCGACGGAGCGCCGGCGAAGCGCACGTAGAGGTCGGGGTCACCGCTGCCCGTCATGCGCACGGTGAGCGACGAGCCGGGCACCACCGAGATGGGGTTGAACTGGACGAACTGGCCACGCGCCACCGAGCCCGAAGCGGTCGAGGTCGTCGGCGTGCCACCCGTCGGAGGCGGCGTCGTCGAGCCCCTGGTGTACTCGACGCGCAGCGAGAACGTCGCCGCCGTGTAACCGTTCACCAGGATGTACGCGCTGGTCTGGCCCGAGGGAACGGTGAGCGAGCAGTTCTCCGCCGAGCCGTCGAGGTACGGGCGGCAGTTGTAGCTCGACGCCGTCGGCGCCGCGCCGAAGCGAACGTAGAGGTCCGCGTCGCCCGTGCCGCTCAACGTCGCGGTGAACGTGGTGCCAGGGACGACGTTGAACGGGCCGTACGACTTGCTCGCGTTCTGCGCCACCGAAGCGCTGAAGGTCTCGACCGTGGTGCCGGCCGTGCCGCCGCCACCGCCCGTGCCGCCGCCCGTTCCACCACCAGTGCCGCCGCCCGTGCCGCCACCAGCGCCACCGCCCGTGCCGCCGCCGACCGGCGCGCCGTAGAGCGCCGCCGCACCCTGCGCGTCCGTCGCAGTGATGGCGAGCGAGGTGAACGAGCCGGTGCCGTTGCACTGCGGGTAGTGCATCACCGACGCGGAGTCGTACGGCGTCAGCGCGCGCCAGCTGTTGTCTTCGAAGCAGGTGCCGGCCTCAGGGCGCGTGTGCTCGTGACGGAAGCCGAGCGTGTGACCCAACTCGTGGCGGAGCACGCCGACCAACGACACCGACGGATCTCCGAACGCCGAGTTGTCGATCAGCACGTTGCGGCTCGAGCGCGAGTTCGCGGGGAAGAACGCGCGCGCCAGGTACTGGCCGTTCACGTTCACCGGGCGCACGTCGAACACCACGTTGGTGTTGCTCGCGGTGCAGTTCGCGTCCTGCGCAGAGAGATAGACGAAGTTGACGTTGGCGACCGCTTCCCACGCGGCCGTCGCGGCGGCCATGGTGTTCACCACCTCAGCCTTGTTGCCGTTGAACGTGTTCGAGATGCAGTACGTGATGTTCAGCTTCTGCGTGTCGTTCCACTTGTCGTCGGCCGAGCCGATGCGGTTCACGATGAGCTGCCCATCGCGAATGTTCATCTCGTAGAACTCGCGCAGCTGCTTCTCGTTCTCGAACACCGTGTCGCCGTCGGCGATGAACACGCCCGACTCGCGCTCCTGGAAGGCGTAGCGCCCGCGGAACTCTTCGTAGGTGAGGCCGGTGCCCGTGGCCGTCACGTCTTCGTCCACGCCGCCGATCGTCCCATTCCCCACTCCGCACGACGTGAAGGCTGCCGTCGCGACCAACACCAGAGTGCCCAACATCGACTTCTTCATGACTGCTCCCAGGACGAACGCGCCCCCACCAGAGCCGTTTCGTGCGCGACTCCCTAGAGCACGAGCCTTGCCAGCTCTAAGTTCATGATGTTCCTTGTGAATTCAGAGGTGGGATAAAGTCCTGAAACTCCATGTGGTTGTATCTGACTTTGACAGTCGATCAGATTGATCGCTTGAAGATCTCATCGGTTACGTGACTGTGCGGTCGTCTGACCGGCTTCAGGACAGTGTGTTCAGATCTGAACTGAAATCAGACGTGTCACGACCCGGTGTCTCGAATCGAGTCAATTTGGGACGAAGGCGTTGTGCTACTCGGCGCGCGTTCCCGTCTCTCTTCCCCGAGTCGCTCATGATCAAGAAGACCCTCGCTTCGCTCTCCGCAGTCGTCGTCCTCGCCGGCTGTCCCGACAAGAAGGTCGATCCGCCGGTCGTTCCGGTCGCGGTCATCGACGCGGGATCGGCAGCGCCCGCAAAGAAGACGTATGCCGCGCTGGGCCGCATCGACTTCAACCTGCGCGCGCAGGAGCAGTTCCTTCCGCTCTTCTGGCGCAGCGACGCGAACGGCGACAACACGCTCCAGCCCGACGAGCTCGTCTCGCTCCTCGGCCCGTGGAACACCACGCGCGCGGAGTGGGTCGACGCCAACGGCTTCACCGCGAAGTTCGACGCGGCCTACGAGGCGATGCAGAAGCCGGCCGCGACCGACGCGCGCTCCGTGGCGCTCAAGCTCGAGCTCGAGCAGGGCAAGCCGACGCTCGTCGAGACTGATCTCTCCGCGGGCACCGACGCCGACCGCAAAGCCTTCCCGCACTTCGTGAAGGCCGCGGCGTTGATCGAGAAGCTCTACGGCCTGCAGCACGGCACCACCGAGCTGGGCGCGAAGATTCCCGAAGCCGACACGCTCAGCCGCGCGCTCTTCCACCGCAACCAGGGAGCGTTCTGCGTCGCGCCGAAGACCGAGAAGGATCCGCTGTGCAACGCGTTCGCGACTCCGCCCTCGCGCGCCGTGGGCCTCTACCCGGCCGAGGTGCAGGCCGACCCGAAGTTCTGCGCCACGCTCGAGAAGGAAAAGAACAAGGCCGACCTGATGGGCCACTTCTCCGCGGTCGTCGCCGACGGCAAGGGCTTCAAGGCGGTGCCGTATTCGGAAGCCTGGAAGACCGACATGGAAGCGGTCGCCGTCGAGCTGGAAGCAGCGGCCGCCGAGTTCGGAGACGACGAAGCCGCGCTCAAGACCTACCTCGCTGCTGCGGCGAAGGCGTTCCGCACCAACGACTGGGAACCAGCGAACGAGGCGTGGGTCGCGATGGGCCCGCAGAACTCGAAGTGGTACCTGCGCGTCGCTCCTGATGAGACGTACGCCGAGCCGTGCGCGTGGAAGGCGAACTTCGCGTTGCAGCTCGCGCGCATCAACCTCGCGTCGCTCGAGTGGCAGAAGAAGCTCGAGCCGGTGAAGGTCGACATGGAAAAGGCGCTCGCGGCGATGGCGGGCCCTCCGTACAAAGCGCGCGACGTGAAGTTCAAGCTGCCCGACTTCATCGACATCACCATCAACGCGGGTGATCAGCGCAACCCGCACGGCGCCACCATCGGTCAGTCGTTGCCCAACTGGGGCAAGGTCGCCGAGAAGGGCGGCCGCACGGTGGTGATGACCAACCTGTACACCGACGCCGATTCACGCGCGGCGCTCGAGAAGCAGGTCGCCTCGCTCTACTGCACCGCGACGATGAATCAGTTCTCGAGCGATCCGAACGCGGCGCTCATCTCGGTCGTGTTGCACGAGGCCGCGCATAACCTGGGTCCGGCGCACGACTACGCGGTGAAGGGCAAGACCGACGACGCCATCTTCGGTGGCCCGCTCGCCGCGACGATGGAAGAGCTGAAGGCGCAGACCAGCGCGCTGTTCTTCACGTGGTGGTTGGTCGAGAAGGGCCTGCTCACCGAGAACGAGGCGAAGCAGACCTCGCTGCGCGACATCGCGTGGGCCTTCGGGCACATCAGCCGTGGCATGTACACGGCGGAAGGTGGCGCGCGGAACTACAGCCAGCTCGCGTCGATCGAGCTCGGCGCGATGATGAAGGCCGGCGCCGTGACGTGGAAGAAGGACGAGAAGGCGGCGAACGGCACCGACGTGGGCTGCTTCGCGGTCGATCTCGCGAAGTGGAAGACGTCGATCCCCGAGCTCGAGAAGCGCGTGGTGAGGGCCAAGGGCAAGGGAGACAAGAAAGACGCCGAGGCGATGAAGGCCGAGTTCGTCGACGCGAAGGACGCGTGGGCCGAGCTGCGCGGCACCATCACGGAACGCTGGCTGCGAGCGCCGAAGGCGACGTTCGTCTACTCGGTGAAGTGATCAGCTGAGGAGCTCGGTGCGGCGAGCTCCTGCCGCATCCACTCCGGCCGTCATCTCGACCAGGTTGCGCTGCACGATGCGGCAGGTGCCGAGCGCCGGCTCGCGCACCAGCAACACCGTCGCCGGAGAGTGCGCCAACATCGTCAGCGCCTCCATGACCGACGTGTTGGGCTCGACCTGCACGCCCTCGACGACCGGAATCTCTTCAGCAGTGGTGGAAGGCGACTGCTGTGCCATCCAATTCGCGACGGTCGTGAGCTGCACGCCCTTCACGTCACCGGTTTCTTCGCGCACGAGCACGTAACGGACACCTGCCTGAGCGGCGAGCTCAGCGACGCGCGCGAGCGACGTGGTGGTGCGAACGGCGAGGCACGACTCCAACGGAAGATCTCGTACGTGGAGCATGGCAGTTCGACACTGCACGCCTTGGGCCGTTCCAGGCTGACACCAACCCACTGCAAAGACGTCGAGGGCGCGACGCAGATCTGACGCACTCTTCAGAGCTGCATTGCACGGATGAACGATGGTCAGCGCTGACCCGGTTTCCCCTGTTGTTGGCACTGGGGCAGCGATGCCAGAGCAGCGCCGTCATGGGCCGGAATGATCTTCACGTCAGGCCGGTTGTCGTTGAATGCCTTCAGCCGCCCGATCGTATCGGCGAGCGTCGGCAAGTCGAAATCGACCGCGGTGAGGAGCTTGTGTGCCGGCAGCTCGATGCCGCGAGAGGTCCACGTCGCGTCGCCAGTGAAGAGGTACGTGCGCTCGTTGCCGCGAACGAGGAACGCGGTGCTCCCGGGCGTGTGCCCGGGGATGGGCACGGCGACGATCGACCCATCACCGAAGACGTCGAACGACGCGGCGAAACCGTCGATGGGTGGCCCGTTGAAGTCGAAGGCCCAGAGGTTCTGCTTCGCGCGCTTGAGGTGGTGCGTCATCACGCCGTGATCGAAGGAGCCGTGAAACGGCGAGTTCCACGTGAGCTCGCTGCGCGGCAGCAACACCTTCGCGTTGGGTAAATCTCCGAGCGCGCCGATGTGATCCCAATGCGTGTGCGTGGCGAGCGCGTACTGCACGTCGCTGGCGCTCAGGCCCGCATCATCCATCACGTCGACGAGCGGCTGCTTCCCGCGCTCGGTGCCCATCAGCAACATCACCATCGGCCCTGCCAACTCGAGGTCGCGCCCGATGCTGCGACCGAACGCCGGGTCGATGATCACCAGCCCGGCTGAGGGGTGCTTCACCGCCACCGAGGCGATCGCGAAATCCCACGGCTCGAACGAGAGCTCGGCGACGCCGTTGTAGCGGGGCCGCGTGAAGCGCTCCTGAAAGAGCACGCACAGCTCGACCTCGCGCGCGCTGCGTTCGGTGCGTTCGACGGCGGTGCGCGGTGGAACGACGATGGCGGGCGCGCACGCGCAGAGCGCGAGCAGGAGCGGCATCGAGCGCATCGATCACCCACCTTCGGGTGGAGGCTCCGGCGGCCACTGCCCCGCGCCGGTCTTGAGCTTCACGACGAGGACGATCGCGTCGTGCGTCGCCTTGAGCTCCTTCAGGTCTTCCTTCACGCGCTCGGCGATCTTGAGACGGCGCGCCATGCTCCCGCCGGTGATGACGCCGGCCACGAGCGGAATGATCAACAAGAGCGGCCACAGCGAGAAGGTGAAGAGCGCCCACCCGGCGAAGACCAGCGCGAGGATGACGCACAACAGACCGGCGAGCTGCCAGGTGGTGCCCCACTTGTCGGCGACCTCAGGCCACACGTAGCCGAGCGCGTATTTCTGCAGGTGCGCCCTGGTCTCGTCGGGGAACTTGCCGAGGGCGTCGGGGTTGGCGGCGATGAGCTTCTTCGCGCGCGAGGTGCGTTGCGCCGAGCCGATGGCGAGCACGATCCACGCGGCGGCGAACGCGAAGCCACACCAGCGCGGCACGATCGCCCACGCGAACGCGGAGATGACGAGCAGTCGCTGCACGGTGCTGAGCGAGATCACGCGGGGGGGTCTACAGGAGCGACGCACACAGGTCGCGCGAAACGTCAGGGTGAGGGCTCAGCCCGCTTGCCGATGATCGGATCGTCCGGAGTCAGCTGCAGAATCAACAACGCGCGCCGCAGGCGTGAGAGCGCTTCAGCGACGTCTTCGCGCGCACTGCCTGCGCCTTCCTGCTTTCGGGCGAGCGCGACCGCGGCGTGCACGTCGTCGAGCTGCAGCACTCGAGCGAGCGCGCGCCGACGCTCGAGCACCTCGTCGATGAGCTCCTGCGCCTCGGTGGCCGTCATGCGGCCCGACTCGAGCCCCGAGAGCGCGAGGCAGCGATACGCGCGGCAGATCTTCGGCCGGTCTTCGTAGACCGCGCAGCAGCGGTCGCTCTTCAGCGCGACGCAGGGCTGCTGCAGGTGCACGCGATCTTCGGTGAGCTTCACGCGGCCTTCGAGGCGATCTGCTTCGCCTTCATCGAGCCGCACCAGCGTGAACATCGTTCCGTCGCAGCACAGACCACAGCTCAAGCAGAGCGACATGCGGCGACCTTAGCCCGGCGACTCGTCACCGCACGCGCTGCAGCCACCCTTCGGCCGCGGGCCAGGCGGTGACGTTCTGCGGCGTCGCCTCGCTCAGCGGCTGCGTCCACACCGACACGTGCAGCATGCGTCCATCTGCGAGCAGGTGGTGTTCGTCGTCGACCGCGGCACTCTCCGAGCCGACGCGGGGGTCCGGCTCGACGTAGAGCACCAACCAGCGAAGCCCTTCAGCCTCTCCAAGGTAGTTCACGTAGAGCCCCTGCTGTTTTCGCGCGAAGCCAGGCACCAACGTCTCCGGCCATGCGCCTGAAGACCGCGCGCGTTCGGCCGCGGGCATCGCTGCATGCAGGGCCTCGAACTGCGCGCGCTGCGTCTCACTCAATTCGCTCACCGGTCGCTGCCAGTCCGCACGTTCTGGAGCGCGCGCCGAAGTCCACTTCGTGAACGCCCACGCGCCGAGCCACACCGCGAGCGCGAGGAGAATCCACCGCACCGCCGGCTGCTTCACTGGCCCCTCAGCTTCTGAATCACGGGGTCGAGCTTCAGCACGCCCGACAACGACGGAGCGAAGAGATCTCCCACTTCATCGAGGCGCTTCCGCGCGGTCTTGATGGTGTAGGCGCGCGGGTCGAGCTTCTCGGTCACCTCGTCCCACCTCAGGGGCATCGAGACGGGCGCTCCGTCGGCGGCGCGCACCGAGTACGCCATCACCAGTGTCTTGCCTTCGTAGTTCTGCACGCAGTCGAGATAGAGCCGCCCCTTGCGCGGAGCCGTCTAGAGGCTCAGCGAGATCAACTCGGGCTTGAGCTGCGCGACCATCGCGCACACGCGCTGCGCGAACTCGAAGCTCTGCTCCGGTGTGTGGCCGGGCCCGAGCGGAACGAGAATGTGCAGGCCCTTCTGGCCGCTCGTCTTCACCACGCTCGGCACTTCGAGCAGCTCGAGCAACGCGCGCACGGCCTGCGCCACTTCGATGGTCTGCGCCCAGGTGGTGGTCGTCCCGGGGTCGAGATCGATGATCGCCCAGTCGGGGTTTCCGAGCGTGCCCATGCGCGAGGCCCAGCTGTGAAAGGTGAGCGCGGCTTGATTCACCATCCACAAGAGCGCGTCTTCGTTCTCGATGAGGATGCGGCGATCCCCTGCGATCTGCGCTGACCGCAAATAGTCGGGCGCGCGGGGCGGAGCGCGATGCTGGAACCACGTGAACTCATCGATGCCGTCGGGCCAGCGCTGCGCGACGATCGGCCGGCGCATCATGTGCTGCAGAATCACCGGCGCGACGTCGCGGTACCAGCCGACGAGATCGGTCTTGGTGTACCCGTCGCGCGGGTAGAGCACCTTGTCCTGGTTGGTGAACTTCGGAGCCGCCGACAGCGATCTCACCAGCGGCAACGGCTCGTCATCGGCCGAGACGACCAGCGCGCGATTGGTGGTGCGGGCCAGCAGACCTCCGAGGCCCAGTGACGAGAGAGAACGCTTCACGTCGTCGAGCGAGCCGTCGAGCTCTTGAGGAGCGAGCAGCGTGCGATGCCCCTCGGGAATCAGCGGCTTCAACTTCGCGCGACGTTCCGAGAGGGGAAGCGCGGCGAGCGACTCGTCTCCGAGCACCCAGAGGTCGGAGAGCATGAAGACCAGCGCTCCGCCTTTGCCGGTGGTGATGCGCGTCTTGAGTTGTTCGAAGTCGGGGCGGCCGTTGGCGTCGAGCACGCAGAGCCAGCCGTCGATGACGAACTGTTCGGCGGTGAGCTCCTTGAGCGCGAGCGCGATGGCGGCGGCAGGGCCGGTCCACTCGCGCATGTCGTCGGCGAAGAGCGAGACCTCGTCCTTGAGGCGCGAGGCCTGGAGTCGGTAGCCGCCGTCCCAGAAGACTTCGAAGCGCCAGTCGGCTCGGTGTTCCTTCATCGCCAGCTCGTCGTCGGGCTCGGCGGCTTCCACCGGCATCAAGCGGCTTCGGTAGGCAAGGCTGCGGGATCCACGCGGCGGGTAGCGCGGTTTCTTGATCTCCCTGGCCTTCTTCTTCGCCGCCATGCTGTGAGGGGAACGGTACTCTGCGGTTGGTTGCTCTCTGAGTTTTCGACTTCGCCATGCCCTGTCCTGCTTCACTCGAAGAACAAGCGCAGGCGCGGCTCGACTACACGCTGCCGCAGCTTCAGGCGCGGTTGCGCGTGTTGGTGCCTCACCTCGCGCTGATCAGACACGTCGCGACGAGGCTGCATGCGCAGAGTCCGCTCGATGATCCCGAGATGGAGCTCGCGCACGCGTGGTCTCTCGCCGAGAAGTTCGATGCCGGTGGGGCGATGCCGGTGTTCGACGGGCCCCGTCCGAAGTTCACGAACGACGTGCCCGATGAAGAAGACATCAAGCGGCAGGAGGCTGAGGAGACGTGGCTGACGAGTCACGTTCGCGAGGCCGAGCTCGCAGCGTGCATTCTGGGCTGCGCTCTGACGCGGAGGTTGCGGGGCGCGGCGACCCTGGAGCCCGATGCCGAGAAGGCGCTCGGGGCGCACCGTGAACACCGCGATGCCGATCGCGCCGCGCGGTTGGCGACGCTGGAGGTCGATCTGCAGCGAGCTGCGACGCCGTCGTCTGGCTTGATCGAAGCGAAGAAGAAGTTGGAAGCGTTGAGCGGACCGCGGCTCTACGAGGTGCGACGCAGCATCTTTTCCTGAAGGTGGTGTTGGGCTCAGAGGCTCGACAGTGCGCTCGCACCCCACCACAGGCCGACGCAGGTCGAGCCGATGCCGGTGACGAACAACAACGCCGAAGCGAGCTGCGGAGTGCGGACCAACTTGCCGACCTGCACTCCGGCGATTCCGGTGAGGAGCGCCATGCCGAGCACGCTGCCTGCGCCGAAGAGCACGATGTATCCGAGGCGCGCGCCCATCGTCGGGAGCTCGGCGAGGACGAGCGCGGTGAGCGCTCCGCTGCCGGCGAGGCCGTGCATCACGCCGATCAACAGCGGGCGCGTCGCGAGCGTCGAGCGCGAGACGTGAATGTGTTCCACGGGAGCGGCGTGCGTGTGCGCCTCTCGTCCGTGCGAGTGCGGGTGGATTTGGCCATTGCGTCCCTCGCGCACCGCCTTCATCACCGCGCGAATGCCGAGGCCGATGATCATCAGCGAGACGACGAACTCGAGCCCGTGTTCGATGTTGGCTGGCATCGTCGCGCCGAGGACCGCCAGCGTTCCACCGACGAGCAGGAGCGCGAGCGTGTGGCCGAGCCCCCAGAGCGCTCCGAGGCCGAAGCTGGTGCGCGCGTTCCCGCTCTCCTCGGTGGCGAGCGTGCTGAGGGCGGCGAGGTGATCAGGCTCCAGCGCGTGGCGCATGCCGAGGGCGAGGCCGATGATCAGGGGAGCCGCAGTCACGTTGGGGGCCATAGCACATCCACTTCCGAGCGCTCTGTGGACCCCGGTGATCTCGTAAACTGACGTTCGCCGTGACTCCCGACGACTTCCTCCTGCACGTCCTGCTCAAACCGACCGATGAGTCGTTGCGCCCGCAGGGGCGGGAGAGGGAGTCCTCGCGCTCGCGCGTGCGGCGTGCGATGTGACGCTTCATGGCGCGCGTGGTCATCGCTGGTGCAGGTTCTCTCGGTACCGCGCTCGCGAAACGGCTCGAAGGCAAACACGAAGTTCGCCTCGCGAAGGCTGAGCTGACGTCGCTCCCCTCGACCGAGATCGCGCTCGCGGGAGCGCAGACCGTGGTTCATCTTTCCCGCGCAGCATCGCCAGTCGCCCGTCTACCGAGAGCGAGCACGGCCGATCTCGATCTCCTCATCGCCGACACGCTCGCACGCGCCACGAAGCTCGTCGGAGCGACACACCTCATCCACTTCGCATCCGGCGCCGACGACGCGCGCATCGCGTTGCTCGAAAGGTCCGGCGCCACGCTCTCCGTGATTCGCGGAGGCGGCGTCGAGGCGCTCGAGGAAGCGATCGACACGCCGGGGAACAAAGACGGCACACCGCACGCTCCGAGCGAACGCGACGCGAACAAGCCTCCACGTTTCGGCACGTGCTCAGTGCAGCGCTACAAACGCCCGAGCGGTTGGAAGGCGATCGATCTCGCCCGCGCGTACTTCCGCTGGCTTCCGTCTGATGTCCCGATGGTGCGCACCACCGAGCTCAACGGCGTCTTCACCATCTACACGGCCGGCGTCCGCACGCTGGTGCTCCGCCTCGTGCACGGGCGCTCGAGCGAAGACCTCGCGTGGTTCGAGATCGCCGATGGAGCCTTGCGCGCAGCGAAGCAACCCTCCGACGACGCACGCCTCGAGTTCCGTGTGCTCCTCGACGGCACCACTGCGCTCGCCGCGATGATCGACTTTGCGCCGTCGCTCCCGTTCTTCATCTACCGCTTCACGCAAGCCGCGATGCACGAGCGCGTGATGCGCCGCTTCGGTGACTGGCTCTCGACACAAACCGGAGCGCCACCGGCGTGAAGCTCCTCTCGGCCTTCCTCTACCCGGTGAAGTCGATGCGCGCGGTGCAGGTCTCCGCGTTCACGCTCGACGCGCTCGGCGTCGTCGGAGATCGCCGGTGGATGGTGGTGGACCTCGAGAACAAGTTCATCACGCAGCGAGATGTGCCGGCGCTCATCTCGATTCAGCCCGCGCTCCTCGAGAACGGACTCGCGCTCGATGACGGCGCTTCGACGTTGAAGCTGCAACTCCCGCCGCTCACCGCACAGCGCCGCCGCGTCACCATCTGGAAAGACTCGTTCGACGCGCTCGACGCGGGAGATGAAGCAGCGCACTGGCTCAGCACACGCATCGCGACACCGTGCCGCCTCGTCGCGTTCGCCTCTGACGTGAAGCGCACCGTCGACACGACCTGGGCAGAGAACGCGCAGACGGGTTTCACCGACGCGTATCCGTTGCTCATCGTGAACGAAGCGTCGCTCGACCTGCTCAACGAGAAGCTCAGCGCACCCATCCCGATGAACCGCTTCCGGCCCAACCTCGTGGTGCGTGGCGCCGCCGCGTGGGACGAAGACCGCTGGACGAAGCTCCGCATCGACGGCCTCGCCTTCGATGGCGTGAAGCCGTGCGCGCGCTGCGTGGCCATCACGCGTGATCAGACGAGCGGTGTTCAACCGCAGGGTTCCGAACCGCTCAGCGTGCTCGCCCAGCTCAACACCCAGACGCTCAAGACCGGCAGCAAGGGAGCGATGTTCGGCATGAACCTCGTGCACCGCGGCACCGGGCGCATCACCGTCGGCGCGGATGTCGACGTTTTGAGCTAGACGCCCGCGCATGTCCGACTGTCTGTTCTGCCGCATCGTTGCGGGAGCGATCCCCGCGAAGAAGATCCACGAAGACGCCACCAGCATCGGCTTCGCCGACATCAACCCGCAGGCGCCGCACCACGTGCTCTTCATCCCCAGGCGGCACATCGCGACGCTCAACGACGCCACCGCGGAAGATCGCGAGCTCCTCGGCCACTTGATGGTCACCGCCGCGAAGTACGCGCGCGAGCAGGGCTTCAGCGACACCGGTTACCGCGTGGTGATGAACGCCAACCGCGACGGCGGGCAGACCGTGTTCCACGTCCATCTCCACCTGCTCGGCGGGCGGGCGATGGCGTGGCCTCCGGGGTGACCAAAGCCCCCTGGGGCGACGGCGCTCGGTGGCGAAACGTCCCCGCGCTTTTTCGCGCTCCAGACGCGGGTCCGTGACACGCTCCGCGCCCATGGGACATCTCGACCTCGAGCTGAAGAAGGAAGTTTCGAGCTTCCGCAAGCTGGCCATCGGCACCTGGCAGACCGCGTACGACCCCACGGTCTACGGGACGATGCGCATCCGCATGGAGAAGGCGCTCGAGTACATCGAGAAGTTTCGCCAGACCCACAACATCCGCCTCACGGTCACGCACCTCGTCGCGAAGGCCGTCGCCGAAGGCCTGAAGCGCTGCCCCGACGCCAACGCGATTCTGCGCTTCAACAAGATCTACCTGCGCAAGCAGGTCACGCTCTCAGTGCTCGTGGTGCAGACCGATCAAGGTGACGGCAAGGTCGACCTCACCGCCGCGCGCATCGCCGACGCCGAGAAGAAGTCGCTCAAGGAGATGGCGAACGAGATGCAGGACGCGATCGACAAGGCGCGCAATCGCAAGGACAAGTCGGTCGAGAGCGGGAAGGGGACGATCAAGATGATCCCCTTCATGTTCATGAACATGTTCCTGAAGCTGCTCGGCTTCCTCATGTACACGCTGAACATCGACTTGAGCGGCATCGGCATGCCCAAAGACGCGTTCGGTGGAGTCACCATCACCAACGTCGGCTCACTTGGTCTCGACGTCGCGTACGTGCCGCTCGTGCCGTACACCAACACGCCGATCTTCGTCGCTCCAGGCGCGGTGCAGGACGTGCCGGTCGTCGAAGACGGCAAGGTGATCCCCGGCAAGATCATGAACCTCAACGCCAGCTTCGATCACCGCTTCATCGACGGCTTCCACGCCGGCATCCTCGCCAAGACGGTGAAGGAGATGATGGAGAACCCCTTCGAGAAGTTCGACCCGGTGTGACTCATGACTCCTGAACTCAACGCGCCCGTTCGGCAGGCTTCGTGGTGGAACCGCAACTGGAAGTGGGTCGTACCCGTCGGTTGTCTGGGGCCGGTGATCTGCTGCCTGAGCTTCGCCGGCTTCATGTACTTCGGTGTCAGCAAGGTCATTCAGGGCAGCGGCGCGTACACCACCGCGCTCGCGCGTGCGGCGTCGAACCGTGACGTGCAAGACGCACTGGGCGCACCGCTCACGCCGGGCATGGGCATTCAGGGTTCGATCAAAGAGAACAACGGCACCGGCAACGCTGATTTCACCGCGCCGATCGAAGGGCCGAAGGGCAAGGGCACGCTGCGCGTCGTCGCGACCGGCCGCGGCGGCAAGTGGGACTTCTCGGTGATGGAGGTCGAGGTCAACGGCAAGACCATCAACCTCCTCAAAGACGGTCCGAACCCCGACGAAGAAATGCCTCCGCCCGACGACTCGCCGCAGCCCGAGCCTGAAGATCCCGCGGAAGATCCCGACGGAGACTAAAAGTGCAGTCCGGGCTGCTGATCACCGGAGCGTGCATCGCCGTCTTCTGCGCGGTGCTGGTGTTCACCATCCTGCGCATCGTTCGTGTGATGGCCGAGAAGACGATTCAGATTCTCGAGCAGACGGATGGCGGCATCGTGCGTCGTTCGACCCGCCTCACGACGACAGTTCATCTCACCGGCTACCAGTCGAAGGACATGATCTCGTCGATGATCAGCCGCCGGAAGGCCGAGCTGATCCTCACGAAGCGTGGCCTGGTGCTCGTCACGCCGTACGCGATTCGGCTCGGCGACGCGCCGTACGCCGCGCTGACGGCGAAGGTGAACAAGGCGGGCGTGCTCCACCTGAAGACCACGCAGCCGCCCGATGCCATCGGCACCGTCGAGGTGTGGATCAAGGTCGAGCAGCCGCTGGAGTGGATCGACGCGCTCGGAATTCCGCGCGAGCGTGCGATCTGATCAGACTTCGAACTTCACGGGCTGACCGCCAGGCTTGCCGAGGAGCGCGCCGTCACGCATCACGATGCGCCCGCGTGAAATCGTGGCCACCGGCCAACCGGTCACCTGCAGGCCGTCGAACGGAGTCCACCCGCACTTCGACTTCGACCAGTCGTTGGTGATGGTCTTCTTCGCGCTCAGATCGATCACCGTGAAGTCGGCGTCGTAGCCTGGAACGAGCCGACCCTTCTGAAGCATGCCGAACACGCGCGCCGGGCCCGCGCTGGTGAGATCGACGAAGCGCTCGAGCGAGAGCTTTCCGTCGTTCACGTGATTGAGCATCAGCGGCACCAGCGTCTGCACACCCGGCATTCCGCTCGGAGATTGCGGCCACGGCTTCGCTTTCTCGTCGAGCGAGTGGGGCGCGTGGTCACTCCCGAGCACGTCGGCGGTGCCGTTGCGAATTGCTTCCCACAACGCATCGCGATGCCGCGCGTCGCGAATCGGAGGATTCATCTGCGCGAGTGAGCCGAGCCGCTCGTAACACTCGGGTGCGGCGAGCGTGAGGTGCTGCGGGCAGACCTCGAACGTGACGAGCTGCTTGTGCGCGGTCAGCAGCGGAATCTCTCCGGCCGTCGTGACGTGGAGAATGTGGAGACGGCGGCCCGTTTCCTTCGACAACGCGAGCAGGTTGCGCGTCGAGATGACCGCGCAGTCTTCGTCACGCCACTGGGGATGAAACGAGACCGGCTTTCCCGCGAAGAGCGTCTTGCGTTCCTGTAGCCGCGCTTCGTCTTCCGAGTGGCAGCAGATGCGTCGCCGACCGCTCTTCATCACACGACGCTGATTCTCCGGCTTGTCGACCAGCAGCGTGCCCGTCGATGAGCCGCAGAACATCTTGATGCCGGAGCAGCCTTCCAGGGTCTCCATGGCTCCGAGGCGCTCAGCGTTCTCGTTCGTCGCTCCGACGAAGAAGGCGAAGTCGGTCCACGAGGTCTCACGCGCGCGCGCGACCTTCCACGCGAGCCTCTCGGGATCGTCGGTGTTCGGCTGCGTGTTCGGCATCTCGAAGAAGGTGGTGACGCCTCCGAGCGCGGCCGAGGCGCTGCCACTGCCGATGTCTTCCTTGTGCGTCAGGCCCGGCTCGCGGAAATGACACTGTGGATCGACCACGCCCGGCAGCACGTGCAGACCCTTCGCGTCGTAGATTTCCGCAGCCGTCGCGCTGGCGAGCGACCCGAGCTGCGCGATGCGACCATCGATGACGCCGACGTCGAGCTGCAGGCGGCCCGAGGGAGTGACCACCGTTCCGCCGCGCAAGATCAGATCAAAGCCCCCTGGGGCGACGACGTTGGGTAGCGAACCGGAGCCGGACATGGCCTGCTTGTACCGCTGCTACGTTCTCCGACGCGACTTTCTCGAAAGCAGCGGCTCCTTTCTGTTTTTCGTCGGCGGTGTGTCTGTGTCTTCTCGCATGCGTGCCCTGAGCTTCTGCATCGCCGTGTTGCTCGCTGGTTGCGTCAGCAATCCGTCGAGCGCGCCGCCTCCCGTGTCGCTCGAAGGACAGCGCACCTGGTACGGCGCCATCGGTCCCCTCGTCGGTCAACGCTGCGCGCTCTGTCACCGCCCCGGCGAAATCGGTCCGTTTCCGCTCGAGACCTACGAGCAGGTGAAGGCCAACGCTGCGCTCGTACGCAGCGCGGTCGAGAGCAAATACATGCCGCCGTTTCCTCCGGAGCAGTCGGAAGAATCAGGCTGCCCGCAGATCGACGACGGAAGAAAGATGAGTGACGCCGAACGCGCGTTCCTCATCGCGTGGATCGACGAGGGCACGCCCGAAGGTGAGAAGCGTGAGCTGCCGCGCCCGCAACCGGCCGCTCCGCTCGGTGCACCGTCTGATCAATGGCCGATGCCCGAGGCGTACACCACGAAGGGAATCGGCGATGAGTACCGCTGCGTGTTGCTCGAGCCCAAACACGTTGCCGCGCTGCCCGTCGCCGCCATCTCGGTGGTGCCCGGCAATCGCGCCATCGTTCACCACTCGGCCATCTATTTGATTCCCAGCGACCAGCTCGACGCGGTGCGGAAGCTGGACCGCGATGCCGAGGGCGTGGGCTTCGATTGCTTCGGAGGCGTCGGCGTCGAGCGCGCATACCCCGCGGGCCTGTGGGTGCCGGGCAACGACGCGCCGCTCGTCCCTCCGCGCGGGAGCGTCGGCTACTACCTCCCGGTCGGCTGGGGCATCGTCATTCAGCAGCACTACTTCTCGACCAACGAACAGCAGGACAAGTCGAGCGTCGCGCTGTGGCGTGGCGGCTTCGTGTTTCCCGAAGTTCCGTACGCGGGCGTGTTCGGCGACATGAACTTCTCGCTGCCGCCGCGCGCGAAGACGACCATCGAGACCAGCACCGTGGTGCGCCCGGCTGATTCTCCGTATGCGCTCTTCAACGAAGCGAACGCGGGCAACGTCTACGCAGTGTGGGCGCACATGCATCTGCGTGGGCAGGCGATGGAGATGGACGTCATCAAGCCCGATGGCTCCGAGCAGTGTTTGCTGCGAATTCCGCGGTGGGACTTCCACTGGCAGTCCATCTACCGGCTCGCGAAACCCGTGAAGGTGAACGCGGGCGAGACGATTCGCGTGCGCTGTCACTTCGACAACGTCAGCAACGAGACCATCGTCTTCGGTGAGAACACCAGCGACGAGATGTGCTTCGCGACCATCAGCATGACGGGGAACTGAGTGCGCGCGCTCTGTTTGCTGGTGCTGGTGTCGAGCGCCGCGCTTGCCGAGGACGACGAAGCCTGGCCCGGAGAGAAGCGGCGCTTTCACGTCGGCCTCGGTCTGCGCGGCATCGGCGGCGCGATGTGGCAACGCGGCGCGACGTTCCTCCTCCTCGAGTCGCAGGCGTACGTCGCCGGAGAGTTGCGGGTCGGCAAACACCACGCGGTGCGCCTGCAGCTCGCGGCGAACGCCGGCTGGCCCGGAGCCTTCGAAGGCGAGACCAACCTGAGCTTCCGCTTCGGGCTGACCCCGCGCGTGATGCTCGGCGTCGGCGTGTTCGGCATCTGGGGCCTCTTCTCGTTGCGCGGCGGTGTGGAGATTCCGCTCGCGTTCCGCTTCGGAGGAAGACGCGCGCACGAAATCAGCATCGCGGCGCGCGTGAGTCCCGGGGCGTTCAACAACGTCACCTTCATGTGGTGGGACTTCAAGTCGCAGGCCTTCGCGCTCAGCGTGGAAGGCGCGCTCGGCTACACGTTCTTCTTCTGAACCGTGCCTTCGACGAGTCGAAAATCGAGCGGAACTGATTTTCAGCAATAGAGTCTGTGACCCGTCGTGCGGGCGCGGATGCTTCGGCTTCTCCTGGTTTTCCTCATCATCGGAAGTGCGCTTCCCGGCCGGGCGCAGGTCCCTGCGTTCTTCGATCCGCCTCCGATGGAGAAGCGCCGCCCGCTGCAGGCGGTGCGCGTCACCACGGCGCCCGACATCGACGGAGACCTGAGCGATGCGGCGTGGAAGCAGGTCGAGCCCTCTTCCGACTTCGTGCAGTTCGAGCCGAAGCAGGGAGAGAAGGCCACGCACCGCACCGAGGTGAAGCTGGTCTTCGACGACACCGCGCTCTACGTGTCCGCGAAGATGGAGCAGGCCGGCGGCTGGACCTCGTTCAACCAGCGCGACATGCGCCGCGATTTCCAGACCAACGAGTGCGACCACTTCTCGGTCATCCTCGACACGCTCGGTGATGGCCGCAACGCGTTCGTCTTCGCGGTGAATCCGTTCGGAGCGCAGCGCGACGTGCAGATCGTCGACGACGAGTTGGTCGAGCCGAACTGGGACACGTTGTGGCGCGCGTCCACCAAACGCGACGACACCGGGTGGACCGTGGAGATCGCGATTCCGTGGAAGTCGATTCGTTACGGAGCGGCCGGCACCGTGTGGGGCATTCAGTTCTTCCGTCGCGAGCGCGGCATGAACGAAGACACCGTGTGGAGCCCGGTGCCGCGCAACGTGTCTCCGGCGCGCATGCCGTACGCCGGCATCGTGAAAGATCTCGAGCCCGCCAAGCCGTCGCTCCTCTCGGTGCAGCTGCGGCCGTACCTCATCGGGCGACTCGAGAAGATCGGCGATGGCGACGTCACCGTGCGTCCCAACGGCGGCGGCGAAGTGACGTGGCAGCCGACGGGAAATCAGGTCGTCGATCTCACCGGCAACACCGACTTCGCCGAGACCGACGTCGATCGCCGCGTGGTCAATCTCTCGCGCTTCTCGGTCTTCTTCCCCGAGCGACGTCAGTTCTTCCTCGAATCCGCGGGAGTGTTTCAGGCCGGCTTCCAGGGCTTCATTCAGCCGTTCTTCTCGCGACGCATCGGGTTGTCCGACGGGCGCTCGGTGCCCATCACCGCCGGAGCACGCTGGGTGTACCGCACGGTCGATCAATCAGCCGGCGCGCTCGCGGTGCACACCTTGCCGACGGCCGATACGAACTCGTCGCTCTTCGGGCTCGCGCGCTATTCGCGAAATCTCGGAGAGCAGTCACGCCTCGGCGGCATGGTCGTCTTCCGTCAAGACTTCGATGGCCCCGAAGGTGAAGCGACCACCAACGTCGTCCCCGTGGTCGACGGCTTCGTGCGCACGGGTCCCGTGACGGTCACCGCGACGCTGATGGGGTCGACGACCAGCACGCGCGCGACGGGAACCAAAGTCGGAGGAGCGGCCACCATCGAAGCGCGCGTGCAGGGAAACTGGGGCGGGCTCTCGGTGAACACCTTCGGCGTGACGCCAGACTTTCAAGCGCGCACGGGCTTCGTCGCGCGCGACAACATCATGGGCATCGGGCTCAACGGCGGGCTCGATCTCCGCCCCGATTGGTTGCCCGATTGGATTCGCAACTTCGGTCCGTTCGTCGACGCGTACGCCATCTGGGGCGTCAGCACGCTGCAGTTCCAGGAAGCGCAGGCGTACTTCTCTCCGATGTGGATGCAGCTGAGCGGCGGCGATGAGCTCTGGCTCTTCATCGAGAAGTCCGACCAGGTGCTGACCGAAGCGTTCACGCCGGTGAACAACACCGAGTTCAAGCCGGGGCAGTACGGCTACGAGCGCATGGGTGCGTCGTACGCAGGGCAGGCGAGCCGGAAGTTCTTCTGCGGCTTCGACGTCAGCGGCGGGAGCTACTACTCGGCCTCGGCGTTCAACGTGAACGCGCGCGCATCGGTGCAGCCGATTCCGCACGTCTCGCTCGGCGTGAACTACTCGTACAACCACTTCTGGGGCGAAGGCGTGCTCAAGACGTTCACCGACACGCACCTTTTGCTGCTCGAGACGCGCCTCGCCATCACGCCGAAGATTCAGCTCATCGGCAGCTACCAGCGCGACACCGACGGCAACGTGTCGGTGCTCAACGCGCGCCTCGCGTGGGAGTTCCTGCCGCTGTCATTCATCTACGTGGTGGTGACCGATACGCGGAATGCGTACACCGCGCCGAACACGCCGGCTGCCGAGTTCCGCGTCGTCGCGAAGGCGACCTACACGTGGCGGCTCTGATCAGCTGATCAACTGATCACAGATTCGCGGTCAGACGCAGACGACCGAGTCCGACCGGCGGCATCACGACACCAGCCGCGTTCTTGAGCGCGTCGCCGGGGAGCAGCACGCCGCCTTCGGCCGTCACGCTCAGCTTGAAGTACTCGGCGAGCTTCAGCTTCAGCGTCACGCCGAGGTCGAGCTCGGTGCCGAGATACGAACCGCCGCGCCCGCCGAGCGAGTTGAGCGGCACACCGCCGTTGATGCGCGTGTTGAAGACGTCGACCTGCGCGCCGCTGCTGAACGCGAACATCGGGCCGCCGTAGACGTCGAGCCAGTCAGTCGCCGTCAAGCGACCGCGGGGGAAGAGGTACCACGCACCAGTGATGGCTCCGCCCGTGGGCAACAGGTCGACACCTTCGGGCGGAAGACCCGCGAGCAGTGGATCCGCCGCGCGCCAACCGGTGCGGGCGCTCTGGTAGCCGAGCACCTGATCGAACAACACGAGCCCCACCTTGTAATCGCGGTCGAAGCGGAAGTTGCTCACCTGGTTGTCGTACGGATTTTGATCTCCGCTCGCGTAGCCGGCGTCGAAGAGCAACCCGAAGCGCTTCGTCGAGTAGTTCACCTTGGCGACCATGCCGAGCTGCCGCACGTCGAGAATCTCGGCGGAGTCGTGACGCGATTGCGTCGTGCTGCCGGTGATGGCGGCCAGTTCCGCGCCGAGATCGAGCGTCTTCGTTCCCTCTTCCCACACCGTCCACTTGCCGGAGACGTCCATCACGTAGGCGTCGGTGGCGCGCTCGCCGGGCGCTCCGTTGTCGCGGCGCTGGTTGCGGTAGATGAGCGTGAGCGCGATGACGTTCCGTTCGTCCAGGTTGAAGCGGACCCCGACGATGCCGTTGAGCGCGCGATCTCCTGCGAGCAAGTCGGCCGTGCCGTCACGCACCACGAGATCGAACGCCGCGAAGGGCTCGATGAGGCTCGCCAACTCACTCGCTCCGAAGAACGGGCGCCCCGCGATGAGCGCGCGCAACGCGACGGTGCCGCGGTGCTGCATGCCGAAGTCACCCGACTGCGCGTCGTTCGCTCCAGAGTTCACCAACATGCCGAGACCGAAGTTCGCGGTCTGCATTCCCACGCGAAGCGCGCCCGTGTTCCATCGGTACTGCAGGTACAGCTGACGCAAATCGGCCGCGTGAAACGCCGGAGTCGGAGTGCGCGACGCGACCACCGTCGAATCAGGAATGCCCATCACCGCGCCGGTGAGCAGGTCGAACTCCGAGACGAGCGAGAAGCCCTTGTACCGAAGCTCTGGAGCGAGGCGAACGCGCGTCTCGAACGGGTTGGTGCGCGTGGTGGTGCCCAGGTCATCCAACACCACCGTGCTCGCCACGCTCTGAGACAGACGCGCCGCGGCGTTGATGCGCAATTCGAACCCGTCGATGCCGAAGTTCGCGGCCCAGCCGTCGGTGCGCTTCTTCTCGAAGCGCGGCAGCTCGGGCTCGACGGTCTTCGTCACTTCCGCGGCAGGCGCAGCCGCCGCAGTCGGAGCAGGAGCCACAGCCGGCGCTGGCTCTGCAGGCTTCACCGGTTCTTCAGGCGCAACAGCAGGAGCAACAACTGGCTCGGCAGGCGCAGCAGCAGGAGCAGCGGGCTCGTCACCGAGCGCAGCGACCAACAGCAGCAGGGCAGGGAGCGTCATGGGACGAGGCGTGTAGATGGCCTCCGCTCCGAGTGCCAGCACTGCGATGCCAAAGCGTTGCGGAACAGCACGGCGGGGTCTTGGGATCGCCTCGACTGGAAGCTACGGTGCGCGGCCATGCGGCTCCCCACGCGCCTCACCCTGCTGTCGTCGTGTGTCTTCGTCGTTTCACAAAGCTGTACGCCGCCGATTCCCGAAGGTCTCGGTCTGACGCCTGACGGCACCGGCGCGCGCGTGAACTTCGACGTGCACCACAAGCCGTTGCCCGAGATTCCGCTGCCCAACAACTTCGCGACGCGCTTCGACTCGACGTCGGCGACCAACCTGCGCGTCAACGCGAGCATCGAGATCGCTCCGACGAAGTGGGAACGCGGCACGCGCGCGGGCCTCGATCAAATGTCGGGCTGGGGCACGCTCGCGCCCATCACCGTCTCGTTCGACGCCCCGCTCGATCTCGAGAACATCGTCGCCCGTCACCAGAAGCCCGCCGACATCGCCGATGACGCCCTCTACGTGTTCGACGTCACGCGCGACTCTCCGGACTTCTGCAAGCCGGTGTTGCTCGACGTCGGCCAGGGCCACTTCCCGATCATCCTCGACGATCCGAACTACTACCCCGACGAGCCGCACCAGCTCGAGACGCTGCTGTTCGAGCAGGAAGAGGAAGATCTCGACGGCGATGGCGTGATGGACCCGGGCGAAGACACCGACATGGACGGCGTGCTCGATCACCCCAACACCATGCCGGGCCGCACCGGCCGCTTCGACGTCATCGGCTTCTACGAGAAAGAGACGAACACCCTCATCGCGCGCCCGCTGTACCCGATGCGTGAAGAGACGACGTACGCGGTGGTGCTCACCTCGCGTCTCACCGACCTGAACGGAAACCCGGTGCGCTCACCGTTCGAGAACATCAACCACCTCGCGCAGACCACCGCGCTCAAGCCGCTCGACGAGTGCCTCAACCAGAACAACCTCGCGATGACCGACGTGGCGTTCACGTGGTCGTTCACCACGCAGTCGCTCACGCAGGAATACCGCTCGTTCCGCGACGGCCTCGTGCACGGCACCGGCCCGCTCGCGTTCCTGAAGGACAAGTACCCCGCTGAGGTCACCGAGTATCCAGACGGGCGTCGCGCGACCGCGGCCAATCGCAACACCAAGGTCGTGCCGGGTGATCAGTTCCTCCAGTTCGGTCAGCGGCTGCTCGAGGTCTATGGCGGCGGCATCGACACCGGAGGCGGCACCAGCGACCTCCTCAACATGTGGCTCTCGTACGTCGACTTCTACGCGACCGCCAAGTTCGTCTCGCCGCAGTTCTTCCCTCGCTACAAGAAGGACGCGGCGGGCAACGACACCACCGAGCTGCTCCCGCTCTACGACCAGGTGATGGACACGCAGGTCGCCAACAAGCCGACGTTCGATCGCGGAGAGACGATTCCCTTCCTCCTCTCGATTCCCAAAGTGCGTCACGGGTCGGCGCCGGTCGTCATCTTCATGCACGGCCACGCGGGCTCGAAGTTGGACTCGCTGCTGGTGATGGGGCCGATGGCGCGCGCGGGCATTGCCACCATCGGCATGGACGCGGTGAGCCACGGCATCGGCTTGAACGACGTCGATCGCATGCTGGTGACCGAGCTGGTGCGCAACTACGGCATCGAGCCGCTCGCCGCGGTGATGACCGGTGACGGCCGTGGCATCGATCAAAACGGCGACGGCATCATCGACTCCGGCGCCGACTACTTCACTGGCTACGTCACGCACACCCGCGACGTCGTTCGTCAGACGGCGATCGACTTGATGCAGATGGTGCGTCTGCTCCGCTCGTTCGATGGCGTGAAGACGTGGAAGTTCGACGTGAACAAGGACGGTCAGGACGATCTCGCAGGCGACTTCAACGGCGATGGCGTGGTCGATCTCGGCGGTCCCAACGTGCCCATCTACGTGTCGGGCGCTTCGCTCGGCGGAATCCTCTCGAGCTTGATGGGCGGCATCGAGCCGCAGGTCGACGCCATCGCTCCGGTGTTGCCGGGTGGCTACCTCTCGGAGATCGGCACGCGCTCCGACCTGGGCCAGGTGCAGAACCCGCTCGTGCTGCGAATGATGGGGCCGATCTTCTACGCGCACCCCAACTCCGACGGAAAACCGGCGCTCTTCCAGATGGTCCCCGACCTGGTGAAGAAGCAGGAGCTCGAGCTCGCCGAATTGCCGCGCGCGCTGATGCCCGGGCAGATCGCCATCGCGCGCAACTTGAACACCGGCGAGTGGCGTTGTGGTCGCACGCAGCCCAACGGCCGCTTCCGCGTCTCGGTGCCGTGTGACCTCGATGATCCCGTTCGCTTCGAGGTCTATTCCGAAGAGCTCCCCAGCCGCCCGCGCGAGGGCTGCGACCCGACGGGCTTCACTCCGGAGTTCTCGATCGACACCGTCGGCAAGACGTTCAAGTTCCAGGGCAAGGAACACCTCGCGGGTTCGCCCATCACGGCGCTCGGCGACGGCTTCGGGCTGCGCCGTGGTTCTCCGGAGGCGCGCCGCTTGTTCTCGCTGGCGCAGATCGCGCTCGAGCCGGCCGACCCGGCGAACTTCGCTCCGTTCTGGGAAGGCAAGCGCACGTTCAAGTACGGCAGCGGTGAAGAGGTGCAGACGCGCGCGCTGCTCTTGCCGATGACGGGTGACCCGGGCGTGCCCATCGCGACGGCGACCGCGCTGATGCGCGCGGCTGATCTCGTCGACTACCAGAACACTGATCCGCGCTACGGAAAGACGCAGATGCAGGAGCTGATCGACGTCGGCTTCGTCGAAGGCGTGGAGCGCACGGGTCGCTACAAAGATCCGATGGGCAACAACGTGCTGATGGACGTCGACGTGTTCATGAACATCTCGAACCAGGACGATGGCTTCGGCGCGGCGCGGCTCGCTCCGCCGATGCGGCTCATTCGTGATGGCGCCAACGGCGGAAAAGTCGGGGCCCTCTTCCCGATGATGAACCCCAGGGGCCAGCACTCACTGCCCGTGCCCAAGCCGACATCGGCGTTCGATCTCGGCACGTACGTCATCGATTTGTTCGCCGACTACCTCGGGAGCGGAGGCACTCGCATCTCCACCGAAGCGTGCATGGTGAGGTCCGACTGCCCGTATTTGACCGCTCCGTGAGCTGCAGAAACGAAGTTCGCGGCTCCGAATAAGCGAGTGAAAATCATGAGGCTCGACCTGGGGCGAGCCGGTGAGATTGAAGCTGGGCGCTCATGTTCCGACATGTGCGCACACCAGCTTCTCAGCGTTTGCGAAATTCATTGTCCTACATGGAAACCTGCTTGGGTTTTCTGCGGATGATGTGCGCATGAAGATCCAACCGCGCCCCTCGATTGCTCCCGCCCAGACCCGTACCGCTGATCAGCTTCCGAAGCGTCCCGCTCCGCAGGTGAGTGGTGACGACTTCACCGCCAGCAAGTCGGGCCCGGTTTCGCTTGGCACGCCCAACGCCGAGAAGTCGCCCGGCGATCAGCTGATCGAGCTCGCGCGCAGCGTGATGGGCCAGAACGCGCACGACCTCAAGCTCGCGAACAACACCACGCTCGGCGACGCCATGCAGGACTGGGTGCCCGACACCGTGAACTGCGCGAACTTCGTTTCCGGTCTGCTGATCAGCACCGGTCAGATCAGCAAGGGCGAAGGCCACGCGGGCGTGACGTCGCTGGTCGCCAACCTGAAGAAGAACCCCAACTTCGAGAGCACCACGCTCGACCAGGCGAAGCCCGGTGACGTCGTGGCGTTCGAGTACACCAAGAAGGACGGCACCAAGGGCCACCACGTCGTCGTCTTCTCGGGTCGCGATGAGCAGGGCCGCCCGAAGTTCATCGGCTCGAACAACACCAACAAAGACGGCACCCAGAAGATTGGTGAGACCACCGGCGTGCCTTCTGGCTGGAAGGCCATCGCGGTGATGCACAACAAGAACTCCACCGGCTCGAGCACCACGCCGACCGCGCCCACGGGTCCCACGGGTCCCACGGGTCCGACCGCGCCGACCGGTCCGTCTGGTGGTTCGACGGCCACCAGCGTCGACGGCATCTCGACCGATCGCGGCACGTGGCTCCGCTCGGGCACCAGCGGCAAGGGCGTCGAAGATTTGCAGAAGAAGCTGAAGGAAGCGGGCTTCGACCCGGGTCCGATCGACGGCTCGTTCGGAGCGAAGACCGCCGCCGCGGTGAAGGCGTATCAGCAGGCGAAGGGCCTCGCGGTCGACGGCATCGTCGGCCCGCAGACGCGCGCGGCGTTGCTCGGTCTGCCTCCCGTTGGTCCTGGTGGCGGCCCCGCGCAGCCGTCGGGTCCCTCAGGTCCGTCCGGTGGTCCGTCGGGCCCGAGCGGCGCTGATGGTCCGGTCGCTCCCACGCCGTCTGGCAACAGCGCGACCGCGGCGAAGTTGGAAGCCGAGGCGCTGCAGAAGCACGGCCCCGAGTTCGTCAACAAGGTGAAGGAAATGGCGACGCGACTCGGCGTGAAGCCCGAGTGGATCCTCGCGGTGATGAAGAACGAGAGCGGCATGAGCACCACCGCCAGGAACCCGAATGGTGGCGCGACCGGCCTCATTCAGTTCATGCCGGCGACGGCTCGCGGCCTGGGCACCACCACCGAAGCGCTGAGCAAGATGAGCGCGGTGGAGCAGCTCAAGTACGTCGAGAAGTACTACGCGCCGTTCGCCGGGAAGATCAAATCGGGCACCGACCTCTACATGGCGACGTTCTGGCCGGCGGGCGTGGGCAAGCCCGACAGCTACAACATCGGCGGAGCGGAAGTGGCGCGCGTGAACAAGATCTTCGACCTCGACAAGAACGGTCAGATCACTGCCGGCGAGTTCCGTGAGTACTACCGCAAGCGCTTCCCCGAGCTGAGCTGATTCCCTCGGCAGTCTCCGCCTGCGGCTCCGTTCGCCGGCCGGTCAAAGGCACAGTCAGCCTTCTTCGCGCATGCCGACACCCGAGGCTGAGCTCAGGGTGTCGACCAGGCCGAGGATCTGACTGAAGTTCGAGAGTGAGTGTGAGGGCCGAACGTCTTTCTGGCCCGCCTCGAACACGTGCGCGGCGTGACGGCGCGTGATGGCCGTGCTCGACACGATGTCGAGGCGCTCGCGGTACTCGTGGCTCACGTAGGTGCCGTATTCCGCCCATGCGTCGTGGCAGCCGACCGCCTGCGCGACCGCGACGTCTTTCTTCACCGAGTCTCCGACGACGAGCACTTCGCTCGGCTGCAGGCCGTACGTCGTGAGGATCTTCTTCAACCCCATCGGGTTCGGCTTCTCATGATCGCGCGGCAACTCGACAGCGGGGCAGGCGGCTTCGTACACGCCCTTCTCCTCGCGCTGCACGATGTCGGGAGCGACCAGCTTCATGCCGTCCGGACCTTCGGGAAACGCGAAGCCGGGCATCGTGTAGATGGCGGTCAGCCACTGATCGAGCTTCATCTGCTTCACGCGCTGCTGCGCCGGGTTGCGCGGAGCATCGGTCAACGCCACCACCAACACGCGCCGCTGCTTCAACGCCTCGAGCGTCTCGAGCACACCCCGGTACGGCTTCATGTACTTGCGGCGCGCTTCACCGAACGCCGAGCGCGCGGGCTCGATGACCAACTTGTCGAACGAGCCGAACTCGGGGAACTCCTTGAAGAGCGAGCTTTCCTGCAGCGCGAACGGGTACTCGTTCGACTCGTAGCGCGTGTAGACCTCTTTGAGCGACTGCACGACCTTGATGCGGGGGAAGCCGGTCTCGCGCATCACCGCTTCGACGAGCGCCTCGACCGCCGGAACGATGTAGTCGATCCACGAGTACAGCGTGTTGTCCATGTCGGTCACGACGAGGCGGATGGCCATGCGCGGTGGATATCAAACCTCCACCGTGAGGATTGAGCGTTGTGTGGCATCCTCGCGTCGCTCGCATGTGGCAACTGATCATCAACGGGCCGGGCTACTTCGACACCGCGTACGACCTCGCTGACGGGGTCACGCAAGTCGGCCGCGCCGATGAGAACGACATCGTGTTGTCCGGCGATCTCGTGTCGCGCAAGCACTGCCGCATCCACGTCAAAGGCGACGGCGTGGTGTTCGAAGATCTCGGCTCGCGCAACGGCACCAAGCTGAACAACGAGACCGTGGTCGGCTCAATCGACTTGAAGCCCGGCGACGTGGTCGGCATCGGAGAGAACGCGCTCGCGCTCAAGCGCCTGCGCAACGCCGAAGCGCTCGACACCGAGATGGTCGACACGGCGGCCGGCGGGCTGGTGAAGCGCTTCGGCCGCGGCGTCGACATCGACGAAGCGGTGATGATGGCGCGCGACATCAAGGACAGCGCCAGTGTCTTGAAGGCGCTCGACAACTTCGCGCCGTTCGATCTCCCCGCGCCGCCCGTTCCCGATGGAGCGGAGAAGGCGTCGGACACCGACGAGACCGAAGGGAGCAACACCAGCGAGAACCCCATCGACGACAGCGCCAATCGTGTCGCGGTGCAGTCGCTCGTGTTGCTGTACCGCGTGGCGGAATGTCTGGCGCGCGCTCCGACGTTGCAGGCGTTCCTCGACGAGACGTGTGACCTCGTCATGAAGCGCGTGAAGGCGACGACCGGCGTGGTGCTGCTCAAGCACGACTCCGGCGTGATGGTGCCGGCGGCGGTGCGGCACGAGCAGAAGTTGGCGCGAGGTGAAGTGCCCGTGTCCGACGGCATCCTCGATGCGGCGCTCAAGAAGGGGCAGGCCATCGCGGTCGCCAACGTGCACGACGATTCGCGCTTCGCCGCGCGCGAGTCGGTGGTGCTCTACGGAATCGATCAGGTGTTGTGCATTCCCATCGGCACGCGCGCTCCGTTCGCCGGAGTGCTGTACCTGAATCGCACGCAGGCTGATCAGGAGCCGGTGGAAGCACTGCTCGACGTGTGCACCGCCATCACGCAGTTGCTCGAGACGGGCATGCAGAAGTTCCAGGGGCAGCCCGTGCAGGGGAAGGGCGATCGCCTCAAGCAGGGCTTCGAGCGGTTGTACGCGCCGGAGATCGCCGAGCGCCGCACCGCGGAAGTGCGCAGCGTCGGCAAGGTGAGTCACGTCGCTGAGGTCGCGGCGACGATTCTGCACGCCGAGCTGCACGGGTTGTCGGCGGCTGCCGCGAAGGTTCCCAGCGAGCGTCTCGCCGACGCCATCGCGGAATGGCAGCGCATCTCGACGCAGCTGGTGATGAGCTTCGAAGGCGCCATCGACATCGTCACCGGAGACACCTTCCGCGCGGTGTTCGGATTTCCGGCCTCGCGTGGTGATGACGCGATTCGTGCGGTGCGCGCGGCGATGGCGCTCAAGGCCGAGTGGGACAAGGTGTCGAGCAAGCGCGGCGCGAAGGAGAAGTGCCCGCTGCGCATCGGGCTCACCACGGGGCGCGTGGTCGCTGGCGCAGTGGGCACCGAGAATCGCATCGACCCGGTGCTGCTCGGAGAGCCGGTGTTGCTGACGCAGTGGCTGACCGCGACCGCCGAACCGAATCAGGTGCTCATCACCGGCAAGACGCTCGCGCACGTTGGAGCGCGCTTCGACGTCACTCCGCTCGGTGAGCGTCCGCTCGGGCCGCAGAAGCTGAAGACCGCGTTGTTCGAAGTGCTCGACGAAGATTCCGACAGCGGAACGTTGTCTGGTATCCGTTGAGCATGACCATCACTGCTGGCGAGAAGCTCCCTGATGCGACGTTGTACGAGAGCACCGAGTTCGGCGAGGCGTGCCCGTTGAATCCCAGGAAAGTGCAGGTCGCCGACGCCATCAAGGGCAAGAAGATCGTCATCTTCGGTCTGCCTGGTGCGTACACGCCGACCTGTTCCGCGAAGCACGTGCCCGGCTACGTCGAGAACCTGGGCGCGCTGAAGGCCAAGGGCGTCGATGAGGTGTGGTGCGTGTCGGTGAACGACGGCTACGTGATGGCCGCGTGGGGCAAGGAGCTCGGCGCCATCGGGAAGATCCGCATGCTCGGTGATGGCAGCGCTGACTTCGCGAAGAAGCTCGGCCTCGACAACGACCTCACGCCGCACGGCATGGGCATGCGGAGCAAGCGCTTCTCTCTGCTCGTCGTCGATGGCGTGGTGAAGAACGTCAACGTCGAGCAGCCGAGCAAGTTCGAGGTCAGCGACGCGGGCACGATGCTCAAGCAGGCCTGAGCCGTCGCGTTGCCCTCGAGAGGTCTCAGCTTCGTACTCGCGCGCTCGAAACGTGCGCTGATCTGCCCTGAGGTCGAAGTGGGTGCGGACTCCTTCGCCACCTGCTCGACCCGGGCCTGCATCTCGACTTCGGGCCAGTTTTCAGGTCGCGAAGCTTCGATATCGACCTCATTGTCGACCACTGTCTGAAATTGGCCGTTAGCACGACCAGATTCACTGAGTGGTCAACCGAACGAAATTCGCTCGAAGAAAGGGGCTCCTTGCCTTTTGGCACGGCTCAAATCCGACCCCACTTCGACCTTTAGGCATGCAGCAATTGAGCACGCTCTCAGCGCTCGAACAGCCAAATTCAGACACTGGTCACCAGTCGAGATCGGCCGCCGCCGGATACCGCTTCAGGCACGTCTGCTTCATGGTGCGCAGACTCGCTCCGGGCATGCCGCGGTACTCGTTGAGCAGCAGCTTCACCTGCTGGTTGTCGGCGCGAGCACAGGCGAGCTCGATGAAGAACTCGACCATCTGCCGCTTCCCGCCAGCTGACTTGAAGCGCAGGCGGATCGGCGTGCGCGTATCCCACAACGACTCGAAGCGGCCGGCCGCGAGGTCAGCACGCAACCTGGTCAGCTCGGCCTGCTCGTCGGGCGGCAACGCGACTTCGACATGCGCCTGCTTCGGAGCGACGCCGGCATCGACGATCGGCGCGACCGCGACGGCACCTGCATCGACCTCGCCCGCATCGACGACCTCGGCCACCAACGGCGCTCCTGCATCGACGACCACCGCCGCGACCACGCCCGCATCGCGCGTGAGATTTCCATCGCCCTGCAGCGTCCACCCGGCGTCGATCATCGCCGCACGGTACGCCGCGCGATCGGCCCAGTTGTCCATGCGGACCCTGGTGACGACTCCCCCGAGCGCGAGCACGGCGACCACCGTGATGATGACGAACTTCCGCCCCGAGATGGTTGGCGCCTCGGGCGGAGGCGACGGAACGCCCGGCGCATTGGGCGTGGCGTAGATGCGAGGCGAAGACGGCGCGCGCGTCTCGCCGGAGATCATCGACGACGTCACGGGAACGTTCGGAGTGAAGACCCCGCTCGACTCCGACGAGACATCCGCCAGCGCCTTGCCCGTCAGCTCGAGCACGAAGGCCTCGATGGTCGGCGTGCGGTGCTCGCGCTTCTTCTCGAGCGCGTGCTCGACCGCCTTCACCACCGACGGAGGCGCATCAGGCACCGCGTTCGCCAGCGGCGCGTGCTTCTCGTACGCGATGCGGAAGACGACCTTCGCGATGTTGTCGGCGACGAACGGCGCCGCGCCCGTCAGCAGCTCGTAGGTGATGGAGCCCAGTGAGAAGAGATCGCTCTGCGCGCCGACCTCGCTGTTGTGGCCCTGCGCCTGTTCCGGCGACATGTAGAGCGGAGTGCCGATCAGCACCGCCTCGGTCGTCTGCACGGTGTTCGAGTCGGACAGCTTGCTGATGCCGAAGTCGAGCACCTTCACCTGGTCACCGAGCGCGGTCGGGACGAGGAAGATGTTCTCGGGCTTCAAGTCGCGATGCACCACGCCAGCCTTGTGCGCGGCCTGCAGCGCGGAGCCGACTTGCTGCATCACGTTGAGCACCACCTCGACCGGAACCGGACGCCCAGCGGCGCGCGCGGCGAGGCTCTGCCCTTTGAGGAACTCCATCACCAGGTACGGCTGCCCCGTGGGGAGCGTGTTGAAGTCCAACACCTGCACGATGTTCGGGTGCTCGAGGCGCGCGGCGATCTCGGCCTCACGCTTGAACCGCGCGAGCGCTTCAGCAGGCAGATCGCGATCGATGTGCAGCACCTTGATGGCGACCTGCTTGCCCGCGAGCCGCCGGTGCCTGGCGAGCCACAC
>JAEUJS010000717.1 GCA_016792935.1 Archangium sp. | reverse complement strand
GAGACACCGATCACCCGATCGACGTTGAGGCGTCGCTCGAGCCCGGGCCCTGCGTCGAACACCAGCGCGCGCTTTCCAGTGAGCGGAGGGCCGAGCACATCACCCACGCTCTCCGCGGGATCGACGAGATCGACGCGGCGGACCTGGCCGAGATCGGCTGCGAAGCGAGCGCCCGCGACCTCGAAGACCACCAGATCGACCTCGGAAGGCATGGTGTTCACCGTGCCACCGACTTCTGGCGCGCCGACGTCAACACGCGGGAGAAGTGAAGCAGCGACAACGAGCCCAGCTCGCGCGACTGCACGACGCCTTCGATGAACTCCTGCGTGGTGCCGGCTCCGGCGGGCGCGGGCATCTTGTCGGCCACGAAGATGCGGCGCAGGCCGATCACGGAATCGGCGAGGAAACCGACGACCTGCGTGCCCGACTCCGAGATGAACAGCCGGCTGCGAGTCGAAACCCGCGCTTCGCCCTGCCCGAGGAAGCGGAGCAGATCGATCAACGGAACGACGGCGCCACGGTGGCCGACCACTCCCAACAGAAACGAGGGAGAGCGCGGGAGCGGCGTGAGCGAGCTCATGCGAGTGACTTCACGCACGTGCTCCGATTTCACTCCCATCGTGTGATCGCCACATTTGAAGATGAAGTACTCCTCGTCGGGACGGGCGACCTGCGCTGAAGATCGTTCGGGCGCGTTGGCGAGCGCTCGCTGCAGGAGGGTCGGTTCCACGAGAGGGCGAACAGCGTACCGAAATGCAGAGTTAAGGCGAGTCCAAGAAAGTCCTGCTACAAGCCGCCGCATGGCAGCGCGCGTGCTCGTCATCGACGACAGCCCCATGACGGTTCAGCTGATGACGCAGGCCCTCGCACAAGCGGGCCTCGCCGCCGATGCCGCGTCGGATCTCGCCTCGCTCGACGAGCGGCTCGGCGCCAACACCTACGATCTCGTCCTCGTCGACGTGAACATGCCGGAGATGTACGGCGACGACGTCGTCGAGTTCTTGAAGGTGCAGCGCAAGATTCAGGCGCGGCTGTTCCTGTATTCCGACATCTCCGAGGAAGAGCTCTCGGCCAAGGCGAAGAACGTCGGCGCTGACGGCTACATCACCAAGTCTTCGGGCGTCGAACATGCGATCGACGTGATCCGCGAGGCGCTCGGTGGTGGCGGCGGTGGAGTGATCGTTCAGGCGCGCCGGGTGTTGGTGGTCGACGACTCCGAGGCGACCGCGCGGCTGCTGGAAGTCGAGCTGAAGGCGCAGGGCCATGAGGTGATGACGGCCAACTCTGCTGATGCCGCGACGAAGATCATTCTGAAGAAGAAGACGCGGCCCGATCTGGTGCTGCTCGACGTCAACATGCCGGGCGTCAACGGCGAGGAGTTCTGCCGCTTCATCAAGGGCAACTCGCTCTTCGCGGGCATTCAGGTGGTGCTCTGCTCCGCCGAAGCCGAGAGCGAATTGCAGCGCATCGTGAAGACCGCCGGAGCCGACGGCTACGTCCGCAAGGACTCGCTGATCGCCCGCGAAATCCTCGACCTGCTCACCTGAGCCGGCCGATTCCTGATCCAGATCGTCCGGAATAAGGACACTCCAGTTCCAATGGGATTGGGACCGTTCGTGCTCCAATGCAGATTTGTTTACGTCTATACTGTTGTTTTTGCTTGGCATTTCAAGAAACGACCAACGGCGCGCAGGCTGCATGTAGGAGAACGCATGACCTCGCCGGTTCGCCTCTCGCCTCGCACCGCCGTCGCCGCTGCAAAGCAGGCTGCGCCGCGCGTCGAGGTGCCGAAGACGACCGCCAAGCCGCTCGATGGTTTTGAGCGTGCGAAGTCGGTGCAGGTGCTGGTGCTCCAGCGCGGCATGACGGGTTCGGTGGTGACGGGGCTGCAGCAGAAGCTGGTCGCCTCGCGCTTCATGCCGGTCAGCGATTTCAAGTCGGGTCCTGGCGTGTACGGCCCGCGCACGGAAGCGGCAGTGAAGCGCCTCCAGCAGTTCGTCGGTTTGCCGGTCACGGGCGTCGCCGGTCCTTCGGTGTTCGCCGCGCTCAACAGCGGCGCTCGCTTCGGTTCGCTACCCAACGTCGTCGCCCCAGAGGGCTTTGACGATCGCAGCGAGGTGACGGCGCCGATTCAGGCGTCGCGCGTGTTCGCCAAACTTTCAGAAACCTTCTCGGAGGAAGTCACCACGCCCATCGGCGTTCCGATCTGACTCCATCGATTTTGAGCTCGAAGAGGTCGGCATAGGGTCGACCTCGAACGGGTCCGTGGCTTTCCCCCTTTGGCCACGGACCCGTATTTTTTTGTCTGCTGTTCGGAGTTACTCGGCTCGCCGTTCGCCGAGGCCGCGAGCGAAGTTGCCGATCACCAGTCCGGGTGAGGCGCGCTTCAGGAGCGCGAGCATCTTCGGAATGCCGATCGGCTCTCCGCCGGCGCCTTTGTTGCGGGCGACCTCGATGTACTGCGCGGGATCGATCGCCAGCGGCCGCGTCTGGATCTGATCGACGCGGTATTTCTTCACCAGCTTCTCGAGCGCGTCGACTTCGCCTTCGCGATCGGTGACGCCCGGGAACAGCAGCAGGTTGAGCGCCACGTACGCGCCGCGATCTCGCGAGAGCGCGATGGACGCCTCGACGTCTTCCCAGCCGTATTTGTGCGGCTGGTAGTACGCCTCGTAGAGATCTTTCACCGCGGAGTTCAGCGAGACGCGCACAGCATCGAGACCCGCGTCGTAGAGCGCCGCGAGTCCCTTCGTCAGTGACCCGTTGGTGTTGATGTTGATCGAGCCACGCTGCGTGCGCGCGCGGATGAGCTTGATGCTCTCGGCGATCGCCTTCCACCGCGTCAGCGGCTCGCCTTCGCAGCCCTGACCGAAGCTGATCATCGTGCGGCCGGGAGCGTGCTCGAGGTGCCACACGCCGACGTCCGCCATCTCCTCGGCGGTCGGGCCGTGATCCATGCGCTCGTGCGACGCCGGAGGTCCGTCTTCGGGTTGCTCACTGATGCAGCCCACGCACTTCGCGTTGCACATGATGCTCGCGGGGATCGCTCCCTCGTCGCGCGCGTAGAAGACGTTCTGGCTGGTGAAGCAGCGGTAGACCAGCGCGCAGGTCTTGAGCTGGGTGAGCACCTGGTTGCCTGGAAAACGCGCGAGGTGTTCCTTCACCAGCACCTTCACTTCGGGCGTCGAAAACTTGTCCGGCGTCCAGTGCTTGCGGCGATCGGTGTGGACCGCCCAGACGACCGGACCCTGGCGATCCCACGCGGCGGCCGTGTACGCCCACTGCGGGAGAATCGGTCCGTCGCTCTTCACTTCGCCGGGCAGATAGGTGCGCGTGTAGCCCGGAGGCAGCACCGCTCCGACCGCCTGCGGTGTGAACTTCCTGCCGTCGAGCTCGAAGGTCTTGAGCAGCACCAGCGCTCCGCTGTCGGGATCGACGCCGATGGGGAGCCGGCCCGGCAGATGCGCGAGCTTCGCCTGCGTCGGAAGCGGAATCGGGCGGCCGTGCGCGGGGAGGATCGACTCGTCGCTGCGCACCGTGGCGAGGAGAAACGGGTGTTCGATCACGCGGCCTTTGGGATCGGCCAACAGCAGCTTGTACGAGCTCATGTTCCTCCCAACGGCGTCGCCCCCAGGGGCTTTGCGTCGTTTCGTAGCAGGAACGCTGCGAGGGGCGAGAATGTCTCACCCGTGATGATCCTCGCGCTCGTGCTGGCTGCTGCTCCGACCGTTCAGATTCAGGCTTCCGTGAACGGCGGGAAGAAATCTGCCGACTGGGCGTACGCCAGGGTCGGCACGCCTGTGACGTTGCACGCGGTGCTGTCGAAGGGCGCGAGTGCGGAGAGCGTGAAGTGGTTCAAGATTCAGCCGACTGTTGGATCGCTCGACAACACCACTCCGAGTTTTCACTTCGCGGCGGTGACGTACGAGGAGACGCCGGTGGCAGCGTGCGAAGGGAAGCTCGAGTGCGCGGCTGACGTGTCGCCATCGACTCTGCCCGCCGTGAAGCAGCTGCCGGGATCGGGATCGATGGCGTATCGCGTCGAGGTGAAGGTGAAGGATGGGCCGGTGATCTCGACTCCGGGGCTCTCGAGCACCAAATACGGAGGGCTCACCCGCGAGGTGTTTCACGTCGCGTTTCGGCGTGACGATTCACTGATCGGGTTCAGCTCGGAGCTGCTCAACACGCCGTACATCTTCGGCAGCGCTGGGCCCGATGGTCGCAACCAGAGCGATCTGCTGATCGGCTCAGACTGCGCGGACTTCATCATTTATGGGCGGCGTCGCTCGGGGAAGAAGGCCGAGTACACGTCCTCGTATGAGATCGACAAACAGGCGCCCGAGCTCAAGGCCGGAATGAAAGCGCGCGTTGGCGATCTGGTGCACTTCCCGAGCATGCGGCACGTGGCGATCTTGTTCGAAGATCGCGAGCCGGTGGGTGAAGTGACTGAGGACGATCTGATCCTGCACACCTGTTGGGCTCCGCCGACCGTGCAGCGGATTGGAGACACGGACTGCGTGGCTCCGCCGTACCGCGTGCTGCGATTTCCGAACTAGTGTCTGAAATTGGCTGTTGCTTCTCTCGTGCTGTTTTCTCAGTCGCGTTGGCGAGACAGCGCCGGTCCGGTCGACCCGGAGTCTTCACCCGTATCGAGCGGGATCGAGATCACGAAGCACGTGCCATCTGGCCCGGTCGTGAACGCGAGATCTCCGCCCATCGACTCCGCGATCTCCTTGCAGATCGGCAGGCCGAGTCCGGTGCCCTTCCCCGGATCTTTCGTGGTGAAGAACGCATCGAACATCCGCCGCTGAACATCCGCAGGAATTCCCGTGCCGTGATCGCGGAACGAGAAGCGCAGCATCTTGTCGTCGAGCTGCGCGGAGACGAAGAGCTTCCGGCCCTTGCGCGGCTGGTTGCTCATCGCATCGAGGCCGTTCTGCAGCAGATTGAGCGCCACCTGGCCGAGCGCCGATGGACTGCCGATCACTTCCGGCAGCCGCGACAGCCCGTGACACTCGACGTCGACGTCCTGTTTGTGGGCGCCGCGGAAGATCGTGACTGCCTCGGCGATCGCCTTCGCGGGATCGAACCGCACGCGCTCGTCCTTCTTGCGCGACGTGCCCTTGAGGGCCTGCACGATGGTCTCGATGCGCAGCACGCCTTCGAGCGACTCCGCGACGATCTCGTCAGCCTCCCCGACACCACCGCCCGGCTGCGACTTGATGTCGTCGAGATCCGAACGCAGCGACGTGAGGTTGCTCTTCAAGAACGCGAGCGGGTTGTTGATCTCGTGCGCGACGCCGGCGACCAGCTGTCCGATCGTCGCCAGGCGATCACGCTGGCTCGCCACTTCACGCGCGCGCGCGGCTTCCTGCTCGAGCGTCGCGAGATCGAGCACGGCGCCGATCGCATCAGCCAGCGCGGCGCACAACCGCAACACCGAGTCGTTCAAGCCATCGCGCGCCGCGACCGCCAACACGCCCTGCGCACTCCGGCCCTTCACCGGAAGGAAGACCGCCGACAACCCCGGCTCCGAAGCGAACGGCAACCCCTTCGCGCGCTCGAGATCTGCCACCGAGAACACTCGCTGGCCCGAGAGTGACGCGGCGACGATCGAGCGATCAGGCTGATTCGTCAGCGCGTCGCTCTTCACGTCACAGAGCTGAAGGCCCGACGCGGCGACACACGCGAATGAGGTCGCTTCACGATCGAGCTCGTAGAAGGTGAGGTGCGTCGCGGCGAGCGCTCCGTGCACCGCTTCGAGTGCGCGCTGCAACGCGTCGCGGCGATTCGCGCTCGACGACACGGCCTTCAACACCGCGCGCAGCACCGACGCTTCCGTGCGCGCACGCTCGAAGCGCTGCCGATCGAGCACCACCAGGAACTGCCCCTCGCTGCGATCCGGAGCGAGCGACACGCGCACGCGCTCCGCGCCCGTCAATTCCACCGTGGTCTGGATGCAGGTGCGCGTCGTCGCACATGCCTGTCGCAGCCGCTCGACCACCGCCTCGAGCTTGGGCCCATGCACCGACTCGAGCAGCACCGAAGCCTGCGCATTCCACTGCAGCGCTTCGCCGGTCGAGGCGAGCCACACCAAACCCACCGGAACTTCGTCGATGAGCGCACCAAACCCCTGGCCCTCGCTGGGCAGTGACTCCGCGCGCTCGACGCGCTGGGGCAACAACCGGGTCATCGCGAGCGGCTCCACTGCAAACGAATGCCCATGGAAACGTGGGTCTCAACCGCATTCTCGTGGTCAAACCCGACCCGCACGCCAAAGCGTTGATCGCTGGCCCCGGCAGCCTGCGCCGCATTTTTGGGGGTGAAGCGCGACCCCTGGTCAGCGTGCTGGCGCGTCAGCCAAGTGACTTGGAACGTTGGATTTCTGGCGCTGGCAAGGCGGCTGCACAGGGGTCCCTGCGCGACGGCACCCACACTCACGTGGGTCCCAGGGCGGGGAATCTTCCGATGAACGCAACCACGACCACTGCACTCCACGGCCAGAACATCGGCACGACGAACTCCCTCATTCACGACGCGGCGTCTCCGTTGATTGACGTGCTCAAGGCGTGTGAGCGCATTGCTCCGACGGACTCCACGGTGTTGCTCACGGGCGAGACGGGCACGGGCAAGGAAGTCTTTGCGCGTCACCTCCATGACAACTCGCCGCGCAGCAAGAAGCACTTCGTGCCGGTGAACTGCGGAGCGATTCCGGAGACGCTGCTCGAGAGCGAGCTCTTCGGGCACGTGCGCGGCGCGTTCACGGGTGCGGTGGCGAGCCGCAAGGGCCGCGTGGCGATGGCCGAGGGTGGCACGCTCTTCCTCGACGAAATTGGCGAGCTCCCGCTGGCGCTGCAGGTGAAGTTGCTGCGTCTGCTCCAGGAGCGCACCTACGAGCCCGTCGGCTCCGCCGAGAGCGTGACCGCCAACTTCCGTCTCATCGCGGCCACCAACCGCAACCTCGCCGCCGAAGTCGAGGCGGGCCGCTTCCGTCGCGATCTCTTCTACCGCCTGCAGGTGTGCCCGCTCGAGCTGCCGCCGCTCCGCTCGCGCAAGGCCGACATCATGAAGCTCTTCACCCACTTCTGGAACGAGCGCGGTGAGACCCGCCCGCTCGAGCCGCTGGCGATTCGCGCGCTGGAGCTGCACGGCTGGCCCGGCAACGTTCGCGAGCTCGAGAACCTCGTCGAGCGCGTCTCGGTGTGCACCGAAGGTCCGATCATTCGCGTGACCGATCTCCCGCCACACGTTCGCCAGGCCGCGATGCACGCGACGGATCTCACGGTCCCCGGACTCACGCTCGTTCCTGCGCCGCCGGCTTCCGCGCCCATCGCCTCGGTCACCACGCCGGCTCCCGCGGCCAACACCAACGGCTCGGTGATCCGCTTCGCGCCGAACGCCGAGTCCACGTCGGAAGTGCCGACCGCTGAAGTGCGCATCCCCTCGACGGAGGCGCTGATGGCCGCTGCCGCCGCGCCGAAGTTCCCGGTGGACCTCCCCGCGCTGCTCCGCACGCTCGAGGATCTCTACATCTCGGCGGCGCTCCAGCAGGCCGGCGGCAACCGCAAGGCCGCGGCGGATCTCCTGGGCCTGCAGCGCACCACGCTGGTCGAGAAGCTGCGCCGTCGTCAGCGCGAGACGCAGGCCGCCTGAACCCACGAACTCGAAAGACCACCAACGTGCACTTCCTGCTTCCCACGCTCCTCGCAATCACGCCTCCGACGGGCTTCACGGCCTCGGTCGAGCGCTTGCCGGTGCGCATCACGAACGCGACGAAGGCTTCGGCCGAAGTCGACGCGATGCTGGGACAGGTGGTGCTCACGGGCGTGGCGGTCACCGGCAAGACGCGTGCTTGCCCGACACAGAAAGTCGTGAACGGCGCGATCGTGCTGCAGTGCAAGTCGCACAAGATCTGGGCGCAGCTCGAACACGACGCGCGCGGAGCCTTCGTCGATGTGCGCGAGCTCACCTCGATCAACTGGACTGATCGCAACGCGGAGATCCCGATGGCCGCGTGGACCTTGAAGGAGCTCTCGATTCCCGACGCGTGCCCTGGCACTGGCGCCGCTGCTCGCGCGGAGTGCGCGTGGATCGCCGGAGACCTGAGCGCCGCGAAGAGCGCGTGGGACGAAGCGCTCAACGGGCCGGATGTCGGCCTCGCTCGCCTGCGCCTCGGTGATCTCGCGCTGCGCTCGGGTGACGTCGAGACCGCGATGAAGTTGTACGCCGCGATCACCACGGCGGGTCCGGTGGGTCGGCTCGCCTCGGTGCGGGCGTGCGAGCTCATCGGCACCTGCTTCTCGGTGACCGAGTCGGCGCGCGTGGCGAACGAAGAAGGCCTCGCCCTGCCCTTCGCTCGCGAGATGGCGCTCTTCACGATGCGCCGTGAAGTCATCGCCGGCCGCGAGCGCGCTGCGCTGACGATGTTGGTCTCGCGCCTCGAGAAGGACGCGCAGCTCTGTGAGAGCGCGATCGCCTTCTGCCAGAAGCTGGTTCAGGCGGGCCTGGAGTCGAACGACGTCGAGGCGCGCATCGCGGCGCTGTCGGCCTTCCTCACCGATTCGCTGCGTCGCGGCCCGCGTGAGACCGAGCTCAGCCTCGCCGCGGCGCAGACCGCTCGTGAAATGGGAGCGCCGGGCTTCGCCGCCGCGGTGCTCGCGTCGAACACCCCGCGCATCGCTCCGGCGCAGCTGTCGGGGCACCTGCTGCAGGTCGCGCAGCTGTACCTCGCCGCCGGAGATCGGGTGCGCGCCGGAGTGATCCTCGAGTACGCCGAAGGCAAGGTCGGCACGGCGACGCGCACCGCCGCGTGGAATCAGATTCGCCGCACGCTCGGCCGCCCGCTTGACCGTACGGCGCACGCCGGCCCCACGGCGCCGTCGCTGGCCACAGACGAAGCCGCCTTCGAAGCGCTCACCTCGCAGGTGGCGCTCTCCACTGACCTCGCCCGGGCCGCGGCCGCCCGGAGTCGAGCTGCTGTCTCGCCACCCAACGTCGTCGCCCCAGAGGGCTCTGAGGCGCCGCAGGAGATCAACCCATGACCACGTCTCTGTCCTCCGCCTCGCCGTCGACCCTTGCCTCGGCTTCCGCGTCGATGCGTCACACGGTCAGCGCTGCCATTGATGTGGCCGCAGCTCCCACCACGGTGCTCCTCACCGGCGAAACCGGAAGCGGAAAAGACGTTCTCGCCCGCTTCATTCACGACTCTTCGGCACGCGCGGCGCTTCCCTTCAGCACCTTCAGCTGCGCGGTGATGGACTCGAAAATGGTCGACGCGTTCGCCCAGGCGCTGCAGCACGGCGGCACGGTCGTGCTCGATGAAGTCAGCGCGATGCCGATGGAAGCGCAGGGCCGCGTGCTCGCGCTCCTCGAGGGCAACCCAGGGGGCTTCGCGTCGCGCGTGATCGCCACCTCGCACCGCGATCTCCGCGAGCAGGTCGAGAAGGGCTCGCTCCGCTCGGATCTCTTCTACCGCCTCGACGTGTTCCCCATCGCGGTGCCGCCGCTGCGTGAGCGTCGTGAAGACATCGCCGCGCTCGCCAACACCCTGCTCGGCCGCATCGCGACCTCGCTCCACAAGCCGCAGATGACGCTGACCGGCGAAGCACTGGGCATGCTCGAGACGCAGAAGTGGCCAGGCAACGTGCGCGAGCTCGGCAACGTGCTGGAGCGCGCGACGATCCGCGCCCGCGGCACGGTGATCGAGGCGGCGGATCTCGGCATCGCCGCGCGCCCGACCGAGACGTCTTCGTTCCCGCAGTGGTTGCCGCTCGATCTCGTGCAGCTCGAGCGCCTCGCGATCGCGGAAGCGCTGCGCCGCACCAACGGCAACCGCACGCACGCGGCCCGTTTGCTGAATCTCGGCCTGCGCACGCTGCGCCAGAAGCTGAACACGCCGACGGCAGGCGCGAACGACGCGACCGAGACGGAAATGGCGGCGGTGGCTCAGTGAAGCTCTTCGACGCCACGTTGAACCGCCTGGAGTCGGCGCTCGACGTGCGCCTCGAGCAGCAGAACGTGCTCAACGGCAACCTCGCGAACGTGGACACGCCGGGCTACCGCCCGCGCGAGGTCGACTTCGACAAGGCGCTCGCTTCGGCGGAGCGCGCTCGCGAGACGGGCACGGTCGCTGCAAATCCGAACGAATTCATCAAGACCGCCGAGAAGCTCGAGGGTGGTCTCGACGGCAACGGTGTGGACCTCGACAAGACGATGGTCGAGCTCGCGCGCAACTCGCTGCTCTACGGCGCGGCGGCGAAGGCCGTCGGCAAGAAGCTCGCGATCCTTCGTTACGTCGCGACGGACGGCATCGGCTGAGCAGTTGCATCAGAAGTTCGAAGTGAACCCCGGAGGGGACCATGGCTGACTTTCTCACCGCGTTGCAGATCAGTGGCTCAGGGCTCTCGGCGCAGCGCACGCGCGTCGACGTCGCAGCGAGCAACCTGGCGAACGCCGAGTCCACCCGCGGTCCCGATGGTCTTCCGTACCGCCGCCGTGATCCGGTGCTCGGAGAGGCGAACCCGAACCCGGGCGCTGGTTCGCTTGCCTCGTTCGACGCATCGCTCGCCGAGAGCTCGGGCGTCGAGGTGAAGCAGATCGTCGAAGATCCGACTCCGGGCAAGAAGGTCTACGCGCCCGGCCACCCCGACGCGGATCGCGACGGCTTCGTGGTGTTCCCGAACGTCAACCCGGTGCACGAAACGGTCAACCTGCTCTCTGCGTCGCGTGGCTACGAGGCGAACGCGTCGGCGGTCGACACGCTCAAGAGCATGGCGCAGCGCGCGCTGGACATCGCGAGGTAATGACCGATGAAGCCGCTCTCGTTCCGCACGCTCGAAACGCCGTCCGCTCCTTCCGACGAGTCCATCGGAGAGAGCACGGAGGCGACGCCGGCGCAGAAAGCGGACTTCTCGGACAAGTTGGGCCAGGCGATAGCGAAGGTCGATGCGATGCAGGTCGACGCCGATCAGCACGCGCAGAGGCTCGGCGCCGGCGAAGGCAACCTGCACGAGACGATGCTGGCGCTCGAAAAGGCCGACGTCGCGATGCGCGTGGCCATGAAGGTCCGCAACAAGATCCTCGATGCCTACAACGAAGTGATGCGCATGCCGGTGTGAGTGATGGAAACCCTTCTCAAACAGCTTCGTGAACTGCCCGCGCGCCTCGCCGCGCTGCCCGCTGGAGTCCGCTACGCGCTGATCGGCGGCTCGCTGGTTGCGGTGATCGCTGCGGTGGCAGTCGGAACGGCGACGCGCGGCGGCGGCGACTATCAATATGTGTACAGCGACCTCTCGACCGAGGACGCGAGCGAGTCGGGCAACGCGCTCAAAGCCGCCGCGATTCCGTACCGCATCGAGGCGAACGGAACGGCGCTCGCGGTGCCTGCCGACAAGCTCTACGACGCCCGGGTGTTGCTGGCGACGGCGGGCCTGCCGCGCAACGGCCCGGCCGACTTCGAGAAGATCTACGGCCAGGGCAGCGACATCGGCGTGAGCGAGGCGACGCAGAAGATCAACCTGCTCCGGGCGACGCAGGGGGAGCTCGCCAAATCGATCGGCAAGTTCGAAGGCGTGAAGAGCGCGCGCGTCTCACTGAGCTTCGGCGAGCGCGGCTTCTACAAAGGCGAAGACAAGAAGCCGTCGGCGACCGTGGTGGTGAACCTGCAGCCGGGCCGTACGCTCGGTGAGCGCGAGCTCGCGGGTGTTCGCCACCTCGTCGCATCTGCCGTCCCCGGCCTCTCGCACGAGCAGGTCACGGTGCTCGACAACCGCGGCGCGGTGCTCTCTGGCGACACTGCATGGAACTCCGCGGAGGCGACCTTCCAGCGCAACGCGGAGCGCGATCTCGAGCAGAAGGTGGTCGCGATGCTGACTCCGATCGTCGGAGCGGACGCGGTCATCGCGCGGGTCTCGGCGGCCTTCGACTTCTCGCAGGTGAATCAGAACGCCGAGGTGGTCGATCCCGACGCGGTGGTGTTGACCGGCGAGACGACGACCACCGGCTCGAGCAACTCGCAGAGCAACCAGCCGCAGATGGTGACGGGCGCGGTGGCCAACGTGCCGCTCGCTCCGCAGCAGCCGCAGAACGGGCCGACGCAGCAGTCGAACACCTCGAACAACTCGACCTCGAAGACCTACGTGGTGAGCAAGACGACGACGCAGACCCAGGCGCGCATTCCGCGGCCCACGCGGCTGTCGGTGTCGGTGTTGGTCGACGGCAAAGACGGCAAGCCGCGTTCGGCCGAAGAGGTCGCGCGGTTGACCGAGATCGCTCGCAAGGCGGTCGGCTTCGACGAGCTGCGCGGTGATCAGTTCGAGCTCTCGAGCGTGCCATTCGAGAAGCCGGTCGTTCCCGAGGCGCCGGTGGTCGCGGCGGTGACTCCGACCTGGCAGTACATCGCCGGTGGAGCGGGATTGTTGGCGGCGCTCATCGTGGCCTTCGTGATCTTCCGCCGCGCGACGAAGAAGCCCGTCGATCAGCTCGTGTTGCAGCCTGGCTCGACCGTGGCCGCGCTCGAGGCGAAGCAGAACGCCATCGATGGTGTCGCGGTGCCGATGCCCGAGCCCGAGCCGGAACCGGTGCTGGTGGATCCACTCATGGACATCAAGGACAAGGCCCGCGCCCTGCTCCGCGCAGACAACGAGCGCGCGCTGATGCTGGTGCGTGCCTGGTTGAGCGCAGACCTCGAGAAGTCACCCGATCAAAACCGAAACGAGCAACACAATGGCTAAGCCACCCCCGAAACCCGACCTGCCGTGGCTCGACCGTGGCGGAGTTGGATCACGCCGAGTCGCCGCCCTCCTGATGGGGCTCGGTCAAGAAGCCGCTGCGTCGGTCTTCACGCAGCTCACCGAGTTCGAAGTGCGCCAGGTGGCGTTGGGCGCGAAGGAATTGAAGCGCATGGGGCCCAACGCGATCCCCGAGTCGCTCAACATCTTCTGCGATTCGATGCAGCAGGCCGGCGTCGACGTGCTCGGTGGCGACGCGATGTTGCGCAAGCTCGCCGGCGAGGTGCTCGGCGCCGACACGGTGAAGCGCACGTTCGACGCGCAGGCGCCCACGCACGTGCCCGAGGAATTGCTCGGACCCGTCGCGACCGCCGACGCGGAG
>JAEUJS010000490.1 GCA_016792935.1 Archangium sp. | reverse complement strand
GTAGGTGATCTGCTCGTCGTTCTGAGCGTCGAGTGGCTCGACCAGGTAGACGCGCTGCGAGCTGTTGCCGACCTTCTTTCCCCAGTTGACGAAGACCTCGACGACGCCCGGCCCGGGAGCCTCGAACGTGACCGTCACCCTCGAGGTGAGCCCGACCTCCACGGCGCCCTTCGTCGCGGGCACACGCACCTGCGTCGCAGTGAGCACCACCACCTCGACTTCGCTGGCGACCGGCGTCTCTTCGTCAGGCAGGAACGGCGCGCGCACCACCGTCACCTCGGTGATGGGCGAGAAGGGAACGGTGACGTCGTCGAGGCGCTCATCGTGCGGCGGAAAGCGGTCCTCGACACAGCCACAGAGAACGCACAGCACGCTGACGACGACGCCAGAACGCGACATGCAGCGCGTTCTAGGGGAGCGGCAAAGTTGACGCCACTTCCCGCGGGCGGAGCATCGGCCGGTGCGCTCTCTCGCCCTGTTCTTCTTCATGTTGTGTGGCTGCGCCGGCATCGGCCCCGGCGCGTTGCAGCGCACGCGCGTCAGCTACAACGAGACCGTCAAGGCGACGAGCGAGCAGGAGATGCTGCTCAACATCGTGCGCTTGCGCTACGGCGACACGCCGAGCTCGCTCGCCATCTCGAACATCGCCGCGCAGTACGAGTTCGCGGGCGGCGTCGGCGGCACTCCATTCTGGCAGACGGCGGGAACTGGCGCGGCCGCGATGTTCCTCCCCAATGTGAGCCTGGGCGGAGCCGACCGGCCGACGCTCTCACTCACGCCGCTCGACGACGGGGAGTTCGCGCGACGGCTCTTCACGCCGCTCTCGCTCGAGGGCGTCATCTATCTGGCGAAGACGACGTGGCCAATTCAGACCGTCTTCCGGCTGTACCTGGAGAATCTGAACTGGGTCCCCAACGCGCAGACGGCGAGTGGTCCGACGCCTGCGCTTGCTCCGGCGTCGTCGGACTTCAACGAGGGAATGAAGGCGCTGCAATTGCTCCAACAGCGCGGCGATCTGGTGTTCGGCGCCGAGACCACCACCGAGCCGATCGGCCCGAAGGTGACGACCATCGCGACGGCCGATCTGCTGAGCGCGACACAGCAGGGCCTCGATGTGGTCGGCGCTGATGGGCGCTGGCAGCTGCAGCGCGAGAAGCGGCACTACCACGTGCGCATCAACGCGGCGTCGCTCGACAGCGCCGAGATGCAGACGCTGCAGCGCGTGTTTCGCCTGAAGCCGAAGACCGATCACTTCGAGGTGACGGTCGAGGAGACCGAGCCTTTTGCGAACGGAGCGACCGATCGCATCGACCTCGAGACGCGCTCGCTCTTGCAGGCGCTCTACTTCGTCTCGCACGGCGTCAACGTTCCGCCAGAGCACCTGAGCAGGGGCCTCGCGCGTGAGACGAAGACCGCCGACGGAAAACCGTACGACTGGTCGCCGTTGCTCGCAGGGCTGTTCAACGTGAAGTCCACCACCAGCGACTGTTCGGCCAACGCGCACGTGGCGGTCGAGTACGCGGGCACCTGCTTCTTCATCGACGCCACTGATCACGACACGCGCGCGACGTTCGCGTTGCTGATGGAACTCTCGCGGCTCCAGCTCTCGGAGAACACGCGGAGCAAGGCGCCGCTGCTGACGATCCCGATCGGCCGCTGATCAGAGCGCTCTCTCGAGCTCCCACGAGGCGACCTTGAAACCGCTCGTCTTGAAGAGGTCGCCTTCCGCGCCAGCATCGGACTGAAGCGTCGTCACCATCAAGCGACACCCGCGCGATTTCAAATACGCCTCGGCTTCCTTCAGCAGGCGTTCCTTCACGCCGTGCGAGCGCCACGCCGGAGCGACCGTCAACGCCTCGAGCCGCCCATGCTCTTCACCAGTCACGGGATGCGCGCCGCGAACACGAGCGATCGCCGCTCCGATCGCGCGACCGTCGTAGTCGGCGACCAACAGACCTTCAGGCTCTTCAGTCAGCGAGCGCTCGAGCAGAGAACGAAACGTTTCCATCCACCGTTTGCGCGCCGGGAACGATCGCAGCGTGTCCTGCTCGAGCGCTTCGATCAGCGACAGGTCCTGCACTCTCACGCGGCGGACGACCAGGGGCATGCGGAGCGCGCCTCGTACCCAAATTCCGCAACGTTTTGGGGTGGGTAGACATCTTGCCTACATCATGCTACCCGCGCCCACCCATGAGAACGACACTCCTGATTGCGGCGTTGGTGATGGGTGGTTGCGGCGTTTCGGAAGCGCAGCTCGATGAGACGGCTGGCGACGTGACGAGCGAAGAAGGCGAGCTCGGCACCTCGAGCCGCACCTACGTCGTGGCGCGTCGCGACTACCGCAAGTGCGCCTTTCCGATGTGCAGCGGCTGGTTCATCCACGACGTGAACCGCGCCGAGCTGCGCGAGGTCTACGTCCCGCGCTTCGACTTTTCGGCGTCCAACCTGCACACCGACGAGCAGCAGCAGCTGGTGAAGAGCGCTCCGGACAACGAGGTCGTCCTCTACGGCAAGCTCGGCGTGCTCAAGAACGGCTACCGCGACTTCATGGTCACCACCGCGTGGCGCGGCATGCCGGGCGTGAAGTTCACCGAGGGAAGCGACACGTTCTTCCGCGTGGCGCAGGTCAACATCCAGTGCTTCGCCGCTCCGTGCGCGACGATGCAGACCACCAGGCTGCACTCCACCAGCAAGACGTACTTCCACGACCTCTCGGTCGAGCGCGCGTCGATGCCCAACGTCGACCAGAACTGGATGACGTTCCGCATCACCGACAAGGACGCGCTGGTCGCCGGCAAGTTCGTCGATGGCGCGCAGGTCGGCGCGGGCCGCGAGAAGGTGCTCGATGCCGCGCAGGTCTTCGTGAAGCTCCCCGACATGACGCAGTCGTGTGGCCGCACCTCGGCGCCGCTCTGCTCGCCGAGCAAGGTGAACACCTTCGTGCGCGACGAGAACCGCTGCGTGATGCCGGCTGGCTGCGTGACGCCCGGCGCCTGCGCCGCCGTCGTCCCGGCCTGTGCCGAGGGCTACAGCCTCGTGTCGTGGACCGGCGGTAGCCGCGCCTGCACGCAGCACGTGTGCGACCCGTCGTGGCTGCTGGAGTGATCAGGCAGCTGACATTTCGCCCCAATTTCTGAGAATCACCTGAAGGCCGGAAAAGGTGAGCGACGCCGCGCTGGGCCCTCCCCGGCGCGGCGTTGGTTTGTGTAGAGAGCCCGCGTTAGCCTCATCCGCATCCCCGCTCAGGAGTGTCATGCCCAACGTCAGCAACCGCGTCTCCACGACTCCCATCACCACGCCGTCCACGCCGGCCAGCAACACCGTCACCGTGCAGTCGGGTGACTCGCTCGGCAAGATCGCTCAGCGCGCCGGAGTCACCCGCGAGGCGCTCGTGCAAGCGAACGTCGGTCGCTACCCGGGTCTCGCCACCAACCAGAACGCCATTCAGGTCGGGTGGAAGCTGACGATTCCGACGGGCGCTGCAGCGACCACGGCTCCGACGACTGCGCCGACGAATCAGGGTTGGACCGCGGGCACGAACTCCACCAACCAGACCGCGCAGGTCGGCACCAACGTGCGCGCCGAGAGCTTCGGTCAGAAGCTCGCCGCGGGCGGAGCGCAGTCGATCGAGATGCGCACCAGGCGCCACAACGACTCCATCGAGAAGACGGGCGTCGGCACCTACTTCGGCGATCACTCCTCGTGGAAGACGATGAGCGCCGCCGACAAGGAGCAGTGGATCAAGGACAACGCCAAGCCGGGCACCACGCCGCCGTCGGCCGGTTCGATCAAAGAGAACTCGTGCATCGGCTGGGCGATGGAGAACGTCGGCGCTGCGTACGCCGCGGCCGGTAAGTCGGCACGCTGGGCAGAAATTCAGGCCCACGTCACGCGCAACGGCAGCAAGGGCACCGAGCTCGCCAAGGAGCTGAAGAAGGACGGCTGGCAGGCCATCTACTGGAACCCCGACGCCAAGAACCCCAACGACAACAACCCGGAGCACAGCTTCTCGGCGACGCAGGCGGCGCGCGGCAAGGGCTACTACGGCGTCGACGTCGACGCGCAGGTGATCAATTACCGGCCCACCGAGGGCAAGAACACCAAGCTCGACATGAGCGGTGTCGAGAAGCTCCGCGAGGTGCCGTTCTTCTTCGGTCTCGCCAAGGGCGGCATGCACACCTTCGTCGGCCGCAAGGGCGAGGTGAACGAGTTCCACTGGGCGGAGATGCCCAACAGCTCGCGCGCCATCGAGCAGACGCCGCTCGAGAAGTTCGGCTGGAACTCCGGGTTGATCATGGTTCCGCCGGGCACGTGGCCGGGCGGCGCGCGGAACTGACCCACGCTTCGAGTGATTTTGGGGCGGCTTGATCATCGACCGCGACGTTCGCTGAAGCGAGGCGCTCCAGCAGCGCGTTGGTCTGTTCAGCGGGCTGCCTCGACGGCCCCGTGATGCGGTGACAGAAATACGTGCGGCACCCGAGCGGACGATCTTCGTAGATCGTGCAACGCTTTCCGGCCGCATCGAGAAACGGACACGCGCCGTCTTCTCGCGCCGGCGGGAGCGGCCGCTTGTCGCGCTTCAAGCGATCCTCAATCACCTTCCACTCGCTGGGCCACAACCATGGCGCGCGTTTGGTGATCGCGAGCTGACAACACTCGGCCGTGCCCGGGCAGCCGTGTTGCGACCACGCTTCCGATCCCTTCTTCAAGATCGCGCGCGTTTCGGTAGCGGCTTTTCTCCACGCGAGATCGGTCGCGGCGTCGGGTACCTTCGCTTCATATGACCCCGGGCCCATCTGGAGCGCAGTGTGCCATTCACCCCGGCGTTCCTGCACCGTCGGTGTGCACACGCTGCGGCAACTTCATGTGCCTCACGTGTTCGGAGAACGTGACGCAGACGAATTGCCCGAAGTGCCGCTCGCTGACCGCGACGGGCTTCCCGCTCGGGAGCGACGCCAACTTCGATCAGATCTGGGGCTACGTCACCGCGCGCTTCAAGGAAGAGTGGGTGATGTTGGCGGTCGGCATTCTGCTCATGGGAGCGGTCTCGGCCGTCGGAGGCGTGTTCAACAACATCATCACCGAGATCGTGAAGGCCGTGCTCGGCATCAAGCTCGACCCGGTCAACCCGCTCCGCAACGTGGGTGACTTCGTCAAGGTCACCGGCATCGCGCAGTTCATCGGCATCTTCGTGCAGCTGCCGTTTCA
>JAEUJS010000488.1 GCA_016792935.1 Archangium sp. | reverse complement strand
CTCTCTCCGTTCAGGTCGATGTCGGTGCTACCGATCGCGCTGCATCGCTCCTCAGGTGAAGAGCTCGCGAGCGGCACGATGTTCTTCGACTTCATGGAACTGCCGCAGTTCATCGCGTCGTGGCTGCCGCTGCCGAGCACGACCACCAGGCGCTTCGAAGCGCGTCACCGTGCCGTCGCTCGTCGGGCATTGATCGGAGGTTGATTGTGTTCTCGCCCTCGCAACGCACACAACTCGAGCTGCTCGCTGGCACCATGCTTCCGGCGGGCCGACTTCTCCCCGCAGCGGATGGACGCACCGTCACGCGTGCTGAACACTTCCTCTCTGGCCTGCCGGAGCGAATTCAGAGTGGCTACGCGCGACTGCTGCCGGTGCTCGATGCGCGCGCACTGCTGATGCACCGATCGCGTTTTCACAAGCTCCCGCTCGGGCAGCGCGTGGAGGTGCTCGAGGCGCTCGATCGCAACGAGGCGACGCGGTTGCTGCTGCGCGGGCTCCTCGCGCCGCTGAAGCTCGCCTACTTCGACGACCCCGAGGTGTACGCCAGGCTGAACTGCCGCTTCGCGATCGAACCGCCGCTCAAGCTCGAGCACGCGCGGTGGCGCTCGCAGATCATGGACGGCGCTGAGCTCGCGTCTTCAGAAGAAGCCCTCGAGTGCGACGTGGTGGTGATCGGCACGGGCGCTGGTGGTGCTCCGCTCGCGGCTGAGCTGGCGAAGCGTGGTCATGCCGTGCTGCTGCTCGAAGAAGGCGCACACCACACACGGAAGGACTTCAACGGACGCGCGGTCGACGCGATGCGGAAGATGTATCGAAACGCGGGCTCGACCATCGCGTTCGGCAACACGGCGATCCCGATCCCGCTCGGCATCGGAGTGGGCGGCACCACGCTCATCAACTCCGGCACCTGTTTCCGTGTGCCCGACGAAGTGCTCGCTGACTGGCGCGCGGAAGGGCTGAGTGACTTCACGCCCGACGCGCTCGCTCCGCACTACGAGGCGGTGGAGAAGTTTCTCGAGGTCGCTCCGTCGTCGAAGGCCGCGCTCGGGAAGCCGGCCGAATTGATCGCGAAGGGCTGCGACGCGCTCGGGTACTCGCATCACGCGTTGCGACGAAACGCTCCCGGCTGCGACGGTCAGGGAATGTGCTGCTTCGGCTGCCCGACGGACGCCAAGCGCTCGATGAACGTGTCGTACGTGCCGGCGGCGCTCGAGGCTGGAGCGCAATTGCTCACCGGCGTGAAGGTCGATCGCATCCTCACCGAGAAGCACGCCGCCGTCGGAGTCAGCGCCACGACCTCGAAGGGCCGGCTCACCGTGCGCGCGAAGGCAGTGGTCGTTTCGTGCGGCGCGCTGCTGACGCCGGTGCTGCTCGAGCAGAACGGTCTCGCGAACGGCTCCAATGAGCTCGGCAAGCACCTCACGATCCACCCCGCGTCCGCCGCGCTCGGCGTCTTCAAGGATCAGGTGAATCCGTCACGCACCGTGCCGCAGGGCTACGCGATCGACGAGTTCGCGCGCGAAGGCATCTACTTCGAGGGAGGCACCGTTCCGCTCGACGTGACCGCCGCGACGCTCAGTGGCTTCGGCCCGTCGTGGGTCTCGCTGATGGAACAATTCGATCACACCTTCAACATGGGCTTCATGGTGAAGGACACGTCGCGCGGTCGCGTGCGCGCGGGGAAAGACGGCACGCCGCGCATCACGTATTGGTTGAACGACACCGACCTCAAGAAGCTGCAGCGCGCGTGCACGATCATCTCGCGCGTGATGTTCGCCGCGGGGGCGACCGAGGTGCAATTGCCGCTCAAGGGCCACGAGCGCATTCGGACGCATCACGACATCCAGAAGCTCGAGCACGCGAGCATCGCCGCGCGGCATCTCGACATCAGCGCGTACCACCCGCTCGGAACGGCGCGCATGGGCGTGGACCCGTTGAAGAGCGTCGTCGACTCGACGCACGAGACGCACGACGTGCACAACCTGTTCGTGGTCGATGGTTCTGCCGTGCCGAGCTCGCTCGGAGTGAATCCACAGCTGACGATCATGGCGATGTCGCTGCGAGCCGCTGCGTTCGTCGAGAGAAGAGTCGAGCGACTCAGCTCGCGGCAGGCTGCGTAAGGGTGCTCCCTCACTTCGTGAGCGTCAGCGTGTGCCCGTCTTCGCCGAGCTCCGACACCGAGTTGATCGTCTGTGACGCGTAGCCCTGCGCCTCGACGATCACCGGCTGCCCTGAGAACGGCTGCCGCTTGGTGAAGAACACGTTCGCCAGCGTGTTGGTGCTCAGCTTCGCGATCACCTCTTCGCCCTGCTTGAACGTCACCGTCAGGTCCTGCAGGTAATTTCCATCGCCGTCGAGCACCTTGAGCCAGAAGCCCTCTTCCGGCGCCAGCTCGAGCTCGAGCACGCGATCTTTCACGCTCGTGGCGTTCGCCAGGATCGACGGAGTGAAGCCATCAGCCACCGCGACCAGCCGCGCCTTCTCGACCGGGCCGATCAACTTGAGCTGCCCTTTGGGACTCGTGAAGCCCTTGAACAACACCTCGCTCGGGCACTCCGTCCCGCTGGGGCACGACATCGGCTCACGCGTGATGGTCACCGCGAGACACGTCACCGGCCCTGCGTTGCGTGCATCGATCAGCACCACGTCTCCAGGCGCATCGGCACCACACAGCCGACCGGCGCGCTTCTCAGCCTGATCAGCTCCCTGGGTGTCGTCGAGGCGCGCGTCTCCGCCGCCCACCGAGTCTTTGGTGGTGGCACACGCCGCAAGCGCGAGCGCGAACACGACGCTGAAGAAGAGCGGCCCCCTCACGAGCGAAAAGCTCAGGCCGAGAACGACGAACCGCAACCGCACGACGACTTCGCGTTCGGGTTCTCGAACTTGAAGCCCGACTGCGTGTCGGAGGTCAGGTAGTCGACGACGGTGCCCTTCAAGTACGTCAGCGACATCGCGTCGGTGCAGATCTGCACGCCGTCCTGATCCCAGATCAGATCGCCCTGCTTCGTTTCCTTGATCAGGTTCAGGTCGTACCCGAGGCCGCTGCAGCCGGCAGGCACCACGCGAACCGTCAAGAAGTGACCGTCGAGCTTTTCCTTCGCGATGACGGTCTTCACCTGATCGACGGCCCGGGCGGTGAGCGTGAACGCAGCCGACTCAGACTTGGCCTCGGAGGAAGGGGCGGCAACGGGGGCAACGGCGACTGAGGTATCCATGTGTTCTCTCTATAAGCGGGGCGTCACTGGGGCAACCCGCCCTGCTATTTCTTGTCTACGTATTCGGTGCAGTCGACTGGCCACTCGAGGTTCTTGGCGCCTTCGTTGAAGTTCACCGTGAAGGGGCACGCGTCGCGGAGCCCATCACACTTGATCGTCAGCTCGTGTTTGCCCGGGTAGAGGCTCAAGTTCACGCCGACCTGACCCAGACTCCGAGGTCCGCGCCACACCGTGCAGCCCTTGAGCGAGTTGGGCAACACACGAATGCGCACCGCGCTCGGCTTGAACACCTTGCTGATCAGCTTGAGCTCGTTGGGCTGCCCGTACTCGATGACTTCCTCGTAATAGATGCCGAGGTCGTCGTTCACGAGGCGAATGGTGTCTCCGACGAAGGCGCCTGACTGCTCGTCGATGCCCGTGCGGCCGAGGTTGAGCTGCTTGCGCACCTTGGTGCCCGGCGGAGGCAGCACGAAGACCTCGACCGGCGGGTTCGACTTCACCGAGAGGCGCACCGGCACACCGTCTTCCGACAAGCCGCCCTTCTTCAGGAGCCCGAGCAGGTTGTCCTTGAAGACGTAGACGAGGATCAGCGCGCCGATCAGCACCATCACCGACACCAGCGCCTTGAGCCGCGACTGCTGCCGTTCCTTGAGCGCCTTGACGTCGACGATCGCCGAGATGCCGTCTTTGCTCGGCTTCACCTCAGGCTCGTTCACGCGCGAGTTTCGCCGCGGAGGCGCCTCGGGCATCACGCCGCTGCTGGTGCGCCGCTTCATCCCCGTCTTGCGACGGCCCGACTCTTCAGCGACTGGCTCGGAAGCGCCGTTCGTCGCGAGCGCCTTGCTGAGCGCGGTCGACTTCTTCTTCAGCGCGACGGGCGGGAGATCGTCACTGGTCTCCTCGATGGGCGCCATGCGCGTCATCTCTTTGCTGCTGCGACCGGCGACCGTCGCCTCGTTCTTCTTGTTCACGTAGCGACGGCTGGGAACCACCGTGCCCGCGGGGAGATCGTAGCCACCACGCAACGAAGGTCCCGAGCCCTCGTCCATGTCGTCGCCAGCCGACTCATCCATGTCCGGGGCGAGCGTCGCCTCATCGGCGTCTTCATCGATGGTGAGGTTGGGCGCAGCGCGCACCGGCTGCGGCGTGGCCGAGCGACTCGCTCCACGTGAGTCCTTGCGCGCGTCGCGTTGCGGCTGCGGCTGTTGCTCCGGAGGCTGCGTCACCGACTGCGCGACTCCGGAATACGAAGGAGGAATCGGGTTGCTGGTGCTCGACTCGGTGGACGGATTGGGCGTGCCGAGCCGCGCCTCCTCGCTCAAGCGATCGGCGAAGAGCGCGCCCATCAGCTCACCGACTTCGGTGGTGGTGGCGAGCTCCTTGGCGTTGAGCAGGTACTGCTCGATGGCGCGCGACATCTCGCGGGCGTCCGAATAGCGATCGTCGGGCGCCTTCGCGAGCGCGCGCATCACGATGTCATCGAGCTCGTGCGGCACTTCGGCGACCGCGGAAGGCGCGTCGATCTTGCATTCCAGCGCGGCCTGCAACGTGGCGAGCTCGGAGTCGCGCTTGAGCGGCCGCACGCCGGTCGCCAATTCGTAGAGCACCAGGCCGAGCGCGAAGATGTCGGAGCGCGCGTCGAGCGGTTTTCCGGCGGCCTGCTCCGGCGCCATGTACGCGAACTTGCCCTTGATGGCGCCCGACTTGGTGTTGCTGACCTGATCGCTGGCCTTGGCGATACCGAAGTCGACCACCTTCACCGCGCCGTCGAAGCTGATGAGGATGTTCTGCGGCGAGATGTCGCGGTGCACGACGCGCAGCGGCTGGCCGCGCTCGTCGAGGCGCGTGTGCGCGTAGTGCAGGCCCTGACAGGAATCGGCCACGATGCGCAGCGCGATGTGACGCGCGACCCACTGACCGGTGCTCCACGCGCGGCGCATGACGCGACCGAGATCCTCACCGTGGATGAATTCCATCGCGATGAAGTACTGGCCGTTCGTTTCGCCGAGGTCGTAGATCTGCGCGATGTTCGGGTGATTGAAACGAGAGGCGATCTTCGCCTCGTTCAAGAACATCTGAACGAACTCAGGATCCTCCGCGAGGTGCGGAAGAATTCGCTTCACGACGACGTGGCGGTTGAAACCCTCGATGCCCGTCTGCTTCGCCAGCCACACCTCGGCCATGCCGCCAGTCGCGAGCTTCTTGACGAGCTGGTAATTGCCGAAAGCCTGAGTCATCGGGGGCGAGGCATCGTAAGAAAGCCCCACCAATTCCACAATGTTCCTCGCCGCTTACCTCACCGTAGTGTGTGCCCAGCTTCCGCCGCCCGGAACACGGTCGGGCGAGAACAAGCTCACGCAGCTGGAATTCAAGTCCAATCCACAGGGGCTGACGTGGGATTGGTCCGATGCCGAGGAGACCGTGCGGGGCACGATCACGCCCAGCCGCCTCAAGGCCGGGAATCCAATCACGATTTCGGCGGTGCTCGAGGCGGTCAACGGCGAGGAGATCATGAGCCCGGTGACCATCTCCATTCGCCCGGCGGGAGAGATGGGGTCGGCCGACAGCAAGACGGTGCCGCGCGGAACGACACGCGTGTGGACCACCTCGTTCACGCCAGCCGAGGCCGGTGACTACAAGCTCGAGATCGGCTGGCGCACCACGCACCACAAGGTGATCCGCGGCGTCTTCACCGTCAACCAGGCCGGTCTTCCCGAGTGGGTGACCTGGGCGTTCGGCGGCGGAGCGATCGTCGTCGCGCTCGCCGTGGGCCTGTGGGTGCTGTTCGGGCGAAAAGAAACCGACGAGCCGCCGCCGAGTGGAACCGGAAGTGGAAGTGGAGATGCACCGACGTGAGCGCACCGAAATCGAAGTCTGGGTTGAGTGAGCGCCCTCCTCGCGAAGATCTCGTCGCGCAGGCCTGCCTCGAAGCGTACGGAGCCGTTCGTCACGATGGGCGTCTGGCCGATCGCGCGCTCGACTTCACGCTGCGCCACAAGAAGCACCTCTATTCGAACGAACGTCGCGCGGTCGCCGAGCGGGTCTACGCGTTGCTGCGCCGTCAGCGCCTCGTCGATTTCCTGGCCGACTTGAAGGTGAAGGGCTTCGCCACGCTCGGCACCAGCAAGAAGGATCTGTACCGCTTCGCGATCTCCCGCGTGCTCGAGGGAGATGACGCGTCGGCGGTGTTGCAGGGGTTGTCGCTCCCTGGGAGTGAAGTGGGTTGGCTGCGCACCGTCGCGCACGGGCGCGCGAAGCTCGACAACAAGAGCGCCGCCGAGCGTCTGGCGATCAGCGGCTCGATGCCCGACTTCCTCGCGGAGAAATTCCTCGCCCAGTTCGGTGAAGAAGAGGCCTTCGCGATCGCCGAGTCGATGAACCACCGCGCGGCCCTGGTGGCTCGAACGAATCCGCTCAAGGGCACCCGCGACCAGATCACCCAGCTGCTCGAGGGAGAAGGCGTCAAGGTGCGCCCCACTCCGCTCTCTCCGTTCGGGCTCGTGCTCGAGACGCGCACCAACGTCTATTCGCTCAAGACGTTCAAGGACGGCTACTTCGAGGTGCAGGACGAGGGGAGCCAGCTGCTCGGCATGCTGGTCGATGCTCCGCCGCGCAAGGTGATCGACGCCTGCGCTGGAGCCGGTGGCAAGACGCTGCAGCTCGCGGCGCAGATGAAGAACCGGGGCGAGATCTACGCGCTCGATGTCGATGAACGTCGCCTCGAAGAGTTGAAGCAGCGCGCGCGTCGAGCGGGCGTGCACAACGTTCGCATTCAGGCCATCGCGCCCGATGCGAAGGCCGACGAGCAGCTCGAGAAACTGCACGGTCAGGCCGAGCGCGTGTTGGTTGATGCTCCGTGTTCGGGCTCAGGGACGTGGCGGCGCAAGCCCGACGCGCGCTACCGGCTCACCGAGGCCTCGCTGCAAGAACACGTCGACAAGCAGACCGTGCTGATCGAGCGCTTCTCGAAGCTGGTGAAGCCCGGCGGCCGTCTGATCTACGGAACGTGTTCGCTGCTGCGCGAAGAGAACGAAGGAATCATCGAAGCGTTCTTGAGCAAACACTCCGAGTTCAGCGTGGCCGACGTGTCGAAGTGGCTCGGGCCCGAAGTCTCCGATCAGAAGACGATCTCCAACGGCATGCTGCGGCTGTTCCCGCATCGCCATGAGACGGACGGCTTCTTCGGAGCGGTGCTGGTGAAGGCCCCCGCGAAATGACCGACGCGCTCCAGGTCGCCACGCCCGAGCGCGTGTCGGTGGAGCTGCCCATCGCCGGTCTCGGCTCGCGCGCGATGGCGTACCTGGTGGACGTGCTGCTCCTCGGAGCGGTCGCGCTGGTCGTCTACTTCGCGATCTCGTTCTTCGTGCCCGAGGCGCTCAACACCGTGCTCGGTCTGGGTCGATCCACATTGGCGATCGGTGTCGCGCTGCTCGGCGGCGGACTGTGGATCTACTGGACGGTCTTCGAGGTCGCGTGGAACGGCCAGTCGCCCGGCAAGCGCCTGGTGCGCATTCGCGTGGTGAAGAGTGATGGCTCGCCCACCACCTTCTTCTCTTCTGCCGTGCGCAATCTGTTGCGGCTCGTCGATTTCCTCCCGACTTGTTACCCCGTCGGCGTGATCACCATGTTGATCGACAAGAAACACCGTCGTCTCGGAGATCTCCTCGCGGGAACGATCCTGGTTCGCGATGAGAAGGTGAGCCTCGATGCGTATGCGCGCCTCGAAGCCGCAACCGCGAGCGCGGTGGAAGTGAACGTGCTCGAGATCGCCGTGAAGTTCCTGCAGCGCTACGACTCTCTGGAGCCCGACGCGCGGTTGAGAATCGGAAAGAAGCTCGCGACGCGTCTGGGGCTCACGACGTTGAGCGAGACCGCGAGCGCAGAGGACGTGCGCAACGCGATCCGCGCGAAGCTGGAGAGCCCGAACCATGGCTGAGACGCTCCCGGCCTTCGTCACGCGCCGCAAGCCGGAGTGGACGAAGCTCGAGGAGACGCTCGGCCGACTGCGCTCGGGGAAGTTGTCGCTGAACGAAGTGTCCGAGCTCGATCGACTGTACCGACGCGTCGCTGCGGATCTCGCGGTCGCTCAAGCGCGCTACTCGAACACCGACGTCGCGCGATTTCTGAACCAGCTCAACGCGAGCGCGTACGCGCTCATCTACAAGCCGCGGCCCGCGGGCTTCGAAGGTCTGCGCACGTTCTACCTGCAGACGTTTCCCAGGCTGGTGCGCGAGACGCTGGGGCCGATCAAGTTGTCTGCCGCGGTGCTCGCGTTCTCGACGCTCCTTGGAGCGCTGACCGTGTGGCTACAGCCCGAGACCGCCAAGGTGTTGGTCAGCGCCGATCTTCGAAACTTCATCGATCAGCGCACGTTGTGGACCGACTCCGCGCTCGACGCGATCACGCCGGGCTCGATGGCGCTGCAGATCTTCCTCAACAACCTGCGCGTGCTGTTCGGCGCGTTCGCGTTCGGAGTCACCGGCGGCGTGCTCACCGTCGTGGTGCTGATCTTCAACGGCCTGCACCTCGGCGCCGTCATCGCGTCGTGCATTCGCGGCGGAGTCGGCCCCAACATCTTGAGCTTCATCGCCGCGCACGGGCCCATCGAGCTCTCGCTGATCGCGATCGGTGGCGGCGCGGGACTGCACCTCGGTCGCGCGATGATCGACCCTGGAGAGCGTTCGCGAGCGACGGCGATTCGCGAAAATGCAGGCGTCGCGGTGCAGCTCATTCTCGGCTGCGCGCCGTTCATGATCTTGATCGGGATCGTCGAAGGCTTCGTCAGCCCGGGCGCGTTCTTTCCCTGGCCGCTCAAGCTCGCGGTGGGACTCTTCAGCGGTTTCGGGTTCTGGAAGTGGCTGCTCTCAGCGCAGCTGGTGAAAGAACGGCGAAACGAGCGGCTCGAGCCCCGGTAGGTCAGCATCGGAAGGAATCCGCTCGTTCGTCTTCAACCGACGAGCGCCGCGCATCCCGCCGCGCAGGAAGAGCACCTCGCGCGTCTCGGGCAGCACCAGCCAAACGATCTTCACGCCGTGTTTGAAATACCAGCGGGCCTTGAGGAGGAGCACGTCTTCGTCCTCGTCTTGTCCGGCGATCTCGACGGCGAGGATCGGCGCGACTCGGCGAAACGTCCCGCGCTTCGCGCGTGGAGGCAGATCTTTGCGCCGCCACACCGCTGCATCAGCACCACGAACCTCGCCACCCAGAAGCATTCCGGCCTCGTTGGCACCGACAGAGAATTCAGGGTGATCGACCGCCCACTGATCGAGCGCGCCAGCGACGCCGACCGCGACCTCCGACTGCTCGTCTCCGCACGGCGGGATGTAGTGCAGGCTCCCCTTCAGGTATTCGAGACGACCTGAGACACGCGGCCACGTCGGCTCGACCGCCGCCTTGAAACCAGGCGGAGCAGCAAGCTCGACAGGAAACCGCAACCCGCCGCGCGGGAGCGGAACTGGCTCTTCGTACGAGGAAGCGGCGCTCACGAGCCGACCTTATCAGCTCGCGGGCTTGAGCCGCTCCGCCTCGAGCTGACGCACGACCTCGAGCGCTTCGGTCACGTGCTTGAGCACCTGCACCTGCGACTCGAAGCGGTGACGGATCTTGCCCGTACGATCGATCACGAACGTGACGCGGCCCTTGATGAGGCCAAACGTCTTCTTGATCTCGAGCGCCTTGGCGGCCGCTCCATCACGATCGGTCAGCAGCGTAAACGGCAAGCGGAACTTCTGCTTGAACGAGTCGTGCGAGGCCGCGTCGTCGCTCGACACACCGATCACCTCAGCGCCGGCCTTCTTGAAGTCTTCGTATTGATCGCGGAACGAGCACGCCTCGGCCGTGCAGCCGCTGGTGTGATCTTTCGGGTAGAAAAACAGCACGATCGTCTTGTCGCCCACCAGCGACGGGAGCGGCACTTCGGTTCCATCGGGACGAACCAGCGAAACGTTCGGCAGCGAATCACTCATGACGGTGGGCGAGTAACGAACGCCAGCGGCGCGTGCAACTCAAGAACCAGCCGGAAGAGATCGAACGCGCAGGTACGTGCGGCGCATTTCGCGCTCCGACAACACCTTCTCGTACGCCTCGTTGATGCGGCGCATCTCTTCCGCGCTCCCGCCGTGGTCGGGATGGTGGTGGCGCGCGAGATACAGATACCGCTCGCGCAAAGCGTGATCGCTCACGTCGGGAGAGATCCCCAGCGTGGTGAACGGATTCCTGGCGTCGAGTGAACGCAGCCAGGAATCGAGGCGATCCTTCACGCCGCGGAAACCGCTGCTCTCCTCTGCGCCGAGCGGCTTGCGAGCGCGCATCTTGGTGTCACCGCGAAACACGTCGGTGCTGTACACGCTGCTCATCCAGCGCGAGCACGAAGGGCAGTGGAAGTAGCGGATCTGCTTGCCGCTCCCGAGGTGACTCGTCATCCGAACGCCGCAGTGCGTGCACTCGACGTCCACGTCCTCGAGGGTGGTGCACGTATTCGTCGCGGTGGTGGTGACGGCCATGTCGCTCAAGACCTCGCTTCGGCTGTGCTACAGCCGTGTGACGAGTTGTACGTCCGTGGTGGATCGACGCAAAAAATTGGCCGCTTTTCCCCGTGGGGCATCATGACTTCGATGACTGGTCTCCTTCTCGCTTTGGCCCTGACTGCTGCTCCGAAGAAGGGTCCGGCCGCGATCGGCAGCGCGAAAGAAGACGAACCCTGCCCGGTCGCCATCAGCGCGTCAGCGGGTGACGCGACCTATCTGCGCGCGTTGGCCTGGGCGTTCGAGCCCGCGCCTCAAGAAGTGCGCGCGCAGGCGATCGAAGATCTCGGCTTCCTCGGAGACACGCGCGCCTTGAACGCGCTCGCCGTGCTCTCGCTCGACGCGAACGCGCTCATCAGCAAGGCGGCCATTCGGGCGGTGGGCACGATGCGACACCCGCGCGCCGAGGAGATCCTCGGGAACATCGTGCGGCACCCCACGGTTTCCCTCACCAATCGGCAGTTCGCGCTGTCGCTCATTCCTTTCCAGAACACCGCGACCGCGCTGCGCTTCGTGCACTTCACCGCGCGGCAGGTCGGTGGAAACGCCGACGTGACTCAGCTCGCTCGCTCACTCGCCGCCACGCTGCCCTCGCCCACCGCGGAAGACGCCGTGGCTCCGATTCCGCAGGTGCAGACGGCTCCGGCGGGCACGATGGCGCCGGCGCCCTTCCCTTCGGGCAACGTCGCAGGAGACTCGAAGTGACGCAGCTGCCGCTTCCGCAGGAATTGCTGACTCGCCGCATCGCCTTCCTCGGAGCGGGGAACATGGCGACGGCGATCATCAACGGGCTCCTGCGGGCCGGCCTCGCGAAGGATCGCGTCACCGCGACCGCGCGTCGTCTCGAGAAGGTGAAGGAGCTGCAGGACACGCACGGCATTCGCGTCGGCATGGACAACGCCGCGGCTGCGAAAGAGGCCGAGGTCGTGGTGCTCAGCGTGAAGCCGCAAGCGCTCGACAAGGTGCTCGTCGAGATTGCGCCGTCGATCGATCGAAGCAAGTTGATCATCTCCGTCGCCGCGGGCGTGCCCATCGCCGCGATCGAGCGTCGCCTGGGAGCTGGAGCGCGCATCGTTCGCTCGATGCCGAACACGCCCTGCCTCGTCGGCCTCGGCGCGACTGCCTTGAGTGCGGGAGAGCACGCCACGAAAGAAGATCTCGCGCTCGCCACCGCGATGTTCGATTCCGTCGGGCTCACCACCGTCGTCGATGAGTACCTGCTCGACGCAGTCACCGGACTCTCAGGCAGCGGTCCCGCGTACATCTTCCTCATCATCGAAGCGCTGTCTGATGCGGGCGTGAAGGTCGGGCTCTCGCGTCACCAGGCCTTGAAGCTCGCCGCGCAGACGGTGCTCGGCTCCGCGCGGTTGCTGCTCGAAACCAATCAGCACCCCGGCCATTTGAAGGACCAGGTGACCTCTCCCGGAGGCACCGCCATCGCCGGTCTGCACACGCTCGAAGCGGGCGGTCTGCGCACCACGCTGATCGACGCGGTCGAAGCCGCCACCAAGCGCGCCCGCGAGCTGGGTGAAGCCTTTCTCGACAAGAAGTGACCTCAAGGAGACGCCGCCATGAAGATGACTCCGCTCGACATTCGCCAGAAGCGCTTCGAAGTGCAGATGCGCGGCTACTCGAAGAAGGAAGTCGAAGCGTTCCTCGAGCTCACCGCCGGCGAGTTCGAAGAAGTGGTGCGCGAGAACATCAGCCTCAAGGAAGAGCTCAAGCGCGTGCAGGCGCGGCTCGAGCAACACCTCGAGCGTGAGAAGGCCCTGCAGGAGACGATGGTCACCGCGCAGCGCATCTCCGAAGACGTGAAGGCGCAGGCGAAGAAAGAAGCCGAAGTGCTGATCGCCGAGGCCGAGCTGCAGGCCGACAAGATCGTGGCCGGTGCCAACAACCGGCTGATCGATCTGGTGAAGGAGCTGACCGAGCTCAAGCGGCAGAAGGTGCAGTTCGAGTCGCACCTCGAGTCGTTGATCGAGTCGCACCGCAAGCTGCTCGACACGTGGAAGACGCAGCCGGGTGGTGAGATCGCTTACCTCGTGAACAAGAAGTGAAGCCGTGATTCGTGAGGTTCCAGGTGGCGTCGAGCTGCTGGTGCTCGTTCAGCCGCGCGCCTCGCGCACCAGGGTCGTCGGTGAACACGACGGGCGGTTGAAGATCGCGTTGGCTGCGCCTCCAGTCGATGGAGAGGCGAACGCCGCGCTGATCACGTTTCTCAGTGATGCGTGCGATGTCGCAAAGCGCGACGTCGAACTGCTCGACGGCGACACGTCACGTCGCAAACGACTCCTCGTTCGGGGAGTTACGGCCGCCGAGATCATGGTCAAGTTGCGCTGACTGATTCGCCGGTTCCTATGTGGCTCGCTCCCCTGCTCGCGTTGTCTCTGGCCGTTGCGCCGCCACCACCGGTGGACGCGGAGACTCCGATTCCGGCGATCCCTTCCGAGGGGTTGGAAACCGCGGGTCCGCTCGAGACGGCCGTGCTCACCACGGCGCGCTTCAAGATCGTCCACACACCTCGCGCGAAGGCCTCGGCCGAGGTGCTCGCGCGCGATCTCGAAGCGGCGCGCGATGACATCGCCGCGTTGCTCGGCCGCGACTGGCCAGGCGTCACGGAGATCCGCCTCGGCTACGGGCGCGAGGAATACGAAGCGTTCGCGCTCCCTGGAGGCAAGCCGCCGAGCTGGGCGATCGCCCTCGCCTATCCGGGCCGAAACATCGTGCTGGTGGAAGCGCACTCGCTGGTCACGCCCGACGGCCCGCTCACGCTCAAGCACGAGCTGATTCACGTCGCGCTCGGACAATTCGGAAGCGCCAAAGCCTGGCCGCATTGGTTCCAGGAAGGCCTCGCCATGGAGCTCACCGGCGAGCGCAAGTGGCGGACGGATCAGATCGCCACGCTGACGCGCGCCGTGACGTTGAAGAAGGTGTTCCCGTTCGAAGATCTCACCGCGGGTTTCCCGTCGTACCCAGACGACGTCGAGATCGCGTACGCGCAGAGCGCCGCCTTCGTGGAGTTCCTGCGTGCACGACACGGGACGGGCGCGTTTCAGCGGCTGATCGATCGCGTCTCTGGTGGCGACAACTTCGAGAAGGCGTTCGGTGTCGCGTTCCACATGCCGCTCTCGATGGAAGAAGACGCGTTCAAGCGCGAGCTCCCGCGGAAGTATCCGTGGTGGCCGCTGCTGCTCTCGGGTGGCACCGCGGTATGGGCGATCGGGGGCGTGTTGCTCGTCATCGCATTCGTTCGTCGTCGCCGCTACGTGAAGGCATTGCGCGCGGAGCAACTGCGCGTCGAGACGCTGCACGAGGCCGCGAAAGCGATGTTGGGCCGCACCGCGGTGAACGACGATCTCACACTGTACGAGGCGTTCCCGTTCGAGGGCACGAACGTGCCGTGGGTGATGAACATCGTGCTGCCGCTCGAGGACGAGCAGACGAAGGAAGGGAAAGTGCACACCGCCGCCCGTTCGCGGGTTCCGTAGCGGTCGTCATCTTTCCCACTCGTTTCGATTCGGAGCCTCTCCATGAACCGTTTCATCCTCGTCGCCTGTGTCGCGATCTGTTCCCTCATCGGCTGCAAGAAGGACGAAGCAACGCCGACCGCTGCGCCGTCCACGCCGACTGCTGCCGTTCCTGCCAAGCCCGCTGAGCCCGCGAAGCCGAGCGGCACGCAGGTCGCTGACTTCCCCGTGCAGATCGAGATGCCCGCCAACGCGGTCGCCAACGATCCGATGGGCTCGCCTGGCTTTCACTCGGAAGACGGCAGCATCTCGGTGCTGATCGCCAAGCAGACTCCGGAGTCGGCGAAGGACATCGACGCTTCGAAGAAGAGCATCGAAGAGTTCGCGTTCAAGAAGTGGATCAAGTCTGAGAAGACCGCCGATGGCTGGCTGCTCACCTGGACCGGCATGGGCATCGACATGGACGGCAAGGAGTACGACACCACCGCGTTCGAGATCGTGAAGAAGATCGGCGAGGACTCGTGGCGTTGCTCGGGCTCGGTGAAGAAGGCCGCCGATCTCGACGCCAACGTGAAGCTCTGCAACTCGATGAAGGCCAACTGACGCGCAGAGAACGATCCCCTCTCCCGCCCCTGCGGGAGAGGGTCAGGGTGAGGGAGAGTCGTTCAGTTCCACGAGTCGACACTGCAACGCCGCCGGCTGCTTGAAGTCGACGGCGCTGGCGGAGAACCGCTGAACCACGTTCCACTTTCGCGCGCCAAATCCACGAGTGAGCTGAGCATCGAAGTCACGCGTGCTCTGTTCAACGTTGCACATCGCGAGCAGCAGCCCGTTCGCGGCGATCACCTTCGAGGCCGCAGCGACCAGCAAGTGGTAGTCGCGCTGCGCCGTGAAGCGGCTTTCCTTCGTCGTCGCAAACCCGGGCGGATCCAGAATCACGAAGTCGAACTGCTCACCCTTCTTCGCGAAGCGCGCGAGCCAGTCGAAGGTGTCACCCGAGATGAAATCGTAGCGATCCGGCGTGAAGCCGTTGAGGCGCGCGTTCTCCTCGCCCCAATCGAGCACCTTGCGTGACGCGTCGACGTTGACCGCGCGCTTCGCACCACCGAGCAACGCAGCGACGCCGAAACCGCATGTGTACGCGAACGTGTTGAGCACCGTGCGGCCCTTCGCGTGCTCGCGCACCACCTGACGCGCATCGCGCGCATCGAGGTACAGGCCCACGCTGAGGCCGTTGGGAGGCCGAATGACGAACTTCGCGCCGAGCTCGGTGACGGTGAGCTCGTTCACCGCCGCCCCCGCGATCGGCTCCGGAGGCGCGAGCTCTTCCGTCTTCTCGTTCGCCGCGCGCCGCGCCTCCCGTGGACGGCGCTTCACGTAGACGCTCTCGATTCCATCGAGGCCGAGCAGCGCGTCAGCAAGCTGCTGCTCTTCGGGGGCATCGCGATACAGGCTCAAGATCGCCGTGTTCGCGAAACGATCGACCGTGATGCCCGGGAGATCTTCGTCGCTGAGGCGGTAGCAAGTCGTCTCGCTCGGAAGCTGCCGCCGCTTCAACGCCGCGCTGAACACTTCACGCGGATTCACGCCTCGCTCGCGCTCACGGGACCCGCGCCGCCACCGGTGACTCCAGTGCGCTTCCACACGCTCTCGAGCGCGAGCGCCGACTCACGAGCGAGTTCGAGGTAGTCGGCTCCGAGGAGCTGACCTTCGCGCACGGTGACGCGGCCATCGACGATGGTCCACCCGACCGGCACCTGGCTCAACTGCATCAAGAGGTGCGGCGTGAAGTTGCCCGTCTCACGCGCGGGAACGAGGTCGTAGACGACGAGATCGGCGAGCGCTCCCGGGTCCACCGTGCCGCACGGCGCGCCGTAGATCATGGTGCACAGCTCAGCGGGCCCACCGACGAGGAACGACGACATCAGGTTGTCGGGGTCGAGCATGCGGCCGGCGCGCGCCATGGCCATCACGCCGGTGTAGCTGGCAGCGAGCTCTTCCCACAGCGTGCCCGTTCCACCAGAGCCGAGGCCGACGAGGTTCTGGCTCACCAGCACCGCTTCCATGCCCAGCGCGGATCCACCCTCTGCCGTCTGCGCCGCGCGTGGAGTGAACGCGATCAACGTGCGGCTCTTCGCGAGGCGATTGGCTTCGGCGCGATCGATGGCGCGGGCGTGAGCTCCGACCGAGGCGCCGCCGAGCAGACCGAAGCGCTCGAAGCGCGTCACGATGCGCGAGTTCGTCTTCGACCACGTCATCGCCAGATCGTCGTCGTTCTCCGCGAGCCCGAAGTGCGCACCGATGGCGAGCTCTTCCTTCGCACGGCCCGCGATGCGGAGGAGATCGTCGTCAGCGCAGAACGACGCGCGAATGCCGATCGCCGCGCGCACCAGACTGTTGCTCTTGTGCTTCTCGGCGTAGCGCGCGTTCTCTTCGACTTGCGCCGGCCCCGGCGAACCTTCGATCACGCTCGTCGACGCGTGTGAATTCACCAGCCGGATTCCCAACTTCTGAGCGACGCGAGCCTGCGCGCTGAGCGCCTCGTCGACGCACATCGGAGCGTGCAGGTGTTCGACCGCCATCGACACGCCGTGCCGCAACGCGCGCGCGATGGAGAACGCGGTGAGCGCCTCGACCTCTCCGGCGGTGAGGTTCTTCTCGAGCGCGTGTTCCAGCTCGAAGCGTTGCGTGAAGGGACGCAGCAGCAAGTCGCCGGCCCACGGCGTGAGCGCTCCACCCACGAGCCGCGTGTGACAGTCGACGAGGCCCGTCATCACCAGGCGGCCGCCGCACTGCACTTCCCAGTCTCCGGGCAGCGTCGGCGTCTGCTCATCGGGACCGACGGCCTTGATGGTGCGGCCTTCGATCAGCACCGACATGCCGGCGCGAACGCGTCCGTCCGCCCGGAAGAGACTGCAGTTCTTGAGGAGCAGTCTTCCTTCCACGAGCGGAGCGCAGCGTATTCTGGAATTGCGGGAGCGGCGAAGTAGCTTTCCAGTCGTGTTGGCGCGCGCCTTGAGGCCACTCGAATGGGCGCTGCTGGCGTTCTTCCTCTTCGTGTTGCTGTGGGCTGGCCCCGGGGTCTTCCCGGCGTGGAAGTCCATCCTCGGAGGCCGCGCCACGACGGTGATGTTCGCCCTCGGCCTCGTCGCGTCGGTGCAGCTGTTCTGGCGCTTCACGGCGCTGCCGTGGAATCCGAAGGTCACCGAGTCCGTGCGTCGCGTGGTGTGGACCGCCCTGCCCCTGTCGTTGCTCCCGTGGCTCTTCGCGTTGAGCGTCGTCGTGCGTGGCGAGGTGTTTCAGGAACTGCTCGAGGCCGAAGTGCGTACGCAGCTCGCCGCCGGTGCGGGCATGTTCATGTTCACCGTGGGCTTCGGGTTGCCGACCTTCCTCGGGTGGCTGCTCTTCGCGAACTTGCTGCGTGAACACGGAGAGGTCCGCTGGCCGCGAGTTCGGAGTGCATTCGTCGTCGCCGCTTCGACCTTTCGCGACTGGCTGCCGCTGCTGATCATCTTGAGCGGCTACGAGTGGATGCGCGGCGTGGTCGATGCGGGCTTCACCGGTCCACGCGATGCCCTGATGCGCGACATCGATCTGAAGATCTTCTTCGGAACCGACCCGCTCGATCTCCTCGAGAAACTCATCTGGAAGCCGCTCACCGAAGTGATCGCGTTCGCCTATTCGTTCTACGCGGTGCTGTTTCCGCTCGTGCT
>JAEUJS010000463.1 GCA_016792935.1 Archangium sp. | reverse complement strand
TCGGAGCACCCTGGTACAAGCGCGTCTTCATCTCTCTTGCGGGTCCGGCCGCAAATCTGATCTTCCCGATCATCGCGCTGTTCTTCGTCTACCTCGGTGATTCGCAAGACTTCGTGCCGCGCGTCGGCCACGTCGAGCCTGATTCTCCGGCGGCGGTGGCGGGGCTGCGGCCCGGCGATCTGGTGCTGTCGATCGATGGCACGCCGATCAAGACCTTCACCGAGCTCTCGAAGATCGCCGGGGCGAGCGCCGACAAGCAGCTCACGCTCATCGTCGATCGCGAAGGCAAGCAGGAGACGGTGAAGGTCACGCCCGCGAGCGTCGAGACGCTGGGGCTGATCGACGTGCAGAAGAAGGGGCGCATGGGCATCTCGCTCGCCGAGCAGGCGGCGGTGATCGGCGTGCCCGGAGGCTCGGCTGCTGAAGCAGCGGGGCTCAAGACCTTCGATCGCGTGCTGACGGTCGATGGCGCTTCGATTCGCACCGTGCGTGAGCTCGAGGCCGCGCTCTCGAAGGCAGGGGAGACCACGGAGATCGAAGTCGTCCGCTTCCAGACCAGGGCGCCTGGTGTCGTTTCTCCCGAGCTGATCAAGGTGAGCGCGGCGCTCGCTGCGGGCAACGGCCTCGAGCGTCTCGGAGCCGAGCGCGGCGAAGCGTACGTGTGGGAAGTGCGGCCCAACACGCCGGCCGCGGCGCTGGGCATCAAGGTCGGAGATCGCTTCACGGTCGTCGCTGGCCAGAACGTGCACTCGGTCGGTGCGGTGGAAGATCGCATGGCGCTCGCTCGCAAGAAGCGCCTCGACATCGCGTGGATGTCGGGAACCGAGACGCGCACGGGCTCGGTGGGGCCGCTCGCTCCGGAAGGCAACGCGAAGTACTGCATGGCGCCGACCGATTTCGGCGTGCGCTTCGGTGCTCCGGGCTTGCCGATGAAGGCGCTCGCGGGAGAGACGGTCACCATTCACTTCGGCCCCGTCGAAGCGCTCGTCGCGTCGCTCAAGAAACTGCCCGAGGGCGTGATGTTGATCGGGCGCATCCTCGCGAAGCTGCCGACGGGTGAAGTGCCGCTGGAGTCGATGGGCGGCCCGCTGCAGATCGCTCAGGTCGCGACGCAGACGGCGGAGCAGGGGCTCGACGCGTTCCTCTCGGCGATGGCGATCGTCTCGGTCAACCTCGCGCTGGTGAACCTGCTGCCGATTCCGATCCTCGACGGGTTCAACATTCTCATCGCGATCTGGGAAGCGATTCGGAGACGGCCTTCCTCGATGCGCATGCGCGAGCTGACGACGTATTTTGGCTTCGCGGTGCTGGCGCTGCTGATGATCGTCGCGTTCCGCAACGACATCGCCCGTCTGATCTTCTGCTGATGCGCGCGGCGATGCGCTCTCCCTCCCAGTCGTGATTTTCGCACTCGATTCCTCGACACTGACGCTTTCGCTCGCGCTGCTGCGCCGCGATGGCACCCTCGTCGAAGAACAGAAGATTCCACCGCCCGCGCGGCAGAGTCAGGTGCTCCCGGAAGCGATCACCGCACTCCTCGCGAAGCACGCATTGACGCTCAAAGATCTCACCGCGTTCGTGGTGGGCATCGGTCCCGGCTCGTTCACGGGCTTGAGGATTGGCCTCGCCACCATCAAGGGCCTCGCCTTCACGCTGAAGATTCCAACCGTCGGCGTCTCGTCACTCGCCGCGCTCGCGCTCGAGGGCCCCAGAGACACGCCGATCTTCTCCTGCGCGATGGTGAAGAAGGGCGAGGTCTATCTGGGCCGCTACACGAACGACGGCGCGCAGCTCGCTCCGGAAGTGTCGCTCACCGTCGCGCAGCTCGCCGACGCGCTCAAAGCCGAACCGACCGCGCGCATGCTCGGGCCCGCGTTGATCGAAACGCGCGCGGCGCTCAGCGAAGTCAGCGCTCAGCTGCTCGAAGGCCCGGTCGTTCCCTCGGCCGAGAAGCTGGTGCGAGTCGCTGGAACGAAAATCCCCACTGAGTACGACGCGCAGGCGCTCTTCGGCCTCGAGCCGCACTACCTGCGCGGAAGTGGAGCAGAGGAAAATCCGAAGTTCCCTCCGCTTCCGGGTGTCGTGGCGCAAGCGCGGTTGAAAGAAGACTGATACTCCGCGCCGTCACATGAGCGCCCCCACCATCGCCATCGTCGGAGCAACCGGCACCGTCGGCCGTCAGCTCATCGGTTGTCTGCAGCTCCATGACGTCGAGCCCGATCAGGTCCGCTTCTTCTCGAGCGAGAAGACCGAGGGAGAAGAGCTCGACTACGAAGAAGAGACGCTCCCCACCGAGCCGCCAGGGCCGGACGCCTTCCGCGGAGTGCAGGTCGCGATCATCGCCACGCCTCCCGCCGTCGCGAAGCCGCTCGCGCTGCAGGCCCAACAGTCCGGCGCGTGGACGCTCGATCTCTCCGGAGCCTTTCGCGTCGATCAAAACGTCCCGCTCGTTTCTCCGGGCGTGAACGACGGCATTCTCGATCGTCCGTTCCAGGGCCGCATCGTCAGCGTGGCGCACCCCGCGACGCAGGCGTTGTTGTCGGTGCTCCAACCGCTGCGCACCAGGTTTGGTCTCACCTTCGCCGACGCCACGATGTTGTTCGGCACCGCCTCACGCGGAAACGCCGGGCAGGATCAGCTCACCAAGCAGACCGCCGCGCTCCTCAACGCGAAGGAGCCCGACGTCGAGGTCTTCCCGCATCGCATCGGCTTCAACGTGCTCCCCGCAGTCGGTGGCTTTGAAGGGCTTCAGCCCGGCGGCGCCGCCAGCAATGTCAGCCTGCTCTGCGATGGAGAGCGTCACGTGCTGGTCGAGGCCGCCCGCATCTGGTCAGGCGACGCGTTGCCCGCGCTCACCGCCACCACGCTCACGGTGCCCACGTTCCACGGCATGACCATCGTGCTCAACGCGCACTTGAACCGCCCGGTCGATGCCGACGGCGTGCGCGCGACGCTCAAGGAAGACTCGTCGCTGAAGCTCATCGACGATCCCGCGCAGAACATCTTCCCCATGCCCATGCTCGCCACCGATGACGCCGCGATTCACGTCGGTCGCGTTCGCGCCAACGGCCCGCGCGTGCAATTGGTCGCCTGCCTCGACAATGTCTTCCGCGTCGCTGACGGCGCCGTCGAACTGGCCCTCGAACTGGCCGAGCGGACCTGACATTTTGTCAGTCCCCAAGCGCCTTCAGAGCCCGTTTCCCCTTGGAATCAGGCACCTTTTGGCGCGATGAAGGTGGCCTTGAACTTGCTGTTTTCGGCCCGGTCAATGAAGCGAGCGAGCAACATGAAGTGTCTTCTCGCAGTGTTCATCGCCCTCACGTCGCTGGTCGCTGGCGCGCAGGCTCCGCTCACCGCGCTCAGCTTCCGCGTGGTGGGCGATCTCTCGAACGACACGTACACCTTCGGCGCGGGGCAGTGCGCCGACACCGTCAGCGTGCAGTGGACCAACAACACGCCCATCGTCTTCACCACCTGCAGCCCTGGCGCGATGCTCAAGGTGTGGTCGTCGACCATCGAGTGCGGCAACACGCCGTCGTCCGACGCCGTTCGCTACCCCGACATCTCCGCGCTGGTGCTGATGTCGGGCACGCGCACGGGCACCTTCACCGTGAAGCTCGCTGAGCTGCCCGGGTTTTCGAGCGCCATCACCACCGACGGCGGCGTCGTCGCCTGCGGCACCGTCGGCGTCTCCAGCACCCACCGCGTCTGCGGCGCCATCGAGTACACGCAGCCTGGCGGCATCAGCGGCTGCGGCACCTCGACGACCCTCACCGCGAATCCGCTCAAGCTCGTCTACGACACGCTCGCTCCGGGTGCTCCGGTGATCACCGAGGCCGGCGCGCTCGATCAGGGCACCAAAGTCACTTTCACCGCCGACACCGACGCGACCCTCGTGCAGCTCGAGGTCCGCGCGCAGGGCGAAGTCGACTTCACGATGATCAAAGAAGGCGCGGCGTCGAACAAGTCGATCACCGGCACTGGCATGGTGAACGGCACCACCTACGACGTGCGGCTGCGTGCGGTCGACGCGGCGGGCAACATCAGCGACCCGTCGATTGCAGCCGCCGTCACGCCCATCAAGACCCTCGGGTTCTACGGTTACTACCGGTCCGTCGGCGGCACCGATCGCGGCTGCAGCGCAGGGTGGGGCGTTCTCCCTGCGCTGGGGCTGTGGCTGCTGGTGCGCGCGCGGCAGCGGAGGCGAAATCCATGAAGCACCTCATCACGTTGGTGGTCCTGACCTCGACGCTCGCGTCGGCGCAGCAGTTCGGCATCTCGAGCGACAACCGGCGCAAAGAATCGCCGCGCACGATGTTCCTCGAGGTGAAGCTCTCTCCGTACACGCCGCAGCTCGATCGCCCGTTCATCGGCGTGGTCGAAGCCGAGAAGCGTCCGTACACGTACATGTTCGGCGGCACGCCGATGCTGCTCGGTGAGATCGAGGTCGACTACCAGTTCTTCCAGAAGTTCGGCTCGCTCGCGGCCGCGCTCTCGGTTGGCTACGCCGAGAAGTTCAACAAGGCGCTCGATCTTTTGACGCTCCAGCGTGTCGATCAGAGCACCGGCATGCGGTTGGTGCCCATCAAGGCGCTCATCGTGTACCGCTTCGATTGGGCCAAGGAAAAGTGG
>JAEUJS010000585.1 GCA_016792935.1 Archangium sp. | reverse complement strand
TGGCGCGCACGAGCGGAAAGCGGCAGCGCCGGGGAAGCAGCGCTGACGCGAGCGAGTGGTGACGCCGCACAGCAGTTCCGTGCGGTGGCGCGCACGAGCGGAGAGCGGCAGCGCCGGGGAATCAGCGCTGACGCGAGCGAGTGGTGACGCCGCACAGCAGTTCCGTGCGGTGGCGCGCACGAGCGGAAAGCGGCAGCGCCGGGGAAGCAGCGCTGACGCGAGCGAGTGGTGACGCCGCACAGCAGTTCCCCCGAGGGAGAGGGATCTTCAACTGACAGGTGCCCACGAGCGGAGTAGACGAACGAGGTCTTCATGACTCGCCGTCTCTTGCCGCTCGTCGTGCTTCTCTCGCTCCCCGCCTTCGGAGTGCCGCGCGACTTTCCGTTCACCTGGTCGACGCAGACCAACGAAGCCGGGAAGTCGGAGTTCGAAGGCTGGCTGACTTCACGCATCGCGCGCACCGATGACTTCGTGCGCTTCGATGGCCGCCTCGCGTGGACCATCGGCGTCGCGCGCACGCTCGAGTCGCAGCTTGCCGTCGAGCCCGAGACCGAGCGCACCGACAAGAGCACCACGCTCGACGGAAAACTCTCGAACCTCTGGCGGTGGACGACGTGGAGGCAGGGCACTCCGTTCGCGGTCGGCGGCCTCGGCCGCATTTCGCTCGGAGTCGATCGCCTCGAGCTCGAAGGCCGCCTCATCGCCGACCTCAAGATCGATCGCTTCTTCTTCGCCCTCAACGTCTCGGCCGAACGCAGCGAATTCTGGAACGGCCGCACCGGCGTCGACACGCGCCTCGAAGAGTCGCTGGGCGTGCGCTTCGCGCTCTCGAGCACCGCGAGCTTCGGCGTCGAAGGCCGCGTGAAGACGTCGTGGGAAAAGCGCCTCTACCGCGGCACCGCGGTGTACGTCGGGCCGACACTCGCCTTCACCAATCCGTATTTCTGGATCTCGCTGGGCGCGTTCGCGCAGGTCGCCGCCGAGCGCGGTGATGGAGATCGCGGCGCGACCGAGCCTCAAGAACTGCGCGACAACGAGCGCTTCGTGCTGCGCCTCACCGTCGGAGCCATCACCAAATGAAGACCTTCTTGCTCATCGCGTTCGGCGTGCTCTCGAGTGGCTGTGCCGTGGTGCAGAAGATCGACAGCGTCATCGACTGTCAGGGCATCTGTGACCGCTACCGCTCGTGCTTCGACGACAAGTACGACGTCAGCGCGTGCGCGTCGCGGTGCCGTAAGTCGGCGAGCGAAGACGCCGACTTCCGCCGCAAGGCCGACATGTGCAACGCGTGCATCACCGACCGCTCGTGCGTCGCGGCGTCGTTCGCGTGCGCGACCGAGTGCGTCAGCGTCGTGCCTTGATCGCCTCGAGCAGCTCGCTCTCGGTCGACTCGAACAACTGCTCGCACCGGTCACGCAACGTCGCATCCATCGCGGCGAGCGCGACCGTCACGCGTTCCCGTGCGTGCTCGGGCCAGCGCGGAGGAGCAGCCGGCGTGTCGACCGCGTCGGTGCGCGCGAAGAGCGACACCTCACAGCCGAGTCGTCGCTGAAGCTCGAGCAGCGCGTCGGCGGCGGCAATCTGCGCGGTGACGCGCTGGAGGAAGACGCGCGTCGCTCCATCAGTGAACGACGGCACGAGCGCTTCGAGCTGCAGCCGCAACGCTTCGTCATCGACCTCGGGGAACGTCGCCCTGGTGATGCTGAACACCCCGACCGTGTCGCGCTTGCCGTCGCGCGCGCCGCGGCTCTTCAACTTTCCAAACGACCACGAGACGTGCGTGAGGTGGTGGTCAGCCGCCGCTCCGAACCACGCGAGCTGCTCGACGGATTCCCAGTGCTGCGACACGCGGGGGACCGGCTTCAACGCGCGAGCCGCCACGGCACCGACGGCCGTGCTCACCGCGCTCAGAAATTCCGAAAACGACTCAGCCATTCGCGTTCGATTTTCGCCCGACGAAGGGCCGACGCACCAGTTTCCACACTTCGATGGTCGTCGCCGGAACGAGCCCGAGGGCCATCGAGACGCCCATCACCTTCCAGCTGAACGGACCGAGGTTGAACAGGTCGTTGGTGAACGGCAGCGCGACCACGCCGAGGTGCAGCGCGATGGTGAGGACCGTGACGAGAAGGAGCCGCGGGTTCGCGAAGAGGCCGACCTCGAAGGCCACGCGATCGAAGCTGCGAAACGCGAAGGCGTTGAAGATTTGCGCGAACACCAGGGTGCTGAACGCCATGGTGCGCGCGTGCTCGAGCGTGTCTGTGTCGAGCTCCCGTTCGAACGCCACGAGCGCGACGCCGCCGACGAGCACGCCGACGGCTCCCATGCGCAGCCACTCGGGGCGCCCCAGCATCGGCTCATCAGGCGGACGCGGCTTGCGTTTGAGCGACTCGTCGCTCGCCGGCTCCATCACCAGCGCGAGGGCGGGCAGCCCGTCGGTCACCAGGTTCACCCAGAGGAGATGCAGCGCGAGCAGAGGAATCGGCAACCCGAGCAGTGACGCGCCGAGCGTGACCAGCAGCTCTCCGGCGTTTCCACCGAGCAGATAGACGAGCGCGCGGCGGATGTTGTCGTAGATGCCGCGCCCTTCGCGCACCGCCGCGATGATCGACGAGAAGTTGTCGTCGCTGAGCACCATGTCGGCGGCTTCACGCGTGACCTCGACTCCCGCGATGCCCATCGCGATGCCGACGTGCGCTTCCTTCAGCGCGGGAGCGTCGTTCGTTCCATCGCCCGTCATGGCGACGATTTCGCCCTTCGCTTTCAGCTCGCGAACGATGCGCAGCTTGTCTTCAGGCGTGACGCGCGCGTACACGCGGCCTTCGATCGGCTCTGAAGGACCGACGAGGCCCATCTCGCGGCCGATGGCCTCAGCCGTGGTGGGATGATCTCCCGTCATCATCACCACGCGAATTCCGGCGGAACGCGCAGCGGCGATGGCCGTGATGGCTTCTGGCCTCGGCGGATCAGCGAGCCCGAGCAAGCCGACCAGCGTCAGCTCGCGCTCGGGATCATCGTTCTCTTTCGCGACGCTGCGCCGCACAGCCACCGCGAGCACGCGCAATCCCCGCTTCGAGAGCTCAGCGTTCTTCTCGAGCGCGCCTTCGGTTCCACTCGTGCAGAGCGGCAGCAGCAGATCGACCGCGCCCTTCACGTAGAGCATGCCGTCGCCACGCAAGACGCTCATGCGCTTGCGGATCGAATCGAACGGAAACACGCGCGCGCGGGGATTCTCCTTCTCGATGGCGGCGCGTTCGAAGCCGACCTCACGCGCCTTCTCGAGGATCGCGACCTCGGTGGGGTCTCCCACGCCGCCCTTGTCGGTGAGCTCGGCGTCGCAACAGCTCGCGGCGACGTGCAGCAATTCCTTCGTGTCGGTCGCGGAGAGTTCCCGCACCGTCATCACGCCCCTGGTGAGCGTGCCGGTCTTGTCGGTGCAGATGACGGTGGTGCTCCCGAGCGCTTCGACCGAGGGCAGCTTGCGCACCAACACGTTGCGCGACGCCATGCGCTGCACGCCGAGCGCGAGCGCGATGGTGACGATGGCCGGCAAGCCTTCCGGAACGGCGGCGACCGCCAGCGAGATGCACGAGACGAAGAGCTCGAGCGGCTCGATGCCGCGCCACACTCCGAGCATCGCGACCACCGCGACGACGGCCAGACACAACACCACCAGCGAGCGACCGACCTTCTCGAGCTGCACTTGCAGCGGAGTCGCCTGCTCCGTCGCGGTGGACAGGAGGTGCGCGATCTTTCCGAGCTCGGTCTTCGCTCCGGTGCCTTCGACGACGGCGCGACCCGTGCCCGTCGCGACCGCGGTGCCCATGTAGAGCCTGTCGTGTCGCTCAGCGAGCGGCGCCTCAGGAGCGCTCGGCGTGGTGTTCTTCTCCACCGGCACCGACTCGCCGGTCAGCGTCGCCTCGATGGTGGTGAGCACGCTCGCTTCGAGCACGCGCGCGTCGGCGGCGACGAGGTCTCCGCTCTCGAGGAGCAACACGTCACCAGGCACGACGTCGCGCGCAGCGATGAGCGCGGCCTGACCATCACGCAAGACACGCGCGCGGGGCGCGGTCAGCGAACGCAGCGCCAGCACCGCCTTCTCCGCGCGGAATTCCTGCACGAAGCCGACGACCGCGTTGAGCACCACGATGGCGATGATGGCCACGGCCTCGGGCACTTCTCCGAGCGCTCCGGAGATGACGGCCGCGACGCCGAGCAGAATGATCATCGGGCTCTTCAGCTGCGCGAGGAACAACAGCACCGGGTTCTTCGACTCTTCGCGCTGGAGCTCGTTGGGCCCATGCACTCCGAGGAGCCGTGTCGCTTCCGCGCTCGTAAGTCCGCCCGTGGCCATAGGGCGGAAATACACGTTCGCCGCGTTTCGCGCGTGGCTGATGAGCGTCACGAGACGCGAGCCGATCGCCGTGCCCTCCGCGCGGCACGCCACGTTCCAAGGCTAGAATGCGTGACCGATGCGGTCGTTCGCGGTGCTGTCTTTCCTCGGTCTCCTCGGCGCTGGCTGCGGTGTGACGCCGCGAGCTGACTCGTTCGAAGAGATCGCCGCGACCGAAGGCGCCATCGACGGCATCGTGTTCGTGCACGGCATCAACGGCTCGGCGGACGACTTCTCGGTGATGCTCGAGCGCTTCAAGACCGACGGCTGGCCCGAGGAGCGCCTCATCGCCAATTCGTTCACCGACCCCGAATGGGGCTGCAACACGCTCAACGCCGCGCAGCTCGCGAGCTGGGTCGAAGAACTCCGCGGCCGGGGAGCGACGCGCATCGCCATCGTCGCGCACTCCATGGGCGGCTTGAGCTCGCGCTATTTCATGAAGAGCCTCTCGGGCACGAACCAGGTCGCGGTCTTCACCACCATCGGCACCATGCACCACGGGCTGCGCAGTCCGTGTTTCTCACCGCCCGTGGTGTGCGTGTGGAAGGAATTGTGTTCGAGCGGCTCGTTCATTCGCGACTTGAACGCTGCGCCTGCGACTCCGGGCCCGACGAAGTGGACCTCGATTTTCAGCGACACCGACTCGACCGTGCCGTCTTCGAGCTCGCAGCTCGAGGGCGCGACGAACGTGCTCGTGCCGGGTCTGTCGCACGCGGGGCCCGATGGGCTGTTGGATTCGGAGCAGGTGTATCGCGTGGTGCTGACGACGCTGCGCTGAACGCTCGAAGTCAGCATCGGGCGCCCTCCCCGTCCGCGGAGTCACCTTATGAGTTGGAAACAAACACTCGAGAAAGCCGGTCCGGGGCACTGGGTGCTGCCGAAGCGGAAGACGATGCGCTGCGACGCGCAGCTGTTCCTGTCGGATGAGTTGCTCACCGACGTGGAAGAGGACGTCTTCGGCCAGGTGGTGAACGCGTGCTCGTTCCCGGGCGCGACGCGCGTGGTGCTCACGCCCGATTGTCACGTCGGCTACGGCGTGCCGATTGGCACCGCCATCGAGACCGAGGGCACGTTGCTGCCGACGGCCGCGGGCTACGACATCGGCTGCGGCATGGTGCAGCTGAAGACCTCGCTCACGAAGGAACAAGTCGCCGACAAAGAGAAGCGGCGCATGTGGATCGATGAGGTCGTTCGGCGCATCGGAGTCGGCGTCGGACAGTCGGGCGCCGGAGCGACCAAAGGCGTGATGAAGAAGATGAAGGAGATCGTCCGTCACGGCGCGAAGGCGCTCAACGGCGGGCATCACAATCAAGTGACGGAGCGCGCGGCCATCGACGTCGATGACGACCGCTTCGACATTCCGGAAATCGCCTGGAGCAAGCGCGGACAAATCGGCTCGCTCGGCGGTGGAAATCACTTCTGCGAGATGCAGGTCGACCAGGACGGCAAGGTGTGGGTGATGCTGCACACCGGCAGTCGCGGCTTCGGTTGGAACATCGCCAAGAAGTTCTTCGTCGAGGGCGCGCTGCTCCTCGGGCTCACGGGACGCAGCGAAGATCAGATCTGGTTCGACGCGGACTCCGCCGTTGGTCGCGCGTACTGGAACCTGCACAACATGGCGGCCAACTTCGCCATCGTGAATCGCCTGCTCATTGGTGAAGCGGTCTGCGAAGCGCTGGAGCACGTCTTCGGCGGCGAGGCCGAGGTCTATTACGAGATCTCCCACAACCTGATTCAGCGCGAAGACGGCAAGTTCATCGCGCGCAAGGGAGCGACGCGTGCGTTTCCGAAAGGCCACCGCGCGCTGCAGGACACGAAGTGGGCCGAGACCGGTCACCCGATTCTGATTCCCGGCTCGATGGAGACCGGCAGCGCGATTCTCTTCGCGACGGAGCAGGCGAAGGACTCGCTCTACTCGGTGAACCACGGAGCCGGTCGCCGCATGTCGCGGACCCAGGCGAAGAAGAACCTCGACCAGAAGACGACGGATCTGCGCATGGCGAAGCTGGGAGTCGTGCTCAACACGCGCAACACGCCGCTCGATGAATCGGGGCCCTGCTACAAAGACCTCGAGCAGGTGCTCGGCGCGGTCGAGCTGGCGGGGCTGGCGACCGTCGAGCGACGCTTGAAGCCGATCGCTTGCATCAAGGGCAACGACTGAGACACTCGGAGCATGGGCCCGCTCCTCGTCAGTCTCGTCCTCACGCCGACGTTCGCTGAGGTCGGCACGCCGCTGTCGCTGAAGTTCGCGGTGCGCTCCGACGTGAAGGAAGCGAAGACGCTCACGCTCTACAAAGACGACGCGTGCTTCGCGGTGAAGCAGCTGCGCCTGACGCTCGCCGACCCGAAGGGCAAAGAGCTCGCGCTGCCCGCGTGCGCGGACGAGAGCGTCGAGATCATCACCGTCGCGCCCGAGGGCGAATACGAGCGCGCGGTCGACCTCACGAAGCTCTTCCCCGCTGCGAAGTGGACCGCGGGCCGCTGGAAGCTCGACCTCTCGTGGAATCACCTCGGGCCCAACGACGCGGGGCGCGATGCGGTCGGGCAGTCATCGACCACCGGAGAGCCCATCATTCGCGCGAAGCCGCTGCAGACGTTCACCCTCAAGCCGAAGGGCTCCATCACGCTGAAGGATGGTTCGGTGTTCGTCTTCCGCGCGCACGGGCACAAACACGTGATGGCCGGAGACAAGTCGCCGCTCATCATCCGCGGAGAGTTCGGCGCCGCCGGCAAGAAGAAGCAGGAATTCGACGCCAACGTGATGACCGACGAGGAGCGCGACTTCGTGCTCGATGACCGCACGTTCGAGTTGCTCGAGTACGAGTACGACGGTCCGATGAAGCTCAAGTACTACGGCAAGGTGAAGCGCGAGTTCGAAGACTGATCAGAACTTCGTCGTGCTCTTCACGCCGTGCTTCCCGGTGAAGTCGGCCGCGGACAGACCGCCCTGATAGAAGAACGCGTTCGGCACGTTGGTGTCCCTCACGGCGACCGGCACGACGCGAGTGCCACCGAGCCCGACGAACGTCTCCCAACTCATGCTGAACACGCGCCCCTCTTCGGTCTCGAGCTTCACCTCGGTGGCCGGAGACAGGAGCTGCGGAACGGTGCTGTCGTCGAGCGCCATCGTCACCACCGAGCGCTTCGCCGTGAATTCCCGTTCGCTGACGTCGAAGGTGCTGACGAAGGGCACACCGCTCAACCCGGCTTCCCGCAGCGTCACGAGCTCCTCGAGGAACGAGCCCACGATGTTCGCCTGACACTCTCGCGCTGCCACACGCACCGACTCGACCTCGCGCGCAGTGCTCGGCTTTCCGTTCGGCAGCCACGAGCCCCACGTGCCGTTGGTGCGCACCAGCGGCTCGATGGCCACGCAGCCGTCTTCGCCCTTCGTCCGGGTGTGCTCCGCCGCGTACTTCGCCGCCAGCGTGATGGCCGCGGCGTTCGTCGCGTCAGCGAACACCACGAGGTTGTCGGTCGGAGCGAACGCCACGAGCTGCCCCTTCACCTTCATCGCGTCGAGCGAGGCGGTGGAGACCATCGAGGTCGTCGCCGAGAAGTCCGTCGTCGTCACGGCCCACGCTCCGGCGCCGAGCTTCACGGGCTCGCTCGACGGCTTCGCGGTGAGCAGCACTTCCTTCAAGAGCGTCTCGTCGGCGTCGAGGCACAGCTTCGCTTCATCGCCCCACCCCTCTCGCATCGTGATGCCGAGGCCCTGCGCGACGAGTGGCGTCGGCAGCCACGCGCCCTGCGGCATCTCGGCGCGCCGAACCTCGCGCGCGAGCGAAGACATGCCCGAGTCCGTGAAGTCGATCTCCAGGCGCACGTCGCTGCGAACTGCCGAGCAGTGACGCTGCACCGCCGCCTCGAGCTCGGCATTCACCTCGGCCATCGGATTGAGGAGTTCACGCTTGAGGGCCTCTCGCTCGGCCTTCATCGAGTCGAGGTTCTTCTTCGCCGACTTGAGCCCGTACGGGTCGTATGAGGACGACGACGGGTACGAGTACGCCGAGGAATTGCGCGACGACTTGAGGCCCAGCGCGCACACCTTGAAGCACAGCAGCACGCCAGCGAGCACCGCCCACCACACGCGTTTGTCGGACACGGTCGGCGCTTTAGGACTCCTGCTCCGTTCAGCGCAAGACGCGCCACCACGAACTCATCGCGTCGAGCGGGGCGCTCGACGGGTTCGACTGAACGCGACGAGGGCCAGCGCGGCGAGGACTGCCCCGGTCGAGTTGCAGCCACAAGCCCCGAGCACACCGCCGGTCCCATCAGTCGTGGAACCACCGTCGGGCACGCCGGCATCGGGCGGCATCACCTCGGGGTCGCGGTACACGTGCAGGCCCGCCGCGCGCGTGCCCGCGAAGACCAGGTCCTGCCCTGCTCCGAGCGCGAGCGCGCTGACGTCGATGGTGGGCAACCCGAAGTCGAGCGCGAGCCACGTGGCGCCGCGATCGGTCGAGCCGAACAACGTCGCGCTGGTGGCCGCGTACATGCGGTCGCGCTCGACATCCATCAGCAGGATTCGCACGTCACCGAGCACGCCCGGGACGTTCACCCAGGTCTGCCCGAGGTCGTTCGACGCGAAGACGCCACCGCCCGAGCCGCTGACGCCGAGCCACAGGCGGCCATCGGGGCCGAAGGCGAGCGGGCCGGGAATCGCTCCCGCGGGGAGCCCGGTGCGCGAGGTGGTCCACGTCGCTCCGTCGTCGAGGCTGATCAACACGCCATCGTTGGGAGCGCCCGCACCCGACGAGACGAACAACCGGCCCTGCGCGGTGGGGTCGATCGCGAAGCCCGAGACGCAGACGCCCGCATCAGCCGGACCCGCGGGAGCGTTGAGCGCGGTGAAGGCCGCACCCGTCGCATCACTC
>JAEUJS010000428.1 GCA_016792935.1 Archangium sp. | reverse complement strand
GATCGGAGCGTTCTCGTTGCGGGCCTGCGTGGTGGTGCCTCCGATGCCGACGAACTCGAAGCCCACCTTGAAGTCGCGGTTGCGGCGCTTGATGAGGTGCCACTTGCCCGCGACGTCGACCACGATCGCGTCGGTGCTCTTGCCGCCGTCGTTGACGTTCACGTTCCGCTGGTTGCGGTACACCGCGTAGACGCCGAAGTTGTTCTCGGGATCCTTGTTGAAGCGCAGCGCGAGCACGCCCTGGAACGCGCGGTCGCCCCTGGCGAACTCACCGAAGTTGTCGCGCACGATGAGGTCGGCCGCGAGCGCCACTTCGAACGCGCGCCAGTTGCCGCCCCACCCGAACAACGGTCGCGTCGCGAGCAGGGCTCGGTAGGTCAGGTTGCCGAAGTGCTGCTGACCGAAGTCGCCGGCCTCGGGATCCTTGCCGCCGTCGTTCGCGAGGAGCCCGAGGCCCCAGTTCGAGGTCTGTTGCCCGACGCGGAAGGCGCCGCTGGCCCACTTGTACTCGAGGTACACCTTGCGCAATTCGACCGCGCGAATCGCCGGGTACGGCTGGCGATCACCGACCAGCGCGTCGGGGGGAATGCCGAGGATCGCTCCAGTGGCCGCGTCGGCTTCGGCGATGAGGCCAAACCCACCAAGGTGGATCTCGGGCGTGACGCGAATACGCGTCTGGAACGGCGCGATGGGGAACGTGGTGCGATCGACGTCGAGCGGGAACAGCGTCGAGCCGCCGTAGTTGATGCGCGCGCTCGCCGTGAGCGAGGCCGACAGGTTCCAGTTGCTGTCTTCCTTCTTCGGCTCTTCCTTCACCGGCGCCGTCGACGTGGCCGCGGCGGGTGCCGTGGTGTTGTCAGGCGGGAGATCGACCTGCAACGGCGCGGGCGTGCCGGCGTCTTCTTCAGGCAGCTCGCGGATCATCGGAGCGCCGATGTCACCCGGGTTGGCAGCCTTCGGCTCGAGCCCGCCGTCCTGTGCGAGTGCGAGGGCCGGGATCAAGACAGCGATCGTGGCCGCCAGCTTCGTGAAGCTCGTCATGTGCGGAGTCCCCTTGTTGCCGCTGCGACTTCGAGGGCGGCGCGCTTAGCACGTGGCTTGACTCCCTGACGAGGGGGACGTAAGCGCCCGCTCCGCGCGTCACATGTCGTGACCGCATACCCCGCTCACGACTCGTTCGTGGGCAGAACCCAAGGGGCAACAACATGGCAGAAGCAAAGAACGCGACCGCGAAGGTTCGCGAGTACGAGACGGTCTTCCTCGTGAAGCCTGATCTCACCGACGAGAACGTCGACAAGGTGAAGGACAAGGTCCGCACCATCATCAACCGCGACGGGGGCAAGTTCCTCCGGTTCACGATCTGGGGAAAGAAGAAGACGATGTACCCGGTCGCGAAGCAGCCGCGCGCGATCTACATCCACGCCCACTACCTCGGTGGTTCGGCGATGGTCGCCGAGGTCGAGCGCAACCTGCGCAACCTCGACGAGGTCTCGCGCTTCATGAGCAAGCGCCTGGCTGACGACGTGAACGCGGAAGCGCACCAGCCGCAGGAAGATCTCAAGCTCTCCGGCGACGTGGACGACAACAAGCCGTTCGGCGGCGCGGAGCGTGAAGGCTTCGGCGGCTTCGACGGCGACATGGACGATGACGGCGGCTACGGCGTCTGAACGTCCCTTCCCACGACTACGAAAGAGAACTGATCAATGAGCACCATGACTGACAAGAAGCGCCCGGTGAAGAAGGACTCCCGGGACAACGGCGGCGACGACATGGAGGGCGGCGATGAGAAGCGCGGACGTGGCTTCGTTCGCCGCAAGGTCTGCCGCTTCTGCGCCGATAAGAACGCCAAGGTCGACTACAAGGACCAGTCGACGTTGAAGTACTTCGTCACCGAGCGCGGCAAGATCATCCCCCGCCGCATCTCGGGCAACTGCGCGCTGCACCAGCGTGCGGTCGCCAAGGCCGTCAAGCAGGCGCGCGGCCTCGCCCTCATCCCCTACCTCGTTCTGGCGAGCTGACCCATGAAACTGATTCTTCGTGAGGACGTGTACAACCTCGGCAAGTCGGGCGAGCTCGTGACCGTGAAGGAAGGTTACGCGCGCAACTACCTGCTGCCCCGCAACCTGGCGATGTTGGCCAGCTCGGCGAACGTGAAGCAGCTGGAGCACGAGAAGAAGGTCATCGAGCTCCGCCAGCAGAAGCTCAAGGGCTCGGCGCAGGAGCAGGCCAAGAAGCTCGAGGGCGTGAAGGTGGTCATCAAGCGCAAGGTCGGAGAGCAGGACAAGCTGTTCGGCTCCGTCACCGCGCTCGACATCGCCGAGGCGCTCGCCGCGGCGGGTCACAAGCTCGACCGCCGTCTGATTCACCTCCCCGAGCCGATCAAGGCGATCGGCGCGTTCGAGGTCGAGATGCGGCTGCACCGCGACGTCGTGGCGAAGCTGAACGTCGCCGTCGAGGGTGAAGCCCAGGGCTGACGCCAGCGGCAGCCCCAGTGAACAGGGCTGAGCTGTCGGTGTCGTCTGATAGAAGCCGTGCGTTCCTTTTGGGACGCACGGTTTTCTTTTTCGAAGGAAGCGATGAGCACGAGTCCCTCTGGTTTTCAGGACGTGGCGGCCGAGCGCGCTGTGCTGGGCAGCGTGTTGATGGACAACTCCGTGCTCGCCAACGTGCAGGAGATCATCACCCCCGACGATCTCTTCGTGCCCGCGCATGGAGACATCTTCCGCGCCATCGTCACGCTCGATTCGCGGCAGGAGAAGATCGACGTCCTCACCGTCGCGGAGCAGCTCAAGACCGACGGCAAGCTCGCCAGCGCGGGAGGCCCCGGCTACCTCGCGCAGCTCGATCAAGCGGTGCCCTTCGCGCAGAACGCGATCGAGTACGCGAAGATCATCAAGAACCAGGCGACGCGCAGACTGCTCGCCGGCGCCGGCAAGGAAATCCTCGAGCTCGCCTCGCAAGAGACCGGTGACGTCGCCGAGCTGCTCGATGAAGCCGAGCGCAAGGTGTTTCAGATCGCGCAGAAGCGCCGCACGGGTGACCTGCGGCCGATGTCTGATCTGATGGAAGAAGCGCTCACCCTCCTCGACAAGATGAAGCAGTCGGGAGGCGGCATCACCGGCGTGCCATCAGGCTTCGTCGATCTCGACAACCAGCTCACCGGTTTTCATGGCGGCGAATTGATCGTGCT
>JAEUJS010000216.1 GCA_016792935.1 Archangium sp. | reverse complement strand
GCGTAGAACTGCTCGCGGCTCCAGGTGTGGCTGTCGATGTTCAGACTCTTCGGCAGGAAGAGGATCGTCTCGACCAGGTACTCGGATTGCGGATCGGTGCCGCTCGGCTCGTACTCGAGCTTCAGTTCGAACTGCTTGCGGTCATGAACATCGACCTTGGTGTCGAAGAGCTCGGGGGAACCAGCTCGTGATGCATCTGCCACGCTCGGAGAATATGTGACATTTGTGTGACAGCGCCACTCGGCAGGTACGCTGGGGCCATGGCTGACGGCACACCCCTCACGCGGCTGTCGCCTCTCGTGGTTCCGATGCTCGTGGTGCTGGTGCTGAGCGTCGGGGCGCTCTTCGGCGTGGCGCGATACACGCAGCTCCTCGACCCGGTGCCCGCCGGGCTGCCGCCAACCGACGCGCTTCACCACGGCCCGAGGCCGTGCCTGCGCTACCCGACGGATCCAGACCGCAGCTCGACGCGAGAGGCCGCGCGCGCCCTCGCGAAGGCGGGAGTGACGTCGAGCCTCGTCACTGAGCTGCTCGGCGACCTCTATGCGCGCCGCGCGGCGCGTGAAGCGACGCTCCACGTGCGCGATGAGGCGGACGAAGCCCTGGACGCGTTGGTCGGAAGCGGCCTTCGCGCTCGCCTCGTCATGGCCGCGAAGCGCGACCTGCTGCGGGAGCAGCTCATCAGGGTCCTGAGGGAAGACCCGCAGGGCACCACGACGATTGCTTCTCTCCCTCGAGAACAACGCGAGGCGATCGACGCGCAGTGGGTCCGCGACCCGGCCGTCTTCGTGCTGCCCGGGGTGATGGATCTCTTGAACCAGCTCAAGCGGCAGGCGACGGAAGAGCTGCTCGGTCGCCTGGTCGCCACGTTCGAGAAAGAGCTCGCGGCGGGGAACGAGCCCGTGCTCGGCGCCGACGGTTTCGACGCCTGGGGTACGGAACTCAGGCTGGAGCGCGCCGCTGACGAGCTGACGATCACCAGCCTCGGCGCCGATCGCGCACCGGGCGGTGGTGACGTCGAAGCAGACCTCACCCGCACGTTGAAAGCTCCGGCCCGCGCCGCGGCGCCGTCACCGACCTGCGAGGGCAAGACCGAGCTGTCGCTGTCGAGGAGCGAGGTGGATGCGGCGTTGGAGGACCTCGCCGAGGTGTCGAAAGAGGTGCGCGTGGTTCCCGCCATGTCCGATGGCGTCGTCACGGGGTTCAAGCTGCAGAAGTTGCGAGCGGGGTTCTTTCTCCACGCGGGCCTCTGCGAGAACGACGTGGTGCGAACGCTGAACGGAGTGGCGCTGAGTTCTCCCGACAGGGCGCTCGAGGCCTATTCGCGGCTGAAGGGCGCGAGCCGCGTCGAGATCGCGATCACGCGCGAAGGGAAGCCGGTCACGCTCGTGGTGCAGGTGCGCTGACGTGACGTTCGTGTAACGCGCGCCGCGGTTGACCTTGGTTGACGTGTGTGGGACGTGCCCGCGCCATGCCGGCGTGGTTGTCCAACCTGATCCCGATCGTCATCTTGTTGGGTGTGATCGCGTTGGTGCTCGCTCGACTGCCGAAGGTCGAGCTGGGGCACGCGCCGGCGTTCACGAAGCGCCGCTTCTGGAACTGGTTCCCGCTCGGGCTGACGTACGCCTTCCTCTACTTCGGTCGGTACAACGTCAACGCGCTCACGACGGCGCTCGGCAAGAAGACCGACATCAAGGCGTTCGCGATCATCTTTGCTGCGGGCACGCTGGTGTACGGCTTCTCGTTCATCATCAACGGCCCGCTCACCGACAAGCTGGGTGGGCGCCGCACGATTCTCCTTTCGGCGGCGGGCGCGGCGATCGCGAATCTCCTGATGGGCGCGGTGGTGTGGGGCGAATCGCTGGGCTGGGTGCCGCCGGGTGGGCTCGTGCTGTGGCTGGCGGTCCTCTATTCCGCCGACATGTATTTCCAGAGCTTCGGCGCGGTCTCGATCGTCAAGGTGAACGCGGCCTGGTTCCACGTTCGCGAGCGCGGCGTGCAGGGCGGCGTGTTCGGCATCTTGATCTCGCTGGGCGTGTACTTCGGGTACGACTGGAGCAAGGCCATCTCGAAGGGCTTCCCCGCAGCGCCGTGGCTGATCGCGGTAATCCCCGGGCTGGTGCTGGTCGGCGCCTTCATCGCTGCGTTCTTCCTGGTGCGCGACAAGCCGTCGGACACCGGACACCCCGACTTCGAGGCGGGCGATTCGACGGCCAACGACAAGCCGATCGACGTGAAGGAATTCCCGCGCTCGATGGTCGGCGTGAGCATCGGGCTCGCCATCACGCTCGCGGGCTTCGGTGCGTGGCTGACGCGGTTGCTCGTACCTGACCAGTGGCTGTGGCAGCTGATCGCCGCCCTGGTGATCGTGGCGCCGGCGTATCTCTTCGGGCGCTGGGCGGTGAAGACGCTGGTGGTTCAGATCTTCATTCGCATGCTGAACAACCCGGTGATCCTGCTCATCGTGTTCATCGAGTTCTGCACCGGCTTTCTGCGGAACGGAGTGATGTCGTGGTACCCGAAGTTCAGCGAAGCGGTCTCGTGGACGGACGATTTCGTCTCGAAGAACTGGGGCCTGCTGCTGTGCGTGTTCGGGATCGTGGGCGGAATGATGGCGGGCGTGATCTCCGATCGCATCTTCCACTCGCGGCGCGGGCCAGTGGCCTCGGTGCTCTATGCGGGCATCACGGTGGGGGCGATCGCGATGTACTTCTCACTCAGCTCCGTGTGGGTCGGCTGGGTGCTGGTGTTCATGGCGCTCAACTACGTCGGCGTGCACGGCATGTTGAGCGGCACGGCGAGCGCTGACTTCGGCGGGAAGAAACACACCGGCGTCGCAGTGGGGATCATCGACGGCTTCGTGTACCTCGGCACCGGACTGCAGAGCTTGATCGTCGGCATGCTGCTCCCCACGGGCGCTGACGCAGCGATCGCCGCGAACTGGATCAACTGGCCGCGGGCCATGGTGCCGATGGCGCTCATCGGTCTGGCGCTGTGTGTGCCGCTGTGGAACGCGAAGCCGCAGGCGAGTGCGGCCGCACACTGATCTTGCGCTCGCCGCCGGGGGACCGGGGTTGAGCAGAAGTGATCCTCAAAGCGCTCGGGCTGTCCGTCGGAGAGATCCACGTCACGCTGGAGCGCACCGAGTACGCGCGCGGAGATCGCATCAAGGGCGAGCTGCGGCTCTCGCTGACTGAAGAGGTCGAGGCGAAACGACTCGTCGTCGGAGTGCGCGCCAGGCAACGCGCGATCGGCATCAGCCCGAGCGCTTCGAGTGGAATGAGCGTCTCGTACTCGAATGACAAGGCGTTCGAGTTCTTCAAGGAGCTGAGCGGCAAGCGCACGTACCTCGATGGAGAGACGGCGAAGTTCGAGCTGTTGATGCCGACCGATGGAACGCGGCCGACGATCAAGATGCCCGAGGGCGTGCTGGGCGACATCACCAGTGTCGTCGCGGCGCTGGCGAGCGTGCATCGGTATCCACTCGAGTGGCGGGTGTTCGCGTTTCTCGATCGACCGTGGGCGATCAACCCCAGGGGCGAGGCCCAGTTTCAGCTCGTCGAGTCGAGGAGCGAGGCACCGCCTGCTCCTGCTTCGCAAGAGCCTGCGAAGAAGAAGCGCGCTGCGCCGAAGAAGCGGGTCGAGAAGACCATCGGGCCGAAGCCACGAAAGAAAAAGGCGCAGCGCACCGCGAAATGAAGTTGGGATCATCTGCCATTCCGGGACAGTGACCACGACTTCGACGGCGGGGAAGCTGACGGTCGCGGTGAACAACCTGACGCTCGACTTTCTCGCGGGCGGCGACGGCGGAGCGCCTCCGACGACGATCCTCAGCGCGCGGCTCACCTGCCCTCCCTGATCAGCGCACGGCGGAGTGAATCGCGTCCCAGAACCAGGGCGCCTTCGCGATCGCTTCGCGCACAATCTCGGTCACGATCGGCCCAGCCTTGCGGCTCGAGAGATGCGACTTGGTGGGGCCGCCAAATTCCGGATCCAGCATCGAAACGTGGATCAGCATGCAGAGCCCGCGTTCCGAAGCGGAGCGAAGGTCAGCGTCTTTCGTCGACGACCGCACGGCGTTCACCGCGGCCCTCGCGTGCGTGCCACCCTCGGGTGTCTGGCCATGTTCACGTACGAGACGCGCAGTGGCTCGTGCAGCGCGGCGCTCCAACCGAACGCGTACTCGACGCCGATGCGCTCGAGCTCTGCGCGACCACTGAGCACCGTCTCCGCGACGATCGAAGGCACGCGATCGGTAAGCAGACCCGCAAACCCCTGGGGTCGTGACACCGAGTGCCCCTGACAGAAAAGACGCACCTTCGGCATGAAGTAGGCGAGCTCGATCATGCGCGCCTTCAGCGCCTTCGCGTCGACTGCGTGCGTTCCGAAGATCTCCTCGTCCAGACGAAACCGAATTCGCGTGCCGCGCCTCTCGCTCCGCCCACAACAGCGTAGCGGCGAGATGGTGCGGCCCGAGGAAAACCCGATCTGCCAGCGCTCACCGTTGAAGCGCGTCTCGACTTCCATTCGCGAGCAGAGCGCGTTCGCGACGCCGATTCCGACGCCGAACAGTCCAGGCGCGACGTGCACGTGCGGCGTATGCCCATCGAGTGTCGGGCCGGAATGAAGGCTCGTGAATGCGACCTCGAGATACGACAGGCCGTTCACTGAGGTCGTGGTCGGTATGCCCGCTCCGTCATCTTCGATCTCAATCCACCCTGAACGCTTCACATCGACGCTCACCGTCGTTCCATGCCCGAGCAAAGTCTGATCGAGCGCGTTCGCGAGCACCTCGTAGACGACATGAAGCGCGCCCTGCGGCCCTGTGCCGCCGACGTACATTCCCGGCCGCCGCCGAACGGGCTCGAGGCCTTCGAGCACCTCGATGTCCTGCGCGGTGTAGGTGCGCTCGAGCGTTTCGATCACCCCGTGCCGCAGCAGCGCTTCGCGAAAGGCCGGCGCGCCTTGGTGAGGAGCGTCTTGCAGCGCTGCGACGAATTCCTTCGGCGGTTGATAGCCGTGCGCGCGCACGTACTGAGCGATCAACTCCGGCGCGACGAAAATGCGGTCGTCGGCGAGGACGA
>JAEUJS010000401.1 GCA_016792935.1 Archangium sp. | reverse complement strand
GGCGGGTTGGTGATCATCGCGCCACCGCAGCCGACCTGCTCGACCACCTCGGCGGTGATCGGAATCTCGACGGTCGGCAAGTTGGGCTGATTGGTGCTGAAGCGAATGCTCCATGAGCGGGGACCGAGGGTGGGCCGCGGGCGGAAGTGCACCAACAGGGTAGATGTCATCTCGGCGGGGACGATGTGGTTGAGGAACACCACGCTGAGCTCGTCGACCTCGCTGCCCGGGTTGGCGCGAATCGAGAAGCCAGGAATGCGCAGCTCGCCGTCACCGACGTTGTGCAGCGTGATGGTGCGCTGGAAGAGCGGAAACCGGCCGTTCTCGCTCGGCGCGGGGAGCGTGTTGATGCGCAGCGAGGGGTGATCGAGCTGCAGCTCGGGCACGCCCCCGCTCGCGGCGAGGCCGATGAAGAGGTTGTCGCCGCGGTTGCTCGCGAGCTGCAGCGTGCCGTTGAACTGGCTGTGGCTGAGCGCGGTCGCGGTGATCTCGAGTTCGACTGCGCCGAGCGGCGGAATGCTGAAGGTCGCCGGGCCGGTGAACCCCGCTCCAGTCAGCGAGACCGAACCATTCACTTCTGATCGTCGCGTGTTCGAGATCGTGACCCGTCGCGAGACGGGCTGGTTCACGGGCAAGGAGCCGAAGTCGACGAAGCTGGGCGCGAGGATCTCACCGGCGCCGAGGCCACGCACCTCGACCGTCTGTCGGGTGCACCCTGCTCCGCCGAGGAAGTCGAACGACGTCACGTGGAGCCGCCCGTCGGGTGGCAGGAACGAGATGCGCAGTGGAACCCGCTCACCCGACTCGATGGTGACGAGGCCTTCGACCGACGAGAAGAACGGGTCGTCGAGTGCGCCGATCTCGACGGTGATCGACTTGAGCGTGTTGTTGCTGAGGAAGAACTGCCTGTCGCCGCGGCCGGTCTGGTTGACCTCGCCGAAGTCGATCTGTTCCGGCATGCGCAGACAGTCGGGCGCTCGCACGACCCCCGGCCCCGCGTCGGGCGCTGGGCTGAAGGTCGACGGATCGATGCAGCCGCTGAACGCCGCGAGCGTGACGAGCAGCGATGCGAGGGCGCGCGCGTTGCTCATTGCACCTCGATGAAGCTGGCCTGCGTGCCGAGGCCGATGGGGTGGTACACGAAGTTGAAGAAGCCCGGGAGGCTCACACGCAACGTGCGCACCACGCGCGCGCCCGCAGGCACGACGAACTGCGTCTCAGGCTCGAGGAGCACGGGCTGCCCGAGGCGCTGGTCACCGAACTGCACGTGCGGGTTGTCCACCAGGCAATCGATGGTGCCGAGCGTGTTGTCAAAGCCGACCTCGACGGTGGCGGTCGTCATGGGCGCCATGACGGTGAGGTTGCGCGGCACGGTGAACGACGCCGGACACGGGGCGATGTCTTCGACCACGGCGTGGATCGGCACGGTGAGCACCGGCCGCACGGGGTCGGACGTGCTGATCCGCGCCACCCAGTCGCGGCTCCCTGCGCTGCGCGGAATGAACTGCATCGAGAGCGGAACCGAGGCGTCGGGGGAAACGAAGGTGCGGAACGAGAACGCGGTCGCTTCACTCGTGCTGCCACCGTCAGCGAGGAAGAGGCGCACCTCACTGACCTCGAGGTCGCCGACGCCGCTGTTGAACACCTCCAGGGTGCGCACGAAGTTCGGGTTGTCGATGGGCATGCGCGGAATGTCGAAGCTCGTGGGGCCGACCGACGCGATCGGCAGCCCACCCATCGCCGTGACCACGACTGAGAGCCGATCTCCGGCGGAGCTGTCGATGAACACCGTCGTCTGCGCGGGGCCGGCGAGCGTGGCGGTGAAGCCGAACTCGACGTCGATGCTGCCGGTGGCCGGCACGGTGACGTGCGGCGTGGTGATGGTGAAGGTCGGGTTGCGATCGCCATCGACGAGGTCCACCTCGAGGGGGAAGCGGCGGGTGTTGAAGAGCCGAAGTGAGCGCGTCGCTGGAACGTTGAACTCCAGCGGCCCGAAATCGAGGCTCTGAGGAGCGGTGAGCGACCCGCCGCCGACCGCGCGGAGCTCGACGCGTTGTTCGGGGCAGCCGTTGCCGCCGACGAAGGTGGTGCGGGTGACGTGCGCGAGGCTGTCGACCGGGCGGAACGTGAAGAGTACGTCGGCGTCGCCCGAAGGCGTCACCGTCTCGCGGGTCAGCGCTCCGGTGAACGGGAAGTCGACGGCGCCGATGCTGAGGCGCTGGCGCTCGCCGCTGGTGTTGGTGGCCGTGAAGTGTTGCAGCCCCAGGCCGTCGAGCTCGACCTCCCCGAAGTCGATCACCTCGGGGAGCACGAAGCACCACGCCGCCGTTCCTCCGTCGGGCATGGGAGGCCCCGGCGGTGTCGGGAGCGCGGTGTCGATGCAGCCGCACCAGGCGACCGCGACGAGCGCGGCGAGCGCGGCGAGGGTGGTGTTCGCGCGAAACACGGGCGCATCGTAGCCCGCAGAAGTCGAGCCAAGGTGACCCACGGCGCACCTCGGCGCGCGATGAAGCTTTCTCAAAGTTCGGGCACTCCCAGTGCGGCGCGCCTCACCCATCTCGAGATGGGTGACGAACGGCCGGCCTGGATCCGGCCAACCGATCAGGGGCTCAAGATGATCCGCGGCGCCGACAACGCCTGACGCACCAGCGCCATCGCGGGCTCCGACGCGGCCTCGGCTTCCGTCATCCGCCGCACGTAGACGTCACGGCCAGCGACGGCGGCCTGCTTGAGATCGGTCAAGAGCGTCATCGCCGCGTCGAGCATCAGCTTCGCCTCTTCGGCCGCCTGCGGAGGCGCACCGGGAGCGGCCGCTCCACCCTTCTCTGTCAGGTATGCGCCGAAGCGCTTGATCGCATCGCGCGTCTTGTTCGCGTCGAAGGTGGCGAGCGCGTCCTTCACCGCGTCGAGCTGCACCTTGATCAGCCGCGGCGCGCCGTTGCTCTTGAACTCCGGAGAGGGCAACGCGAGCGTGTTCGCAGGGAACGCACCGAGCAGCGCCTGCTCGTCGGGCGCCTTGAACGCGAAGGGCACCACGTCGAGATAGATGAAGAGGGGATCCACGCCCTGCTTCGCCGCCGCGAGCTCTTCCTCGTCGAGCGGCGGGAAGCTCGCCGGCGCTCCGACGAAGAGGAGCGGCATCACCACGTCGGTCCAGAACTCCTCGGCGGCGGGGCCGGTGCTGGTGGTCGACCCGTAGAGCAGGCCGATGGTCTCGACGACCCGCGGCGCGCGCGCGGCCTGCGTCAGCAACGGCTTGCCGCCCTCGAGGCGACCGAGCGCACCGACGAGCTGCTGCTCGAGCTGCTTCTTCGCTTCGGGAGGCAACTTCGACGCGCGGTTGATCGCGTCGCGCAGATCGATCGATGCCTTCTCGGGGCTCGCGTCCCACGCCTGCTTCGCCTTCGCTCCATCGACGCCGACGATCTGCACGAAGCCGGGATCGAACAGGCGCATGTAGTCGCCGGGCCCGAGCCGCATCTGCTGGCCGCCACCGCCGAACTTCGCCTGCGCGAGCGAGTTGCGAATGGTCTTCACCACGTCGTCGACCTTCTCGAGCTTGCCGCTGGCGAGCGCGTCGACCACCGCTCCGAAGGGAGCCAGCATGATCAGCGCGTCGGGGAAGCCGAGCGCCGCGCCTTCGGGCGTCTCGCGGTACGGAAACCAGAACGCCTGGTGATCGGCGTGGAGCCGCTCACCGAGGGCCGCCGCCAACGCGAGCGCGACCACCTGGTGTTCCATCTGCGACGGATCGAACGGGCCGCCGAAGAACTTGATGAGCGTCTTCTCGATGTCGACCCAGCTGTCCTTCACCAGATCGATCGGCTTGCCCTGCACGCGGCCGAGCACGGACGTGACTTCCTGAAACGCGGAATCGAGCTGCGGAGGACGGGGCATCGGTGTTGCCATGCGCCGCTCGTAGCATCACTTGGTCCTGGTCAAATCACTTCGTGCAGCGACGCCCTCGAACATCAGTCGGGTGATCGCGCGAATCCACCGCTCGAGGAGCGCCTCGTCGGTGTTCGGGTCGGACAGCTGGCGCACGCCCTCGAAGATGATGGCGTTGATCATCAACGCGGTGACCTCGCGATCGAGATCGGGGCGCAGGAAACCGCGCTTCACGCCGTTCTCGAGGTACGCCTCGGTGGCGACGCCGAAGAACCTGGTCGTCTCGCGCAGCTTCTCGTTGAGCTCCGCGCTGATGCCCGGCGCCTCGACGAACAACAACCGCGCCAGCGCACGGTTCTTCTGGAAGGCCGCGAACAACATGCGCCCGATGCGCTCGACCTGCGCGGAGTACTCGTAGAGCGTCTGACTCGAGGTCGCGCTCTCGTGCGCGATCACCATCGTCACCTCGCCCATCACCTCTTCGATGACCGCGTGGAAGACGTCGAGCTTGCTCTCGAAGTACCGGTAGAACGTGCCCAGACCCATGCTCATGTGGTCGGCGATGTGGCTCACGTTGGTCGCGTGGTAGCCGCGTCTCGCGAAGACCTCGGCCGCTGCATCGAGGATCTCGCGGCGCTTCTGCTCGGTTTTGACTCTGGGCATTTCTGTGAATGAATTTAGGTGGTTTCAGAAATAACGGCAACCGCGCTTGCTGTTTTGATAACGATAATGGTACGTCACTCTCGTTTTCTTCTCAAGGCAGCCAAGGAGCGACGCCATGGTGCAAGTCGACGTCTTCTGGTCGTACGGAATCGGAGCGGGTCTCGGCCTCGCGAGCGCAGCGGGAACGGCGAAGAAGCGGGAGAGCGTGAAGGAAGCCCTGAGCACGCCCTTCGCGTTTCAGGTGCTGCTCTTCCTGGCGATCGTCTTCGCGCCCTCGGGCTTCGTGCTGCTGTGGAACTTCCCGTCATGGGAAACGATGCACGTCGGCACGCGCGATCTGCCGGGCTGGCTGGTGGCGATCTTCGGAGTGACCAACATCACGCAGGGCCTGCTCGGGTTCGTGGTGGCGCGTCACCTCACGTCGACGAACCGCGCGTTCTCGGCCTACCTGCACTGGGTCGGCGGGTACTTCGGCATGTTCTTCATCCTCGTTCATGGGTGGGACGGCAGCGGCTACCAGCGCTTCCTCTCTCCGACGCGTGAGGCGCTCGACGGCTGGACGTGGGCGACCGGCCAGGCGTGGCTGACGTCGGACGTGGCGTTCACGCTCGAGGCGATGGGTGTGGTGCTGATCCCCTGGCTCATCGGCATGACGGTCGCGTGGCTGCGCATCGGTGCTCCGCGGCTCTCGCGAATCGGGGCCGGGGCGTCGGTGCTCGCGCTCCTGATCCTCGGAGTTCCCGCCCTCGCGATCGCCTCGAGCCTGATGGTGCGCGCGGGTGGGCCCATCGCGGGGACCATCGGCACGCTGGTGCTCTTCGCCGCGCTCTGCGCTCCGAAGTACGGGCTGCTGCGAAAGCACTGCGAGTCGCTCGGCTTCGTCGTGGCGAACGAGTCGGCGGCTGTCGCTCCTCTGACCGCGGAGCGCGCGTCGTGATTTCCGTACCGATCCAGGCCGCGAGGCGCGACAGCGCGACGTCCGCGGTGGGCGCGCGAGACAACGACGCCACGAACTCCGCGAGCGCGACGTCCGCGGTGGGCGCGCGAGACCACGACGCCAAGAACTGCGCGAGCGCGACGTCCGCGGTGGGCGCGCGAGACCACGACGCGACGAACTGCGCGAGCGCGACGTCCGCGGTGGGCGCGCGAGACAACGACGCCACGAACTGCGCGACGTCCGCGGTGGGCGCGCGAGACAACGAGGCCGCGAACTGCGCGAGCGCCACTTCTCTCGGCGAGAGCGTCGCGATGGCCAACGACGCGAACGCATCGAGCACGCCGGCGCGTGTACCCGTGACCTCGTTTTCTCGGCCGACGTCGCGTGCGACCAACTCACGAGCCGCGGCGCGCGCGTACTTCGCAGGCCTTCTCTCGGAGCTCGCGCCGTGAGCGACCCCAGGCGACCGACCGAGGTGCCGGCGTTCTTCTTCTTCCCTCGCCCGCAGGTGTTTGGCGATTGGACCGTGCCACTCACCCTGAGCACGGCTCCCTCACCCCAACCCGTCTCCCCGAGGGAGAGGGAGGTGCTTCGATGAAAACGGTCCTCATCACTGGCGCGTCCGGCGGCATCGGCAAGGCGCTCGTCTCTCGCTTCACCCGCGCCGGCTGGAAGGTCATCGCGTGTGATCGCAGCGGCGACGGCCTTCGCGTCGACGTCACCGACGAAAACAGCATCCGCGCCGCGCGACAGACCGTCGGCGTGCCCGACGTGCTCATCAACAACGCCGGCATCGGCCTCCTCGGCCCCATCGCCGAGCTCCCCGACGAGATATTCGCGAAGCAGTTCGACGTGAACGTGCGCGGCATCGCCCGCATGGTGCGCGCCTTCGCTCCGGGCATGTGCGAGCGCGGGCAAGGCCGCATCGTCAACGTCAGCAGCCTCGCGGGCGTCACCTCGCTCCCCTGGTTCGGCGCGTACGCGGCCTCGAAGCACGCCGTCGAAGCAGTGAGCGACGCCATGCGCCTCGAGCTCGCCCCGTTCGGCGTGAAGGTCGCCATCGTCGAGCCCTCGATTGTCCACCCAACGCCGTCGCCCCAGGGGGCTTTGGTCGGCACCGGCTTCGTCGACGCCGCGATCGAGTCGCTCGAGAAGTCGGCTCCCAACTCGCGGTGGGAAACCGCGTTGCGCAACACCGTCGCGCGGCGTGACTCGTTCCTGCCAATCACCGTCACGCCCGAGCGCGTCGCTGAGGCCGTCTTCCACGCCGCGACCGCACGCTTCCCGCGCACCCGCTACCGCGTTGGCTGGCTCGCCTCGCTGCTGATCCGCGGCCAGGCGTTCCTGCCCACCTTCCTCACCGACGCGATCATGCGGGCCATGGTCGGCCTCACACGTCCGAAGACCCAGAACGCACTCCCATCCACCTCACTGGAGACCCGCTGATGCTCGCCCTCGAAGGATTTGGTTTCGAACCGCCCGCTGGCTTTCGCACCGAAGAAGTCACCGTCGGCCTCCGCTTCGGACTCCCCGGCGCCGGCCCGGGCCCAAGCTTCATGCTGCAGAGCAAGGCCGCGCGCACCGGCGCAAAGTTCGAAGAGCTGGTGCAGGAGACCATGGTCGAGCTCGCGCAAACGGTCGGGAAGCTGAAGAACCTGACCAACAACGAGATCACCTTCACCGACGGCGGCAAGGGTGCGGTGCTCGCCTACGACTTCCCCACGCACGCCGGAGAGCTCCGCCAGTACTTCGTGATGCGCCTGGAGAAGGGCCGCCTCTGCAACATCACGCTGACCATTCCCACCGCGTCGCTCACCGAGACGAACGCCACGAACTTCATGAAGGCCATCACCTCTCTGAAAGCGACGAGCTGATCATGACCACCATCAAGCCGAACACACCGGTCCGCACGCCGGTGGTGAAGACCGAAGCGAGCATCACCCGGCCCACCACGCAGCCGACGACTCCGCAGGCGAAAGCCGGTTGGACCGCCGGAGCCACGCCTCCTCGCACACCCAGCCCCGCCGCGAAGGAGATCGCTCCCGGCAGCGGAAAGACCGAAGTGATGTGCCCCGTGCTCCGCGCGATGGCGAACGAAGGCCGCGTGCAGCTGCGCGCCGACGGAACGGTCAGCGTCGACGAGCTCAACAAGGCGATCAAAGAGCTCGGAGGCAGTAAGCCCCTCGGCGCCGCGACGTGGGCCATCGGCACCATCGGCAACAAGCCGACGGACATCTTGAAGAACATCGTCAACCACGAGTTCAACGTCGTGAAGCTGCCCGAAGGCATCGTTCCGCACCCCGCCGACACGCAGATCCTCCGCAACGGGAAGTTCGACGAAGCGAAGTTCAACGAGCTCATCAAGCACGCCGATCGCGGCGTGATGACCACCGACAGCTTCGCCAAAGCCATCGCCGACAACTACCGGCGCGACATCAGCGCAGGCGCGAACAAGCTCGACGCCACCGTGCGAGGCCTCAACTTCGCGCAGCTCGAGTTCGCCGGCCTGCTCTCGGTGTTCGGCAGCAAGAACAACGCGACCGGCAAGACCGGCATCAAGGTCGAAGATCTGCGCGTGATGTACGAGAAGGGCCAGATTCCTCCGGGCATGCAGGGCCAGAGCTCCGGGGTGATCGAAGCGATGGCGCTGCAAGCGTCGCTGGCGATCAAGTCGGACGCCAACGTCGCCGCCGGAGCGCTCTCGTCGGTCTTCACCGCGAAGGGCATGTCGGACGCGGGCGCGCGACTCTCCGGCGCGGGCTCGAACGACGGCGTCGGCACCTCAGGCCAGCTCGCCTCGATGAGCGCAGGAAAAGCGGCCGCCTGCCCCCACATGGGTGGCGCGGTGAAGAAGCCCGCCCTGCCCGGCGACGTCGTAAATGCCCACGCGCCGGCGAGAAATTAGCGGCGCGAAAGCCGGTGAAGCTCGCGCGCATCGACGTGAACGACGCCGTCCTGATCGGCACGCCCAAAGGCGTCACGGCCTACCTGGCGCAGTAAGCGCAAGCCGACGGGCGCACAACCAACAACCGCCCGAACGCCCTCACCCTCTCTCCGCCCGCAGGCGCGCGAGAGGGAGGATTGCGCGCACTACGTCAGTGCATGGACGAGCGCTGTAGCCACCGCGCCCGCTGCGCGCTCGTCGTTGGGGAACTCGACGGCCTGATACAGCCGCGTGAGTCGCGCGACCTTCGACAGACCGAGCTCGGGGCCACGCGCGACGGCGAGATGCGCGACGAGCAACAGCCCATAGCCGCGCTCGATCTCCTGCAGCGTCGCGACGTCGAACTTCACCGCCGCTGCGTAGCCCGCGAGCACCTTGTCGATCGCGGCGCCGTACTGCTCGACCGCCTTCATCACCTCATCGGTGGTGGTCAGCCCGCACAGCCGCAGCACCTCGACCAGGTAGCCGGGGAAGAACGCCGTCTCGGCCACGCGTTTTCCGAGTGACTGCGCGAGGTGTTCGTCGAGCGCGCGGATCTCCCCACGACGCGTCAGCACCTCGAGCGAGACGAGATCGATCGGCAACACGCCATCGCGCCGCTCGAGCACTGCCTTCGCGCGATCCCGGGACGTCGCGAGATCGCGGCGAATCGAGACGAACTCCTGATCGGCGATCTCCAGGAGTGAAGCGACGCGCGCGAAGCGACGACGGATTTCTTCGGGCACCGCGTCATCTGCCTTGTAGCCAAGATCGTGTTCCACCTCGGCCCAGGCGTGCTGCAAGACGGTGCGCAGCTGCACTTCGAACCGGAACGCCGCGCTCGGCCCGCCTTCCGCCGCGCACACGTAGTGAACAGAGCGATAGCCCGCCGGCCGCGCGCGATCTCCGGAGTGCGCGAAGTCGACCTTGAAGTGCGTTTCCACCAGCCGCGCCACGCGCTCGACGTGATCTTCGAAGTACGTCTCGACGCGCAGCCCGAGGAGATCCGTCACGTCCCACAGCTGTTCGTAGCTCTTGTCGGGGCGCGCCAACTTCGTCGCCAGACTCGCCGCGTCCTTCAGGCGCACGGTGACCGAATGCACCGGCACGCGCTCACCTTCGAGCAGTCGCACCAAACGCTCCCGCAGCTCGGCGCCCAGCTTCTCGACGCGCGGTCGCGCCGCCTGCCATTCCGTCAACAGTGCTTCCTTCACGGCGCGCACGATACCCTGCGAGCGCATGGCCACGCCTGTTCACCACCCTGCGGCGTCGCCCCAGGGGGCTTTGCTGACGGAACGCACCCGGTCGATCAAACGCGTGATCGTCGTCGTCGGCATGCTCATCACCGCGACCGGGTACCCCGCCTGCTACGTGCTCGCGCGCACGAGTCATCTGATCGTCCACCGCTGCTCGCACACCTACGACTCGCACGGCCACCAGGTGCCCAGCTCGCATTCGGTCGAAGCAGGAGACGGAAAGATGGCCTCGCCCAACCCGCTCATCGCGGCGTTCTTCACTCCGCTGCGCTGGCTCGAGACGGCCTGCTGGTACGTCTTCGTCCCGCTCGGAAAACCCGACGGCCTGCCGTGAACTGACAGCTAAGGTCCGCGGCCGATGCGTTTCGCACTCGGACTCGTCGTCTTCTCCCTCGCGACCGGATGCGCGACCACTGCGCCCCGCTTCGATCAGGAGCTCGCCACCACCTTCGCGCAAGACGACATGCACAAGCTCGAGACGCCCGAGCTCGAGCTCTACTACCCGGCGAACTACGCAGACTCGGCCAAGCGAGTCGCAGCCCGCGCGGCCGAGTGCATTCGTCTCCTCCGCGCGAAAGACGTCGACCGGCGCGAACGCGATCGCGCCCTGCTCTTCCTCACCAGCGCCAACTACAACAACGCCTACGTCGGAGGCCTGACGGGCGGCGAGCCGCTGATCTCGGTCAACACGCTCTCGCAGACGTCCGAGCTCTTCCACTTCTACGGCCTCGGCGGAGCGAACGCTGGCGACGTCTCATGCCACGAGATGTTCCACCTCGTGCACTACGAGCAGACGCACGGCTTCTGGAACGTGGTGAACACCGTCTTCGGCCCGCTGCTCCCGCCGCAGGCCTTCCTCGAGCGCTGGTTCACCGAAGGCGTCGCGCAATTCTACGAAGGCCGCCTCGCGCGCACGGTCGGCCGGCCGTTCTCTCCGTTCTATCGAGGGAGCTTCGATTCCTTCGTCGCCTCGCGCGGTGGCCACGTGCAGCCCGGCGATCTGCAGCTCATTCAGCGCGAGCTGAACCCTCATTCCGGCGCGTACCTGACGGGTCTGCACTTCATCGAGTGGCTCGCCACGAAGTACGGCGAAGACAAGCTGTGGCAGCTGATCGATCTGCAGTCGACCAGCGTGTTCTCTCCGTTTGGCTACACGCTGCGGTTCCAGGCGATCTACGGGCTCACCGTTGGAGCGTTGATCGACGAGTGGGAAGCCGAGCTGGTGAAGACGCTCGTGGTGCGCACCCGGCCCGCGACCGAAAAGTCGCTCATCGCCGACGTCGGACAGCTCGCGCGCCTCGCCACGCACGCCGCGAGCGGAACCATCGCGGTCGTCTTCTCGGGCAACGAACACGTTCCGTACCTGCGCATTCTCAACGCCGACGGCACGCTGCGTGCCGAGCAGCGCCTCACGAAGATCGGGCCTGATCGCGAATCGGTCTTCGTCGGTCCCGGGACCATGAGCGGGCTCTCCTTCACCGCCGACGGGAAGTACCTCTACCTGCTCAACGACGACTTGATCGATCGCGGCGACACGCTGGCGCAGATCTGGAAGGTCGACGCGCAGACCGGAGAGACGATCAAGGTCTACCAACGCGTCGGTCGAGGCATGGCGGGCTCGGTCAGCGCCGAAGGCCGCTACTTCACGTTCGCGGAATTCCCCCCCGAAGGTCGCGCGCGGCTGATCGATCGCGAGCTCGAGACCGAGACGAGCATCGTGATCGAAGAGTTCCCACCCGGCGTTTCGGTCGGCGCTCCGGCGTGGAACGCCGCGCACACGCAGCTCATCTACTCACGGCTCGATCCGAACGGCTGGAACCTGGTGTTGCGCAAGGAAGATGGCACCAGCGTCGATCTCACCACCGACGGCGCCTTCAACTACGGAGCGCGTTGGGCCGACGACACCCACATCGTCGTCGCGCGCACCGCGGGCAAGTACCTGCAGGCGCATCGCATGGACGTCACCGATCCGACGAACCTCGAGCGCCTGACCGACGCGCCGTATGGCGTGCTCGATCCGTCTCCCGCGCCAGAAAAGGTCGTCTTCGCCGCGCGTGATGGCATCGGCTGGTCGCTCGACACCACGCCGCTCACCGATGCCGCTCCGCTCCCGCCGATCGAACCCACGGCCATTCCTGAATGGCACGTGACGCCGGACCTCGAGGTGAAGAAAGACGAGGCGTATTCCTCGCTCGATCACCTCTTCGTGCCGCAGCTGCGCGTGCCCACGGGCAACATCTCGTGCTCCACCACGGCGGGCTTCGCGTGCAACGGCAGCGTCGGCCTGAGCGTGATGGGCCGCGATCGCCTCTCGCGTCACACGTGGGCCATCAACGGAATGCTGGGCATTCCCAACTTCGCGCAGAACTCGGTGCAGGTCGGTTACCGCAACGCCTCGCTCGCGCCGTGGGCGATCGTCGCTTCGGCCTCACGCTTCGGGAGCGCCGCCGGCGCGTACTGGACCGGGCTCCTCTCGATCGGCCGCACCGCGTGGACCGTGCCCTTCTCGTTCGGCGTGCAGACCGAAATCGTTCAGCCCTTCGGAGAGCCCGTCGAGAAGTACATCGGCCCCTACTTCCAGTTCTCGTATGGCGCAGGCGACGGCACCTCGTACGCCGGAGCGCAGCGCAGCCTCTCGTTCTCGCTCGACGTCGCCGGCTATCCGCGCATCTTCGGCAGCGATCGCGACGTGCTCGACATCCGCAGCACCGTGGCCGTCGCCATCCCGCTCCCGTTGTCGAAGCGGCACTCGTTCGTGATCAGTGGCGTCGGCCGCGCGCTCCCGGGTGCGGTGCCCGGTGCCATGCAAGTGGGTGGCATCTCGAGCGCGCTGTTTCACTACCCGCTGCGCTCTGGGTTCCCCGACTCGCCCGCCGTCTTCCTCCCGGGCGTGTTGGTGGAAGGCGTGCGCGGCTACGACGACTTCGCGATTCGGGCGCAGCACGTGGCGATCTTCAACGCGCGCTACCGCTACAGCTTCATCATCGATCGCGGAACGGCGTCGTTCCTGTACCTCTTCCCTTCGTTCTTCTTCCGGCAGATCGACCTCGAAGCCTTCGGCAGCGGAGCCGTCACGGAGACGCAGCTCGCTCGCGCTGCGGGAGCCGCCCTGACCTTCCGCGTGAACTTCGGCGGCTTCCTGCCGGTGTCGTTCGGCTACCAGTTCGCGTACCGCTTCGACTTCGGGCTCCCACCGCTTCACAGCCTCACGTTCGGATTGGAGTGAATTCACCATGGCGTCGATCACCTTCTTCGGAGCAGCAGGCACCGTCACCGGCTCACGCTTTCTCCTCGAGCACGAAGGCCAGCGCGTGCTGGTCGACTGCGGGCTCTTTCAGGGCCGCAAGGAACTGCGCCAACGCAATTGGGATCGCTGGCCCGTCGAGCCGAAGAGCATCGACGCAGTGGTGCTGACGCACGCTCACATCGATCACACCGGCGGGCTCCCGCGCCTCGTGCGCGATGGCTTTCGCGGACCGGTGTACTGCACGGGCGGCACCAAAGATCTCAGCGGCATCATGCTCCCCGACTCGGCGCGCATTCAGGAAGAGGAAGCGCGCTTCGCCAACAAGCACCGCTACTCGCGTCACGACCCCGCGCTGCCGTTGTACGAAGAGCAGGACGCGTTCGCCGCGCTGCGGCTGTTCGAGAGCTTCGGCTACGAGCGCAAACGCAACATCGTGCAGGGCATCACGCTCGAGTTCCGCCGCGCCGGTCACATTCTCGGGAGCGCGATCTGTTCGTTCGAGCTCGCCGGCACCGGACAACACGTGGTCTTCACCGGAGATCTCGGCCGCTACAACGCGCCCATCCTCCGCGACCCGGAGAAGATCACCCGCGCCACCACGCTGATCGCCGAGAGCACGTACGGCGATCGCGAACACGGTGACGCTGATCCGCTCCAATCGCTCGCGGACGCGGTGAACGACACGGTGAAGAGAGGAGGTGTGCTGGTGGTGCCCGCCTTCGCCATCGGCCGCACGCAAGACATCCTCTACCGCCTCGGCATTCTCGAGCGCGCCAAGCGGATTCCCGAGCTGCCGGTGTTCGTCGACTCACCGATGGCCTGCGACGCGACGCCTTTCTACATGGCGCACGCGCACGAACATGACTTCGAGATGCGCGCGATCCTCGACGAGGGCTTCTCCCCCTTGCGCACCGCGGGCACGCGCTTCGTCACCAGCAGCAAAGAATCGAAGACCATCAACTCGTTCCGCGGGCCGGGCGTGATCATCAGCGCGTCGGGCATGGCGACGGGCGGGCGCGTGCTCCATCACCTGAAGCACCGCCTCGGAGACGATCGATCGACCATCCTCTTCGTCGGCTACCAGTCGGAAGGCACGCGCGGGCGGCGGCTCCTCGAGGGAGAGAAGCAGATCAAGCTGCTCGGTCAGCTCGTCGACGTGCAGGCGAAGATCATGAACATCAGCGGCTTCTCGGCGCACGCCGACTGGCACGAGATGCTGCAGTGGATGTCGGGCTTCGAGTCACCCCCGAAGCAGACGCTCCTGGTGCACGGAGAGACGAGCGCGCTCGAAGCCCTCAAGAAGCGCGTCGAAGAACGTGGCTGGCCGGTCGCAATTCCGAGACACCTCGAAACCGTCGAACTCGTGAAGCCGTGAGGGTGGGTGCTACGGTGCGTTTCATGGGTCGGACGCACTTTCTCTTCATCGCGCTGAGCCTCGCGCTCGGCACTTCCGCGCTCGCGAACAACGAGCGCAAGCACCGCCCGGGCGAGTACCAGGAGCTCAGCGAAGAAGAGAAAGCGGCGATGAAGGAGAAGAACCGCAACCGCATGGGTCAGTGGAACGAGACCGATCTCCCGCCCGAGTACCACTTCCCCTGGATGCAGCTGGGCTTCATCGCGCTGGCCATCGGCATCGCCGTGCCCTTCGGGTGGATCGCCTACAAGAAGTTCGCGGTCGAGACCGACGAGTACAACGCGGCGTCTGCGCCTCCGACGATGAAGAAGCGCAGCAAGACCCTCGACTAGTCGTCAACGTTCGGAGCGCTCGCCGAGGAGAAACGGCAGCACCTCGCCGCTCTTGCCGACGATCACCTCATCGAACTGCGAAGCGAACTCGCGCGACGGAGCCGCGTCGATGAGCCACGTCATCGCTCCGACGCTGCGCGCGATCTGCACGAAGCCCGCGGCTGGGTAGACGAGCCCCGACGTTCCGATCGCGAAGAAGTGCAGATCGGATCCCCCCGCTTGAATGAACTCGCCGACCTGCTCGAGGTGCCGCGGGTTGAGCATCTCTCCAAACCACACGATGTGCGGGCGAACGGCGCCTCCGCACGTCTCGCACTTCGGGAGCGTGTCGAAATACGTCTTCTGATCCGCGAACGGCACCGCGCACTTCTCGCAGCGCGATTGGAAGAGCTCTCCGTGGATCGCGAGCATGCGTCTGCTGCCCGCTCGCGCGTGGAGCCCATCGACGTTCTGCGTGGCGAGCAGGTACCGATCGCCGAGCCGCTCTTCCAACTTCGCGAGCGCGACGTGACCGGGGTTGGGGTTCACCTCGAGCGCGCCTTCACGACGCAGGCTGTAGAAGCGCCACACGAGTTGGGGATCGGCGGCGAAGCCTTCAGGCGAGGCGACCTCTTCGACGCGATGGCCTTCCCACAGGCCGTCCATTCCGCGGAACGTAGGAACGCCGCTCTCGGCTGAAACGCCAGCGCCGGTGAGCACGAGGACCTTCGTCTGCGGCGTGAGGGAGAGCGTTTTCATGAGCTTCTCGGCTACCGTCGGTCACATGTCGGACCCGCATGGTACCCGTGGTCGCATGAACGAAGTCATCGAACTGCTGGACGAGCGCACCAGGCCGCTCAAGGTGACCGAGTACGTCGCGCTCGCGGAGCTGGGTGTGTTCGATGAAGAACGGGTGGAGCTCCTGAGGGGACGGGTCGTGAAGATGTCGCCGCAAGGCGAAGAACACAGCTTCGTGATGGGGAGCTTGACCAATTTGCTGGTCGAACATTTCGGGAAGTGGGCCACGGTCAGACCGGGGCTGCCGATCAACGCCTCGGAAGACTCGATGCCCGAGCCCGACTTCGCGCTGATTCCGCGCCAGCACGCGCCAGCGCCGCACCCGAGCAAGGCGCTCTTGCTCATCGAAGTCTCGAACACGTCCTTGCGCCTCGATCGAGTCGTGAAGGCTCCGCTCTATGCCGAAGGCGGATCTTTGGAGTACTGGATCATCGACGTGCAGAACGCGCAGCTCGAGGTGTTCCGCAAGCCAGTCAAAGGGGAATGGACGGAGCAGTTCACGCTCGGAGCGAATGACAGCATTCGTCCGGTCTCCTTCCCTGACGTCGAGTTCGCGCTGGCTCCAGTGCTGCTCGCGCTGCGCCACTGATCAGCCAAATATTTGATTTCAGGCCGCTTTCCAGTACTTGTCAGTGGTCGCCAGTAGGGTGGGCACCATGAAACACGCGTGGACCGTCACTGAAGTGGCCGCGATGTTGGGGCTGAACCCCGAAGAGACCCGTGCGCTCATCGAGCGCGTGTTCGAGCGGCCTCGCGATCTGTTGAGCTTTCAAGATCTCACCGCGATTCGCGTCGCTGCTCAGCTCGGGCGGGACACGAACGTGAGCGCTGCCGTCGCGCGCGTGCTGAAAGAACAGCCGGCTGATTCTCCACTCTCGACGGTGAGCGTCGAGAAGGTCGGGCGTGAGCTGGTGGCGCGCTCGTCGAGCTCTCAGTGGAACGCGAAGACCGGGCAGCAACTGTTCGATCTCGGGCCGCGAAAGTCGCCGTGGTTGCAGGCGGCGGCTCCGAAGCGTGATGCGCATCAGCTGTTCGCGAGCGCGGTGCGCATCGAAGAGACGGATCCGCCGGGCGCGATCGATCTCTACGTCGAGGCCGTCGCGGCTGATCCTCGCCACGCCGACGCGCACATCAACCTCGGGCGGTTGCTGCACACCGCGGGTCGCTTGCGCGAGGCCGAAGCGCACTACGTCGCGGCGCTGGTGACGCGGCCGACCGATGTGACCGCGAGCTTCAACCTCGCCGTCGTGTTGCAGGATCTCGGCAAGCTCGACGAGGCGATCCTGCGGTACCGCGAGACGATCGAGCTCGATCCGACGCTGGTCGATGCGTACTTCAACTTGTCGCGCCTCTACGAGCGCAAGGGCGAGAAGGTGTCGGCGATCCGCCACCTCAAGGACTACCGGCGCCTCACGAGCAAGTGAGAGACTGCGTTCATGGCACGGCGGAAGAAAACGGCGGCGAGGGTGGCACCCATCAGGATTCCTGAGGTGCGGGCGAAGGTGGCGGCGTGGCAATCAGAAGACGACGAAGAGTGGGATCTGACCGAGGCGGAGTGGAAGGAAATCGAACGCCGGGTCGAAGCGAGCAAGCACGAGAAGAACATTCCGGCGCAGGTACTCCTCGACCACCTCGCACAATCGAGATTGAGCCACGAGCGTCGCTCGAGATCGTCGAAGCCATCACCTGGTGGCGAGAAAACCGCCCGGCGGCGCCACATCTCCTCGAAGCGGAACTCCGCGACGCGCTGATCTCAATCGCACGTCTCCCAACCATCTGCGCCGAATCGCACTGCTCAGAACTCGCTACCAGCTGTACTTCCGCGTGGCGGAGAACGTCGTCGTGATCTGTTTCTGGCACGCGAGTCGACGGCCTCCGCGGCTCACTTCACTTCTTTGACGCTCCACTCGACGGTCTGCAGCAGCTCGGTGTGTCGCTTCCGCACGTCGGCGTCGAGGAACTTCACCGCGTCCTTCATCTTGTCCATCAGGCGGAAGTGCTTCCGGCGCGAGACCTTGAGCTGGAAGAGCCCGTGCACCAACCACGGGAAGACCGCCGTTACGTCGCAGTGGCAGTACACCGAGCCCGTCTCGACCGCGTCGGCTGAGACCTTGCCCCACGTGTGGCCTTCACCGGCCGGGCAGCTCGAGAGCGCGCCGTTGTCCACCGGGTCGACGCAGAACTGCACGTCGATGTCGAAGCCGTGGGTGGGCACGTTGAGGATCTGATCGAGCAGCGGCTCACCCTGCAGCGTGTAGTTCTTCGGCACTCCGCCACCGAGGATCCACACGGCCATCTTCTTGTCGAAGTGGTGCCGCGCGTAGTGCTGGATCGCCGCCATCTCGTAGACGTCGTCGTTGATGTCGAGCTCGAACTTGAACTCGTCTCCGAACAGGCGCTTCAGCTTCACCACGTTCAAGAAGATCGAGCCGTCCTGCACCGCGCCCGAGAAGATCGGCACGCCGCGGCGGTAGCAGGTCGAGAGCAGCGACGGGCTCTTCACGCCCAGCTCCTGCTCGATGGCGTCGATGTGCTTGCCCAGGAGCCAGTGGAACTCCGGCGTGGTCATCTTCTTCTGGAATTCCGGCTGCCGAATGATCGCGGAGAACAGGCGATCGGTGTCGAGCAGCACCTCTTCCCAGAAGCCGAGGTCGTAGATGCGAATGATGCGCGCGGTGCGGTACTGCAAGTCGCCGCCGTTCGGGTTCACCTCGCGGATGTGGTGTTTCAAGACGCGATGCGCGTCGTGGTACAGGTTCGCGCCCGTGGTGGTGATGCACGAGATCACGCCGCTCTCGACGAGCGGAATGATGCAGCTCTGGTGCAGCCCGGCCGGCGTCATCGCTCCCGACAAGGTGAGGAAGACCGCGGCGTTCTCTTCCAGCGAGCGCTTCATCAGCTCGAAGGCCGTGCGCTCCTGGCGGCCGACGTAGGCCCCGAACGCGTGGTCCAGCAATTCCAGCGCGGTTTCCTTGCCGGTGATGGCCCGCGGGTTCACGCGGCGTGCTTTGTCGTAAGCCTTTCGAAGCTTTTGCTGGGTCTTGGTGGCCATGAGCGGCGGCTGTATACACCCAACCTCTCACGGCCGAATTGGAGTTTTCCCCTTGAAGAATCTGACCTTTTTCCCCCAGCAGCGCCTGCTGATCTTCCTGACCGCTGCGCTCATCATCACGGGCTGCCGCGACTGTGGCACCGGCACGAACACCAACAAGCCGGACATCGTCCCCACGCCCGTCGGCTTGAGCTTCGACGCCTGCCCGTCTCGCGATGAGAACGGCATGACCGTGATGGGCGTCTTCCCCGATCGCAAGAAGGTCACGCTCAACAACCGCGGCAAGGCCGGAGCGCAGCTCGGCTTCGTCCTCGGCGGCCTCGGCGCAGACTCCTTCAAGGTCGGTTCGGAAGACGGAGGCGTGCCCGACGCCATCGGCCCGCTCGGCGAGACGGAGTTCGAGATCGCGTTCGCTCCCACCAAGAAGGGCGACGTCAGCGCGAGCCTCACCATCGACGACCAGAACGCCGACACCGAGAACCCGGTCATCACCTTGAGTGGTTCGGGCAGCGCGCGTCCCAGCCAGCCGATGATCGAGACCGGCCCCGAGAAGAAGGACAAGTCGGGCTTCCTGCTCTGCACTGCTGACACGCCGTTGTCCGACTGCACGCTCGAGATGCCCGACGTGCTGATGGATCAATCGACGACCCTGCAGATCAAGATTCGCAACAAGGGTTGCCCGGCGCTGAAGGTCACGGCGCTCGAGATCGACGGCGCGACCAACATCAACACCAACGACGGCTTCACGGTCGATTCTCCGGCGGTGCTGCCCTCGATGGACAACCCGTTCGTTTTGTCCACGGCGGACGGCACCGACGAGACCACCATCACGGTGCGCTTCACGGCCACCGACGACGGCAGCGGCGCGTCGAGCCAGCAGCACATCGCGATCCTCACCATCAAGAGCAACGATCCGATCAACGGTGACGGCGCGGTCAACCCGGCGCGGCTCACGCTGCAGGCCAACGCGGTGAAGCCGTCGATCTACGTCACGCCGACGAGCTGCAACTACACCAACTCGATGGACAACTGCGGCTACGCGATGCGCACGCCGCACAAGGCGCAGTTCCGCGTGACCAACGACGGCTCGACGCCGATTCAGATCTCGGGCGTGCGCTTCCGTTCGTCGGGCACCACCACCAGCACCGATCAGCGCTTCTCGGTCACGCAGAACATCCAGGGCCAGATGATTCAGCCCACCATGAACGCCGCGATCGAGGTGACCGAGGTCGACATGCCGCTGCTCGTCAGCGACCAGCTCGAGATCGTCGCCGACATCCCCGGCATGGGAGCGGGCAGCGGTGGCACCGTCGTCGTCAGCGTGATCAGCGGCATCAAGCCGTGCCTCACCACGGATCCGATGGACGTCGTCGACTTCGGAGATCCCGCCGATGAGTTCAGCGCCAAGCTGGTCACCATCAGGAACGGCATGGGGTGCGGCACATTGATCGTCAGCTCGGTCAGCGCGAGGGATTCGATCGTGGTGATGCCGCCGTTCTTCTCCCTGATTGATCCCATGGTGCCGGCTGGGCTGCAGCTCGCGCCGGGCGGTTCGTTTCAGGCAACGGTGCAGTATCGGCGCCCTTCGACGGGCGGCCAGCAGACGGGGGAAATGCGCATCGTGACCAACGACACCGACTACGGAGCACCGCAGTACAAGCTGCTGCTCCTCCAGTCGAACGCCGCTCTCGATGCGTTCCCGATCGCAAGCCTCACCGCGTGCCCTCCGGCCAGCCTCATCAACGATCCTCAGTGCGTGATGGGCGCGCAGAACGCCGCCGCCTTCAACCTGTCGATGATCATGCCCGACGAAATCACCCTCTCGGCTGCGACCTCGACCGACGACAACGGCGTTCGTGAGTGCCGCTTTACGCTCCTCCCGCAGATCCCGATGGGCGCGAGCATGGCGCTGCAGAACAACAACATGCGCACCATGATGTGCCAGGTGAAGCTGGTGATTCCGCCGGGAGTCACCGGTCTGTTCCGCGTCGGTCTCGACGTGTGGGACACGCGCGGTCAGCAGTCGCCTGCGTCGTCGACGATGACGATCAACATCTACCCCTGAGCGGGTTCGTCAGGCCTTGAGCAACGGCGAGCGATGCGTCAATGAGCGCATCGCGAGCTTGTCGAGCTTGGTGGATCGGTAGACGTCGAGCATCCGATC